>JAMPCH010000004.1:70860-89235 GCA_023666265.1 Roseburia sp.
CTTTTGCCGAGGCGAGCTTTGCGCCACTTTGGTCGGACAAAGTGGCAAAAAAATTACCGCAGTTTCTCAAAACTGCACTTGTTAGAAAAAGGGAAGAAAACACACCCCTTTCCCCAATTTTTACCGACACGGCGGAATAAACCCTTCCCAAAATAAAAAGCGGTATTAAACAAATCTTGTCTAATACCGCGAATTATATATAACAAATAAACTGTAAAAAGCAATACAAAAGTTTAGGTCAAGCCTTTTCAAAGGGTCGCGGACGAGTCTCGGTGAACGCTTTGTTTGCGCCGCGTCCTGCGGCGCTTGGGGCGTTCACCTGCAAGCATCCTGCTTGCGGGGACGGAGTCCCCCGCTGAGTATTACTCTTTCTCTTAAAAATCTCTTAATTCTTTCTCAAAAAATCTACAAGATCTTCTCCATACCGACCTTTTGCGGTTTAAGACCGCATTTTTCGTAAAAGCGCGTGGCGGCTTCGTTACAGCTCCAGACGTTGAGCGTCACGTTATAACAGCCGCGCTTTCGCGCGAGGTCGAGCGCCGCCTCATAGAGCGCCGTCCCGACGCGCTTCCCGCGAAGGACTTCGTCCACGCAGAGATCGTCGATATAGAGCGTCTTAATGTCGGTGAGGATATTGTCGTTCGGGTGGTGTTGGAGGACACAAAAGGCGTAGCCCATGACCTCGCCGCCCTCGTCGGCGGCGACGAGGATCGGGCGCTCGGGGTCTCTGATGATCCCGCGAAGCTCGTCGTCGGTGTACTTTCGACAGTTCCCCTTAAACAGATCGGGTCGCCTGTTGTGGTGGACGGTCAGTACCTGTAACAACAGGCGATCCAGCCCCGGAATATCGCGCTCCTCGGCGAAACGTATCTCCATAAAAATCCCTCCTTTTGATTAGACCACCTCGAAGTTCCCGAGGAGATCTATTTTTTTTCATTTTCGTACATAAAATTCTTCCGAAGGTCCTCGTCATATCCGAAGCGAAAGCCGATCGCCGACGCGAGCGGTGAACCGATCAGGTAAAGCCCCATACCCGCGAGCGGGAACCAAAGGGGATATTCGGCGATCGCCGCGCCCTGAAAGCCGCCGATATTGACGAGCGGCTGGATCGCGCCGCAAAGAAAGCGAAAGGCGAACATATACTCGCCGGTGACCGCCGCCTTCCCAAAAATACCGAGAAGAAGGATCAGAACGGGGACACAAAAGACCGCCCCCGGGACAAGCCCATAGAGTAGCCAGCCGCTTTTTTTCGGCTCGTCGACCCGGTGGTTTTTAACGAGGCTTTGTTCCCGCCGCCCGTCGTTAAAGCCGACGGTAAACATCAGCGAGAGATAGATCACGAGCGTCAATAGGAACGCGAAGCAGGAGATCGCCCAAACGCCGATAAACGGCGCGATCGAGATCACCATGATCCCGCTCAGGATATTCCCGAATAGGGCGAAGCCCAACCCTTTTATGAGCTTTTTAAACGCCGGTTCTCTCTGCATAAATCCGTCCTTTCCGTAAACACTAATACCGTAAATTTTCCGAAAAACGGAGGTATCTGTATGTTACAAGAGCAAGATCTTGATATTTTAAACTGTATCTATAAGAATAGCCGTATGGCGTCCGACTGTATCAAACAGGTCTCGGATAAGTGCGGGAGCGAGGAGCTTCGCGCCTATATCGGGAAGCAGCAGAGCTATTACGAGGAGACCTGTAAAAGCCTGAAGTCCGAGATCGAGAAGGAGGGCGGACGCGTCGAGCCCGTCCCCAAAATGAACGCCGCCATGTCCCATATCGGGATCAGTATGAAGACCCTCGCCGACGATAGCCGGGGCGGGATCGCCAAGCTTATGTATAATGGGACGAATATGGGGATCATCGACATCGCCGAGACCGTCAATCATTGTAACCGCGCAAGCGGCGCGACCCTTAAAAAAGCGGAGGCGCTCTTAAGCCACGAGGAACAGTACGCCGACGGTCTGAAACGGTTTTTGTGAGAGATAACGGAGACGAGAGAAAGAAAATGAGATCGTGGGGACGCTGTCCCCACACCCCTGCTTCCTTTTGTGCCAAAAGGAAGCGAAAAGCAATATCATTTTTTTCAGTTTCCTTCAAACTTACAGAACCGTAATATTATCCGATTTTTCTCAAATCCAAAATTGTCGAATTACGGAAAATTGCAATTTGAGCAAAACCGATCGAAAAGATTTCAGCAGATGCACACATCTGTAAAATTCGGTCATTTTACAGATAAATTGTCCGATATAACAGATTTACAATCAGCAGAAAATCGAAAGAAACAAATACAGATTTTTGCTTCTTTTTGGCACAAAAAGAAGTGGGGGTTCGGGGGCAACGCCCCCGCTGATATTTTTTCTCTTAATTATCTCTTAAAAAATCTCTACTCCTCGATCCCGTAGATACGACCTTCCTCAAAGTGCCAACCGGCGAAGGTGTCGCTTACGATATGATCCATGACCTCGAGGGCGCGCTTCTGCGCCTTTTCGGCGCGGTCGTGATTTGCGGTACGCTCGTCGACCTTCCGAACGACGAGGAAGAGATCCTCGGGACAAGCCTCGACGTAATGGGCGAGGGTGGCGAGACCGCTCCCGCAGAGGCGATAAAAAACGCCGTCCACTTGGGGATCGTCGGGATAGAGCGCCGAGAGATCGACGAAGCCCGAGAGATCGCCGTCGGTCGTGATACTCTCGAGCGCGGGGGTATCGAGGAGGTACATTTGCGCCTCGCCATAGCCGATCTCGCCCGTGAGCTTGGTGACGTTCCCGAGCATATAATCCTGTTGGATATTCTCGCTGAGGTCGATGTTATATACGTCGACGTGGACATAGCCGTTATCGTCGAAATCGGGGCAGTACTGCTCAAAGGCAAGCTCGAGATCCTGCGTCTTATAGCCGACGTTCGCCGCGACGTCGCTGTCCTTGGCGACGACGAGGACGCGTAGGTCGCCGACGTCGTCCTTTAACATATCATAGAGGAAAAACCCCGCGACCGCGACGAAAAAAGCGATCACGACGACGTGCCACTTATAATGGTAAAAAAAATTCGCGACGCGCTTCCACCCGTGAAGCTCGTAGACCGGCTTTTCTTCCTCCCGGATCGTCTCGCTCTCCTCGATGAGGCCCTGTTTTAATTTTAAAAGCTCGCGCTTATCGTCCTGATATGCCATAGTTTTCCTTTTTGCTTGTTTGGTTTTTTCTTTTTGTGAAGGCGCGGGGCGGGGAGACCCCTCCCCACTTTTCCGTTCTCCGAAAGGAGAACAGTTCTCCCGAAAGGAGAACGCCTTCCCAAAATAAAGAATCGTCACCCGATCGGTCTCATCGTCGGGAAGAGGAGTACGTCGCGGATCGAGGCGCTGTCCGTGAGGAGCATGACGAGCCGATCCAAGCCCATACCGAGCCCTCCCGTCGGCGGTAAGCCGTACTCGAGCGCGGTAATAAAGTCCTCGTCGATCTCGGCGTTCGCGCCCTGCTTCCGCTTTTCCTCGACCTGCTTACGAAAGCGCTCGCGCTGGTCGATCGGGTCGTTGAGCTCCGAGAAGGCGTTCCCGAACTCACACCCGTTGATGAAATACTCAAATCGCTCGGTGAAAGCCGGCTCGCTCGCCTTGCGCTTCGCGAGCGGCGAATTTTCGACGGGGTAGTCATAGACGATCGTCGGCTGGATCAGCTCGTCCTCGACGAACGTCTCAAAGAAGGCGATCAAAACGTCGCCCTTTGTCGCGTTCTCCTTGATCTCGACGTTTTTCGCCTTCGCCGCCGCCCGCGCGTCCTCGTCGGTCGCCCAGTCGCGGTAATTCACGCCGCCGTACCTCTCGACCGCCTCGATCATCGTGAGCCGCGCCCAGGGCTTCCCGACCGCGATCTCCTTCCCCTGATAGGTGACGGTGTCCGTCCCGCATACGTTCAGCGTTACCGTCCGATACATATTCTCGATCAGATCCATCATACCGAAGTAGTCGGTGTACGCCTGATACATCTCGATCGAGGTAAATTCGGGGTTATGCGTCGCGTCCATCCCCTCGTTGCGAAAAATTCGCCCGACCTCATATACGCGGTCAAAGCCGCCGACGATGAGCCGCTTTAAATAAAGCTCGGTCTCGATCCTAAGGTACATATCGATGTCGAGCGCGTTATGGTGGGTCACAAAGGGTCGCGCCGCCGCCCCGATCTCGAGCGTATGGAGGACGGGGGTATCGACCTCGAGATAGCCGAGTCCGTCGAGATAGGCGCGGATCTCGCGTAAAATCTTTGACCGCGCGATGAAGGTATCCTTGATCTCGGGGTTCGCGATGAGATCGAGATAGCGCTTACGATACCGTTCCTCCTTATCCTTTAGCCCGTGCCACTTCTCGGGGAGGGGGAGGAGCGACTTTGAGAGGAGCGCGATCTCCTGCGCGTGGACGGAGATCTCTCCCCGCTTGGTCTTAAAGACAAAGCCCGTGACCCCGACGATGTCGCCGAGATCCCAAGTTTTAAACTCGCGGAAGGTCTCCTCCCCCACGTCGTCGAGGCGAACATAGACCTGCATACGGTCGCTCCCGTCGCGAATGTCGATAAAATTCGCCTTCCCCATATCGCGCCAGCTCGTGATCCGCCCCGCGATCCTGACCGTCTCGTTCTCGAGCGCGTCAAACCGCGCGCGGATCTCCTCTGCGAGGATCGAGACGGGGAATTTCGTGATCTTATAGGGGCTTCGCCGCTCTTCTTTCAGCTTTTCGAGCTTCTCTAAGCGTATCCTGTGCTGCTCCGAGAGCTTTTCGTTCAGCTCCTCCTCGCTAAGCTCCTCTAAAATTTCGTCTGCCATTTCCTTGTTCGTCCTTTCCCGCTGATTTCCGATCACTTCCCGATGTCGATGATCTCAAATTTTAAGATACCGACCGGCGCCTCGACGTCGACGAGGTCGCCCTTCTGATGCCCGAGGAGCGCCTTCCCGATCGGCGATTCGTCCGAGATCTTCCCGCGCTTCATATCGACCTCCTTTGAGCCGACGATATGGAGGACGAGGATCTCGTTCTCCGAGAGATCCTTGACCGTGACGCGGTTCCCGACCTGTACATGCTCGGTCGAGAGCGAGTCGGTGTCGATGAGCTTTACGTTCATGAGCGTCGCCTCGATCTCGGCGATCCGCGCCTCGACGATCCCCTGTTCGTTCTTCGCCTCGTCATACTCCGAGTTCTCGGAGAGGTCGCCAAAGGAGAGCGCGACCTTGATCTTATCGGCGATGTCGCGCCGCTTTACGGTCTTTAGCTCCTCGAGCTCGTCCTCGAGCTCCTTTAAGCCTTCCTGTGTTAAAACTGTCTGTTTCGCCATGGTCTGTTGTTCCTTCCTTTTTTAAAAATATTTTTTGAGTTAAATTATTTTTTTGGGCAGTAGCGCCGCTTTTCGCCTTTGCGCTAGCCCAAGACCTCGATCGCCTTTTTATACTGGGTATCATAGCTCGCTGCGTAATTTTCGGGCGCGGTCTCCGCCGTCCCCGCGTATTCGACGAGAAACTCGGGGGTAAGCCCCGCCCCGTCATACTTACTCTCGGCGAAGTAGGGGACGATCTCGGCGACCGTGATCTCGACCGCCGTCCCGTCGCCGAAGGAGCGGGTATCCTGTAACGTCCCATAACCCATCGTCCCGACGCCGACGAGGCGCGCGCCGTTAAAATCCCTGAGCGTCGCCGCGATCAGCTCCGCCGCGCCGCCCGTCCGCTCGTTTACGATGACGCTGATCGGTAGGTCGGTATAGCGCTCCGCCGTCGTCTCGACCTCGGCGCGCGCCGCCCCGTCGCGATAGACCGCGTTCGCGATCGTCGTCGCGCTCACGAAGGGCGCGAGCACCTCGGAGACGGCGGCGTAATTCCCGCTCGTACAGTCGCGTAGGTCAAAGATATAACCCGCCGCCTCGCCGTCGGTCATATGACCCTCGATCGCCGCCGCGACCTGACCGCCCGTTTTACCGTTTATTGTACCGAGGCGAAGGTAAATTATACCGTTATCGAGATAGGCGGAGGTCACCGAGCGGATCTCAAACGCCGCGCGGGTCAGCGTGATCTCGTTCTCCTCACCGCCGCGCCGAACGAGGAGGACGGTACGCGTCCCCTCGTCGCCAAAGCGGAGCTGATAAGCCGCCGCGTCATAGCCGAGCTCGAGAACGCCGACCCCGCCGATCGCCGAGATCACGTCCCCGACGGCGATCCCCGCCTCCTCGGCGGGCGAACCCGCGTAGACGGACGAGACCTTTACATACCCGCCGTCGTTCTCGGTCTCAAAGCCGAGACCCGTTAAAACGCCGCTCTCGATCATGGTCTTATAATAATATTCGTCGGTCGTATAATAACGGGCGTAAGGGTCGCTAAGCCCCGCGAGATAGCCCGAATAGACCCCGTTTCGCCCCGTCTCGTTGTTTACGTCGTAAAGCGAATAGCTTCGGACAAAGGAGTCGATCTCCTGTAGGCGGGTATTGATCTCCTCGCGCTGTTGGACGCCCGCGATCTTGGCGTTATATAGATTGAGCGAGACGGTCATCGTCACGACGAACGTGATCGCGCAGGCGATCGCGATCAGACTGATCGCGATCCCGAGTGAAATTTTTTTGTTCATTTTGTTGTTTTGTTCTCCTTAGGCTACACCGCGCAATTATTGTCGTTCCGGCGGCAGTCAGAGTTTTTTCTGACATTCGCTTTGTTTTGCGCCGCGTCCGTGCGGCGCTTGGGGCGAATGTCGCGCAACATCCTGTTGCGGTCAGATTGTGCAGAGTTTTTGCAGGAAGGCTGATCTGTCGGTCAGCCCCTCTGTCACTGCGTGACACCTCCCCCGCCCGGGGGAGATCACCTTTCAAAAAAATCTGTGCGATATGGCGGAAAATATGGCTGTCGACGGGACGGCAAAGGCGTAGCCGGTAATTGTGCGGTGTTGCCTTAGTCGGTCGGGACGGCGACATAGCCGAGCGGATCGACCCGCGAGCCGTCCTTACGGATCTCAAAGTGAAGGTGCGGTCCCGTCGACCAGCCCGTCGATCCGACCGAGGCGATGACCTCCCCCTGAGAGACCATCTGTCCGACGGTCACATAGATCGCGCTGCAATGAGCGTAGAGCGACTGATAACCGTTCCCGTGGTCGATGACGACGTACATCCCGTAGTCATAGCCTTGGGTATAGGTCGTTTTGGCGACGATGACCTCGCCGCCCTTCATCGCGTAGATGTTCGCGCCGTTGATCCCGCCGTTCCCGATGTCGATCGCGCCGTGATTGCCGCTGTGAAACTCGCTGTAGCCGAAGTAGGTCGTGATCATATGAAACTTTCGGTCAAGCGGCCAGTGCCACTCGCCGTCGTCATAGACGACCGTCCCGCTCGCGGCGAGCTGAGCCTTACGGATCTCCTCGTCGATCTGCGCCTGATACGCCTCGATCTCGGCGCGGCTCGCCTTCTTCTCCTGATCGAGAACGCTGATCCGATACTCATAATCCTGAATTTGCGCGGTATAGGTATTATATTCCTCGTTATACTGGGCGCTTAGACTGCTCGCGTACTTCCGCTGTTCGTCGAGGTCGTTTCGGTCGGCGATGAGATCCTGTTTCTCGCCCTCGAGCGCCGCTTTATCGAGCTCGAGCTGTACGCGATCCGCCTCGAGCTGAGCCTGTTCGTCCTCTAGGCGGTGAATATCGTCGAGGAGAGACTCCATAAACTCGAGATTTTGACGGCTCGCGCTGTTCATGATCTCCGTCCGAACGAAAATATCGTAAAAATCCGTCGACCCCGCGAGGACGGAGAGGACGTCCTCGCTGTCGTTTATGTACATCGTCCGTATGATCTGACCGAATTTATAGATATTGTCGCGGTTTTGGGCGTCGAGGTTCGCGATCTCGGTGATCTTATCGGCGATCCGCGCCTCGGTATCGGCGATCTCGACCTCCTTGGCGGCGATCTCGTCCTCCTTCGCCCCGATCTCCTCCTCCTTGGCGTAAAGCTTGTTGTTTAAGAGGTTGATCTGATCCTGTTGGGCGACGACCTTGTCCCAGTAATAATTCTGGAGCGCCTCGCTCTCGGCGATATTCCCCTCGGTCGCGGCGATCTTTTGGTCGATCTCCTCGATCTTTTCCTCGTTGTCCTTGATCTTCTGCTCGAGCGCCTCGATCGTATCGTCGGCATAGCTCGGAAACCCGCTCGTACCGATTATAGCACAGGTCAGAGAGAGAACCGCGGCGAAAGCCGTCGAACGCAGAAATTTTGATGTTGTTTTGTGCCTCATATCGACCCTTCCTTCCCGGTCGGTTTTCGTTTTTTCCTTTTAGGGCAGGCGTGCGGCTCCGCACACCCGTACAAAAATCAAACCTTCAGATACTTCGCCGTACTCATGACCGTCCCGATCGCGCCGAGGAGCGCGCCGAGGAGACAGTTCGCCGCGAGTACCCACCAAGTCACGCTCTCAAAGGGGATCAGCCCGTTTAGACCGAAGATCTGCCACACGGTGATATTCTCTTTAAAGAGCTCGACGATCGCGTCATAGGTGAGCTTTGTCACGATCCAAGAGACGACCCCCGCCGCGACCCCGATCACCATCCCCTCGATAAAAAACGGGATCTTGACAAAGGAGTTGGTCGCGCCGACGACCCGCATGATGTTGAGCTCCTTTTTACGGGCGTAAACGCTGCTTCGGATCGAGTTATAGATGATGATGACGCTCGTTATGATCATGACCGCGAGAAGCGCCCCGCCGATCACGGTGAGCGTCGTTCGGATATTGACGAGCGCCGAGGCGAAGTCGTAGGGCGCGGCGACCTTCTCGACCCCCTCGATCGTCCCGAATTCCTCCGCCGTCTGAGAGATGAGCGAAATATCCTTCACCGTCACGCGGAAGGTATGGGGCATCGGGTTCTCGGGGAGGTATTCAAAAAGCTCGCCGAGCTCGGGGCGCTTTTCGCGTTCGTCCTCCCAAGCCTCGTCCTTGGAATAAAAGATCACGCTCCCGGTATTTGAGTTCGCGTCGATCGCGTCGGTGATATGGGTCAAGACGGTCTGTTCAACGTCGCCGTAGACATAGACCTCGATCTCGTTTTTCCCCTCGATATTCGAGAGGACGATCCCGATGTCCATCGCGAGGAGCGTCGCGAGACCAACCAAGATCAAGCTCACCAAGAGGACGCAAAAGCTCGCGACCGACATCATCGCGTTTTTAAAGACCGAGCCTACCCCCTTTTTAACGAGGTAGTTAAAATTACTCATCCTCATATCCGTCGTCCCCCTCGATATAATTGTCATAAACGACGACCCCGTCCTGTAATCGGACGATCCGTCCGCCGAAGTACTTCACAAGATCATGCTCGTGCGTGACCATAATGACCGTCGTCCCGCATTCGTTGATCTCCTTTAAAAGCTCGACGATCTCATACGAAAGCTCGGGGTCGATGTTCCCCGTCGGCTCGTCGGCGATAATGATCTTAGGGTCACAGGCGAAGGCGCGCGCGATCGCGACGCGCTGCTGTTCCCCGCCGGAGAGCTGTCCGGGGTAAAATTTCGCTTTTTCGCCGAGCTTAACGAGATTTAGGACATAGGGGACGCGCTGGCGTATGTATCTCTTGGATTTATCGATCACGCGGAGGACAAACGCCACGTTCTCATAGACCGTCAGCGTCGGGATCAGGCGAAAGTCCTGAAAGATCATCCCGAGCGAGCGGCGAAAGTACGGGAGCTTTCGGTTCTTTAGCTTAGAGAGATTATAGCCGTTGACAAAGACGCGCCCGCTACTCGGTTGGATCTCGCGCGTTAAAAGCTTTAAGAGCGTGCTTTTTCCCGCGCCGCTGTTACCGACGATAAAGACGAATTCTCCGTCGTTGATCCTGAGGCTGACGTCGTTGAGCGCGTCTAAGCCGCCCTTTGCGCCGTCGTTATAATGTACGTCTACGTTTTTTAATTCTACCATGTAATGTTCCTCTTGGTTTCCGATTCGTTTTTATGGCATTTCATCATACGTCGGAGACTGCCAAAAAATTACGCGATCCCAAAAAATTCGTCAAATTCGCCATAAAATTTTTTGCCAAACAAGACCCGGTACGGTCGGGTCGCCCGACCGCACTCCTTCCATAAAAAATAATAAGAATAAACCGCTTAAAGCTTTACCGGGTCGGAGGAGAGATACTTCCTCACCATAAGCGCGATCTTAAAGATGATCGCGTGGTCAAACTGGCGAAGGTCGAGCCCGGTCAGCTTTTTGATCTTATCGAGACGATAAACGAGCGTGTTACGGTGAACGAAAAGCTTACGCGAGGTCTCCGAGACGTTGAGGTTATTCTCAAAAAAGCGCTGGATCGTAAAGAGCGTCTCGTGGTCGAGCGAGTCGATCGAGCCTTTTTTGAATACTTCCTTTAAAAAGGTCTCACAGAGGGTCGTCGGGAGGTGATAGATGAGCCGCGCGATCCCGAGGTTATCATAGCTGACGATATTCTTCTCCGTGTCGAATACCTTCCCGACCTCGATCGCCATCTGAGCCTCTTTAAACGAGCGCGCGAGACCCTTTACGCCCATGACGGGCGTACCGATCCCGACGTTTACGCGGGTAAAAAACTCGGTCGAGAGCGTGTCCGAGATCGAGCGGGCGAGCTTCTCGAGATCCTTGACGTCGATGTTGTTTTTGATCTCCTTGACGAGGACGATATCCGACTCGGTGATATTAAAGACAAAGTCTTTGTTTTTATCCGGGAAAAGGTTTTGGATCACGTCATAAGCCGAGACGTCGTTCGTCGCGACGATACTGATCAAAAAGACGACGCGGCTGATGTCGGCGTTAAAATGGAGCTCGCGCGATTTGACGCTGATGTCCCCGGGGAGGACGTTGTCGAGGATGATATTCTTGATAAAGTTATTCCGATCGTATTTCTCGTCATAATACTGTTTGATACTCGAAAGCGAGATCGCGAGGATCGAGGCGTATTTTCCCGCGCTCTCGTCGGTCCCCTCGACAAAGACCGCGTAGTCGGGTTTTACATGGACACCGAAGGGCTTATAGGTATAACCGTCACGGATAAAAATATCGTGCGACTCGCCGAGCTCGATCGAGAAAAAGTCGTTGCTCGTCCCGACCCGCGACAGCTCGCTGCACGCGACGACGGTCGCGTTTTCGTCGATGACGCCGATCACCCGTCCGATGGTGTCTCTCATCTGATGTACTACGCCTTGAAACAATCTGTTTGACATTTTTTTGTCCTTTCTTCAGAACCTCTTACGCGTTCGCTTTCGGTTCATGCGGCAATCTGCCTGTTTCGGCGGAGCGCTTTCCGGCTCTCGGGAAAGCCGAACCTTCCCGCGCATAGGGGCGCTTTCGCCGTTCGTACCGATGGACTTTACGGATCGTGAGAGCCGACAAAAAATCCACACACATCTATTTTAATAGAAAATTACGAAAAAATCAAGTCTTTTCTGTGAAAAATGTAAATTTTTCTTTTAAAATTTTTTACATATTGCCAAAACGGTCGGTTTATGATAAAATAAAGGATAAGATTTCGCGGCGAAAACGCCGCTTTTAGGGAGCGAAACGAAGATGAAGGAAAAATTTTTTATCACGACCCCGATCTATTACCCCTCGGGAAATCCGCACATCGGTCACTGTTATACGACTGTCGCCTGTGACGCGATCGCGCGCTTTAAGAGGATGCAGGGGTACGACGTGCTTTTTTCGACCGGGACGGACGAACACGGTCTAAAGATCGAACAAAAGGCGCGGGAAGAGGGGATCACCCCCAAGGAATACGTCGACCCGATCGTCGCGCACTTTAAAGAACTGTGGAAGACGATGAATATCAGCTATGACCGCTATATCCGGACGACCGACGAGGCGCACGTCCGCTCGGTACAAAAGGTCTTTCGCGAGCTTTATGATAAGGGCTATATTTATAAGAGCCGATACAGCGGGAAGTATTGTACCCCCTGTGAGAGCTTTTGGACGCCGACCCAGCTCGTGGACGGGAAGTGTCCCGACTGTGGGCGGGAGGTCATCGACGCGGACGAGGACGCGTACTTCCTAAAGCTATCGGCTTTCGCCGAGCGGATCGAGAAATTTCTCACCGAGACGGATTACCTCCAGCCGCGCTCCCGCGTCAACGAAATGGTGAATAACTTCATCAAGCCGGGCTTGGAGGATCTTTGTATCACCCGTACAACGGTACAATGGGGCGTACCCGTCGACTTTGACCCAAAGCATACGATCTATGTATGGATGGACGCGCTCATCAACTATATCTCGCTCCTCGGCTATGGGAACGACGAATATCACGACTTTGAGGGATATTGGCCGGCGAGCCTCCATATGACGGCGAAGGAGATCGTCCGCTTTCACTCGATCGTCTGGCCGATCATGCTGATGATGCTCGACCTCCCGCTCCCAAAGCGGCTCTATGGTCACGGCTGGATCAACTTTAACGGACAGAAAATGAGTAAATCCGTCGGGAACGTCATCGACCCGTTTATTCTCGCCGAGCGCTACGGCTCGGACGCGGTACGCTATCAGATCCTCCGCGATATGCCCTACGGCTCGGACTGTAACTTCTCAAACGAGATCATGATCGGGCGGATCAACGCCGACCTCGCGAACGATCTCGGAAATCTCGTCTCGCGTACCGTCGCGATGGCGGAGAAGTACTTCGGCGGGACGCTCATCGCCGAACAAAGCGCCGACCCGCTCGACGAGGAGCTGATCGCGATGGCGTCGGGGCTATCCGAAACGGTCGAAAAGCTCGTCGACGACGCCCAGCTCTCGCTCGCCCTCGCGGAGATCTTTAAGGTCGTCTCCCGCGCGAATAAATACATCGACGAAACGACCCCGTGGCTCCTCGCCAAGGACGAGGCGAACCGCCCGCGCCTCGCGGCGGTCTTATATAACCTGTTGGAGACGGTCCGGATCTGCGCCCTCCTCCTTACGCCGTTTATGCCCGAGACGATGCCCAAGGTCGCCGAACAGATCGGCGCTTCCGAGGAGGATATGCGCTACGAACAAGACCGCCGCTTCGGCGTCCTTCCCAAAACGGTGACGGTCAAAAAGGGCGAGGTGCTCTTCCCCCGGATCGATCTCGAGAAGGAGATCGAGGCGCTCAACGCGATCTTAACGCCGAAGGTCGAGGTCAAGGAGGACGAAGACCTCGACAAGGCGAGCCTTATCTCGATCGATCAATTCTCCGCGATCAAGCTCCGTACCGGGGAGGTCACCGCCTGTGAAAAGGTCGCGAAGTCAAAAAAGCTCTTAAAGCTCACGATCGACGACGGGCGCGGCGGACGCCGGATCGTCTCGGGGATCGCCGCCTATTATAAGCCCGAGGAGCTGATCGGGAAGAAGATCGTCTTTGTCGCCAACCTTACGCCCGCGAAGCTTTGCGGCGAGGTCAGCGAAGGGATGATCCTCTCGAGCGACGCGGGGAACGATAACGTCCGCGTCGTGACCCTCGACCCGAGCGTACCGAACGGAAGCATAGTCTGCTAAAACTATATAAAACAAATCCCCGGAGAAATTCTCCAGGGATTTATCGATCCGCTAGTCCGTCTCGACCAGCTCGTTTCGCTTAAAGAAGAGTGAGATACACCAGAGCGCCGCGAGCGCGACGACGATGTAAACGATCCTGCTGATAACGCTCGCCGAGCCGCCGAAGATCCAGGCGACGAGGTCAAAGCCAAAAAGCCCGACCAGCCCCCAGTTGATCCCGCCGATCAACAGGATAAATAAGGCGATCTTATCCATCATACCGATCTTTACCATTCCTTTCGGTTTTCGTTTTTTTTGTTTTTGGGGAAGGCGCTTTTCCCCGCGATGATCTACGCGCGGGGCGATCGCGCTAAAAAAAGTATGCGCGTTTTTACGTCGCCTATACACGATTTCTTACAAGGGCAACACCGCGCAATTACCGCTTGAGACTTTGCCGTCCGATTGACAGCCATATTTTCCGCCATATTGCACAGATTTTCTTTGAAAGGCGTCAGCCTTCCTGCATAAAATCTGTACAATCTGACGAAAAATCTGACTGCCACTCGAACGACAATAATTGTGCGGTGTAGCCCAAGTTTTTACGGAAATTGTCTCAAAAATCGGCAAAATCCACAAAATCGGAAAAATTCAAAGAAAGCCCTTGACTTTACGGACAAGATGTTGTATAATAGATAACGTCGCAACGGGTCATAACCTGATTTCCGAATACGGCATGGGAGTTTAGCTCAGCTGGGAGAGCATCTGTCCTACAAACAGAGGGTCACAGGTTCGAGCCCTGTAACTCCCACCATAAGGCCCGGTAGTTCAGTTGGTTAGAACGCTAGCCTGTCACGCTAGAGGTCATGGGTTCGAGCCCCATTCGGGTCGCCAGATGATGCCTCTGTAGCTCAGTCGGTAGAGCAGGGGACTGAAAATCCCCGTGTCGTTGGTTCGATTCCGACCGGAGGCACCATTTCCGCGGATTTAGCTCATCTGGTAGAGCGCCACCTTGCCAAGGTGGAGGTAGCGAGTTCGAGCCTCGTAATCCGCTCCAAAACCGTTTTGCGTTCGCAAAACGGTTTTTTGTTTTAGCTTCACCCGCGCTTTTTTTGGAGGGCGTATTGTATGAAAAAATTTGTTTTAAAGCTCCTTCTCCGTCTTACGGCGATCGTCGCGGCGATCTCGTTCGTTTCGCCGATCGCCTACGCCGACGGGGAAAAAGAGATCGCCTATGAGATCGAATACGGCGAGGAAAGGACCTATCTCACCCTCCTCCCCGCCGACCCCGCCCATACGATCTATTATACGGCGGACGGCTCAAAGCCGACGACCGAGTCAAAGGAATATAAAAAGCGGCTCTCGGCGAAAAATCAGGTCACGGTACGCGCGGCGGAATATAACGAAAAGGGCAAAAAGGTCGCCACCCTAAAGATCGAGCTGAACGCGCGCTGTGCCGCGCCGACGCGGATCGCCGCGCCGGACGGCGACGGCTATCGCGTCACGCTCTCCACCGAGACGGAGGGGGCGGCGATCTATTATACGACCGACGGGACGAAGCCGTCGACCGCCTCGGCGCTTTACGACGAGCCGTTTTATGTCGAAAAGGACACGACCCTCCGCGCCGTCGCGGTCAAGGCGGGCTATCGGGACAGTAAGCGGATCAAGACCGTGGTCACAAAAGCGGTCGGCGTAAAAAGCGCGGACGGCGAAAAAGCGGCGGACGCCGAAACGGACGGATCGGCGGAGACGACCTATGACGCGGACGCGCTCGAGATCTTAGAGCGGGTCAACGCCCGCCGCGCCGAGAAGGGGATCGACCCGCTCACCATGGACGAGGATCTCTATAAGGCGGCTCAAATTCGGGCGAAGGAGCTGACCGTCGTATATAGCCACGACCGCCCGGACGGGCGCAAATGTTACACCGTTTTAGCGGAGGTCGGCTTTGACTACCGCGTGACGGCGGAGAATATCGGCTGGACGGAGAGATGGCTCAGTACCCCGGAATATATCACCTCGGCGTGGATCGCCTCGCCGACCCACGATAAAAACATCACCTTCTCCGACTGTGACGTGACGGGGATCTATTATTATAAGGTCGGGGACGTGACCTATTGGGTACAAATTTTCGGGAAGCGGATGTGATACTTGTCGTTCGTTTAGGGAAGGAGCGGCTTCCCCGCTACGACTGTCGATCGTCGGGAAAAAGCGGCTCGCCGCTTTTGATCTCTCGCCGAGAGATCCCTTCCCAAAAAAAAATAAATAAAAAAATTTTAAAAAAAGCTTTAGTTTTCGCGATCTCGGACGATATAAAAGATAAGGTTCATTATGTCGATATAGGGGCTACGCCCCGGAAAGGTTGGTATCCGCTATGGCATTCGACTTGCTGAAGGGCGAGAGGGTATACGTCGGTCAGACCGCGTTCACCTATTTTTTCGGAGATTATTTCTCGGTATTTGAGGATACCTCCGACGTCCCGAGGATCTATCCGTGGGATATGGTGAGGGATTATACCGAGCGCCCGCAGGAGCTATCGATCACGACGGACGACGGCGAGGTCTATCTCCTTCCCAAAAACGCCTTTGAGGATAACGAACAGCTGATCCGCTGTCGCTCGATCGCCGAGGGACAGCTCTCCGCCGACGTTTGTCACGTGACCCAGCGGATCATCCCGCCGAAGTATAACTACGCCGCCGTCGAGCCGCCGGAGGTGAGCTATTCCGCGTCGGGCTATTACGTCGAAAAGGACATCAACTCGGGGAGCGCGGCGAATATCTACGCCGTCACGGCGAAGTATCTTTGGCTCGTCGCCGCCGCCGTTTTTATCCTCGTCTTTTTGATCCTCCATGCCGCCGTCGGCGGGACGGAGACGAATTGGTACTACTTCCTCCCGATCTCGCTTTTTTCGGGGATCGGCGCGGCGGTGATCGTCTGTGTGATCCTCGGGATCGTCTCGCGCTTTCGCTACTCCGATTTTGTGAAGCACGACGTTTCGTCGGCGGAGGAGATCGTCCTCGTCGTCGCGCGGGACGGCTTCGCCGCGACCGAGCGGTGCGTCTATACGGGCGCGGAGCTGATCCCTTGGAAAAACGCGAGCTATCAATTTGAGACAAAAACGACGATCGTCGTGATCTGTAAGGATAAGACGGTCTGTTGGATCCCAAAGCGGCTCTTTCCAAAGGAGATCCAGCGCGAGCTGGCTACCTTCGTCGCCTCAAACGTCCAGTCGAAGTAACCAAAAACTATCCGGCGCGGGAGCCTTCGCGCCGACCAAAGGAGCTTTTTCATGAAGTCAACGGTAACGATCGAGACCCAGCGCGGCGCGCTCGGCGAATACCTCCTCGTAAGCGTCCAAGACGGTAAGGGGATCATCGGGATATGCGACACGACGACCGCGCCGCATACCAAGCGGGAAACGTTTTATGTCGAGGGCGAGAGCCTCATCAATACGCTCGCGCCCTCCGCCGACCCCGCCGCGCTCCGCCAGATCTGGCAATGCGCCTCTATCGATAAATGTCACCCCGCGACGAGGAAAGCCCTCGAAAGCTCGATCGAGGAATTTTTTTACGAAAATACCCCGCTCTCGCGGGCGGTCGCGCCCGTTCTCGAGCTTTTAAACGACGGTCTTTACGTCGTCCACGTCGATAAGACCTATCCGACGGACGGCGCGGGGAACTTTTTTTGGAACGCTTATCTCGTCCGCCACGAGCTGAACGGCTCGGCGCCGTTTAACCCCGTATTCGGGACGGATAAATGCTACTCCGCGCCCTTCCTCGTCCCGACGCGAAGCTGTGCCGCGTATAACGAACAAAACGTCAGCGGCGCGGTCGCCCGCCTAAAGCGCGGGCGTAAGATCGGCGGTCTCGCCTATCACCTGACGGGGATGTTCTCCGCCCTCCTCTGTGGTCACGTAAACGCCGCCGCCTGTCTGATACGCGGGGTCGATTTCCCGAGTATCGTGATCGAGCCGATGACCGAGGTTCTTTATGAGAAGGACGAGACCACCGGGACGACGCGGGTCGCGGGGCTCGGCTGTCCTTATATCAAGCTCCCGCTCGCCGCCTTTACGCGCGAGATGCTCGAGTGCTTCCTTTTAAACAGGCGGTGCGCCGTCCCCGACTTCCTCGGTCAGCTCCGCTCCCGCGCCGAGACGATCCTCCAGCCCAAAAACGCGATCAAGGATATGCCGACCCTCACCAAGCAGGCGGAATCCCTCCCCGACGCGGAGATGCTCGCCTCCGCCTTCGCCGTCGACGAGCTGACCGACGAACAGCTCGACCTCCTTTTAAGCGGCGAAACGAAACAGGGCGATCAGATCATCATCTCGACGAATTATTACGAGAGTATCGTCTACGCCTGTAATTTTTTACAGTATACCTCGACCGAGCGATTTATCCGCTTCACCGTCTCGATCCTCAGTAACCCCGCGCTCTCGGCGACCTTCCGCTATGTCGCGGAGCGGCTTCGCTATACGATGGACGCGCGGATCAACGAGGTCTTTACGAGCGTCCTAAATTCCGAGGATCCCGCCTATATCCCCCTAAAGGAATTGGCGCGCCAGTACACCAAGCGCTACGGCGAGCATATGGAGGAGAACGTCAAGAGCTTCCTCGACGACGATATTTCGCCCGCGCTCGCGTCCGTGAAAAAGCCGGAAGCCGCCCCGGACAGCGCCTCGGACGAGGCGACCTCAAGCTTCTCCTCTATGGCGCTCAAAAAGCAAATGGAACGCACCGTAAAGCCCCCGGCGGAGGGGTAGGACGCGGAGAGAAAGAAAAATATTTATTGTGGGGACGCTGTCCCCACACCCCTGCTACTTTTTGTGCCAAAAAGTAGCAAAAATCAATATTGCTCGAAAAAGCTTTTTGCGAATAAAAAGTACGCGGTATTAGGTCTTGTTTGAAAAATAAATCCAATTGTGCTAAATCAACAAAACAGAAA
>JAMPCH010000050.1 GCA_023666265.1 Roseburia sp.
TGGCTGTCAATCGGACGGCAAAGCCGCAGGCGGTAATTGTGCGGTGTTGCCTTAACTTCATTCGTCGTCGACCTCGATCAAGTCATGCTCCACGAGGGGGCGCGTCCCGTCCTCGATCCCGTCGATGACCTTCGTCAGATAGCGGATATGGCTTTCGGAATAGAAGGGGTCGGCGTTGATCTCAAAGGGGATACGGCGCTCGCGGCTCACCTTTTTTAAAAAGACCGTGATCGCCGCCGACATCGTAAGTCCCATATCGTTTAGTACACGCTCCGCGCTCTGTTTGACCTCTTCGTCGATGCGAAAGCTGACTTGTGCCGTGTTTGCCATTTGATCAGCTCCTTTCCGTATTTCGTTGTATCACAAATGATAGCGTTTGTCAAGCGGGCGAGGGCGATTTTTAAGGAGAATATTTTCGATTGACTTTCGCGAGAGAAAGTGATAAAATAAAAGACGAAAACCGAAAAAAGGAAGGAACGTAAAAATGCCCCCATTACTCTGTCTCACGATCCTCCTCGCGCTGGTCGCCGCGCTCCTCGCGGGGAAGGTCTTTTTGATGCGCCGCTCGGCGCGGGAAATTCGCGAAAAGCTCGGCGAACGCCTAAGCGCCGACACGAATACCCTCATCGACCTCTCGGGCGGCGACCGCGAGCTTCTTCGCCTCGCGGACAGTCTTAACGACGAGCTTCGCCTTCTCCGCGCCGAGCGTCTCCGCTATCGGAGCGGCGATCGGCGGCTCAAGGAGGCGGTCGCGAATATCTCCCACGACCTTCGGACGCCGCTCACCGCGATCCGGGGGTATCTCGAGCTTCTCGAGCGGGAGGAGTTGAGCGAGAACGCCGCCCGCTATCGCGCGATCATCGCCGAGCGGACCGAGGCGCTCGCGCTCATGACCGAGGAGCTTCTCCGCTATTCGCTCGCCGCCTCGGAGGAGCGCGCCCCGAGGCTCGAGGCGGTCGAGCTGAACCGCGCGCTCGAGGAGCATCTTTCCGCGTATTACGCCGTCCTCCTCGCGCGGGGGATCGCGCCCGAGGTCGATCTGACCGAGGCGCGGGTCGTCCGCTCGCTCGACCCCCGCGCCCTCTCGCGCGTCCTCGAGAACATCATGAATAACGCCGTTAAATATAGCGGCGGCGACCTCTCGGTCACCCTCGACGAGGCGGGGACGATCACCTGCGCGAACCGCGCCCCCGCCCTCGACAGCGTGAGCGTCGAGCGGCTTTTTGACCGCTTTTATACCGTCGAGAACGGCGGCGGCTCGACGGGTCTCGGTCTCTCGATCGCGCGGACGCTCACCGAGCGTATGGGCGGCGGGATCGAGGCGGAGCTCGAGGGCGGGGTCCTGACGATCCGCGTGCGCTTCCCCGAGGGCGGATAAGGTGGGGGAAACCGAGGCTTTTTCACGATTTTTTGTTTTATTTTTTTGGGAAGTCCGCTCACGGGCGGGCTTTTTTGTCCTGTCCCGAGGCGGCGCGATCGCTTTTCGCGCACCCCAAAATGCCGGGCGCGGGAAGCGCCCCGCCCGCCCCTATCGCGTAGCTTGGAGGCGCGGTCTTGAACCCGGTTTTGCCGGTCGGCTTTCCGCCCGCTCTTCGTCAAAAGCCTCGCCAATATAGGCATATTGCCTGCGTTTTTTCCTCGACCGGACGAAAATCCGATCCGGCAAAACTCCGAAACCGCAAAGAATGAAATTTTAGCGGGCTTTTGACGAATGAGGACAGGATAACGAACGGAAAATTGACAATGCGTTTCCGTTTGCGGCGGGTTCAAGTCCGCGCCACCAAGCTAGCGCGAGGGGGCGCACGCCTTCCCAAAAAGAAAACGGCGAAAAACACGATCGCGTACCATTGACAAAACGGGCGAAAAATGGTATAATTTCAGAATAGACATTTACGCGGGAGAGAAGGGAAGGCTTATGAATATGAAAAATAAAAGAACGATCGGCGCGGCGCTCGCGCTCACGCTCGCGGCGGGGACGCTCGGGGGCTGTAACGGCGGCTATGACGCGCTTTTAGACCGTAACGCGCCCGTGACCGTCACGATCTGGCATTATTACAACGGCGTACAACAGACCCAATTCGACGAAATGGTCTCGCGCTTTAACAACACGGTCGGGAGCGAGAAGGGGATCTATGTCGAGGCGTTCTCCAAAAATTCCGTCTCCGAGCTCGCGGCGGGGATCTTAGCCTCGGTCACGGACGAGCCGGGCGCGGAACCCGCGCCGGATATTTTCGCGACCTATGTCGAGACGGCGTACCGGGTCGATAAGCTCGGGAAGCTCGCCGACCTCGGGAAGTATTTCACCGACGACGAAAAGGCGGAGTATATCGACGAATATCTCGAGGAGGGGACGTTCGGCGACTCGCTCGTGATCTTCCCGACCGCCAAGAGTACCGAGGTCATGATGTTAAACGTCACGGACTGGAGCGATTTCGCGGCGGCGGAGGGACTTAGCTATGAGGATCTCGCGACCTGGGAGGGCTTAGCGGAGGTCGCCGAGAAATATTATAACTATACCGACGCGCTCACGCCCGACGTCCCGAACGACGGGAGAGCCTTCTTTGGGCGGGACGCGGTCGCGAACTATATGGTGATCGGGGCGAAACAGCTCGGTCATCCCTTCGCCGAGGCGGACGAGGACGGGAACGTCACCGTCAGCGCCGACCGCGAGACCGTCCGTAAGCTTTGGGATAACTTCTATGTCCCTTATGTTAAGGGCTATTTTACGGCGGAGAGCCGCTTTAGGAGCGACGACGCCAAGATCGGCTCGATCATCGCCCTGATCTGCGCGACGACGGGCGCGGCGTATTATCCCTCCGAGGTCACGATCGGCGACGACGCCTCTTATCCGATCGAGAACGTCGTTTTAAGCGTCCCGGGCTTTACGGGGCGCGACTCTTACGTCGTCCAACAGGGCGCGGGGATGTCCGTCGTCAAATCGGACGAAAAAACCGAGTACGCGAGCGCGGTCTTTTTAAAATGGTTCACCGAGGAGGAGCAAAATATCGGCTTCGCGGTCAACTCCGGCTATCTCCCGGTCAAAAAGAGCGCGAATAACTACACCAAGATCACGGCGCACGAGGAGATCGGCGAAACGATGTTAAACACCTTCTCGGTCGCGATCGACGAGATTAACGCCTATCGGCTCTATACGAGTCCGCCCTATGACCGCTCCGCCGAGGTACGCGACTTTGTCGGTAACTCGATCGAGACCTCGGCGAAGGAGGATCAGACCGCCGCTTGGGCGCGGATCGACGCGGGCGAGGATCGCCAAGCCGTCCTCGCGGAATATACCGACGACGCGGCGTTTGAGCGCTGGTTTGAGAGCTTTAACGCGGGGCTGATCGCGGCGGCGGGGCAATGATCCCGGCGCGTCGGCGAGGCTCGCTTTTCGCGGGGCTTCGTCCGCGCGGACAGATCGCCGAATTACTTCCGAGATGAATTACTGAATTACTTCTGAGAGGAAGTGTTATTCATGGCTCAAACGAAAAAGATAAAGATAAGGAAACGAAAAAGCGTTCCCTTTCTCTTACGGGTCATCGCGCCGATGATCATGCTCTCGGTGCTACAGATCGTGTTGATCGTCTCGATCATGACCGTGAACGGTGAATTTTCGATGATCCATAAATTCTCCTATGACAGCCTCACCGAAAAGACCGAGTATCGCGGGAACTACGTCGAGAATGTCTTAAATCAAAAGACCGCGCTCGTCTATGAGACGGCGAAGGCGGTCAACGCCGCGACCGAGCGGATCTTAGAGGAGGAGGGCGTATCCGCCTCCGCGATCGCGGAGGATAAACGGCTCGGGAAGCGGATCGTCGCCGAGAATACCGAGAGCCTGATCTCGCTCATTCGACGCGATATGGTCAACGACGCGTTTATCGTCCTCGACAGCGGCGCGCTTTATGACAGCGGGGAGACCAAAAACCTCCTCGGCGTATATCTCCGCGATAACGACGTGAGCGGCTATGGGACAGAGACGAACAGCGACATCTTCCTCGAGGCGGGAAGCTCGGAGATTGCCCGCGCCTTCGGGATGCCGCTCGATTACGGGTGGACGCTCTATTTCGGCGGAGCGGATCGCGATAACGAGCGCTATCGCTTTTATTTTGAGACGCTCGACGGCGGTCGCGCTCATTCCGCGCTCGACGACAGCCGTCTCGGGCGGTGGACGCCCCTCGCCTCGGTCGCCGAGTCGACCGACGAGAGCCTAAAATATACCCTCCCGCTCACGACGTCGGACGGGACGGTCTATGGCGTGATCGGGATCGGGCTTCTCCAAAAAACGGTCTTACAGAGTATCCCCGCGACCGATTTCTTTGATAACAGCGCCTGTTATGTCCTCGCCGCCGATCTCGATAAGAGCGGCGAATATACGATCCTCCTCTCCTCGGGACCGATGTTTGGACAGCTCGTCGATGAACACACCGTTTTGAGCCGCGAGCGCCCCTTAGATTATGGGATGTACGACTTCACCTCGGACGGGGTCGCCTGTATCGGGAGTATCCGCCCGCTCGGGCTTTATGCGTCGGATTCTCCCTTCCGCGAGGAGAGTTGGGTCTTGATCTCGGTCGCCGACGAGGCGAAAACGCTCGGGATCCATAATATGCTGATCCGCGTATTTATTATTACGCTCGCGATCTCGCTCGCCGCGGGGATCATATTCGCCCTCCTCGTCGGGAAGAGCGTGAGCGCGCCCGTCACCGAGATGATGCGCGACGTAGAGCTCAGCCGCCGAAACAACTCGCTCGTCGAATTCGCCTCGACGGGGATCGCCGAGATCGATAACCTCGGGGTCTCGATCGCCGAGCTCCAGTCGGATTCGCTCGCTTACGGCTCGCGCGTGTCGCGGCTCATTATGATGGCGGGCGGTAAGATCGGGGTATTTTTCTGCGACGTTCGGAATGGGAGCGTTTTTATGAGCGAGAGCCTGATAAGGCTTTTAAACTTCGACTCGCTCCCCGAGGGCGACGCGACCATCCCCTTTGACGAGTTTCGCCGTCGGATCGCGTCGATCGACGAGGAAGGTCGGCTTTTTAAGTTGAGCCTTTTCGCCGAATTTGAACGTTTGCTCGGGGGCGAAGCCGTCGAAGAGGACGAGACCCCCGCTGTCGGCGAGAGCCTCGCGGGCGGCGAGAGCCTCGAACTGCTCTGTGAGGGTGGGGAAGAGGACGCGCCGCGCTGGCTCGAGTTTCGCGTGAACCGCGACGGTAAGAACCTCGTCGGACTCGCGCGGGACATCACCGATACCGTCACCGAGAAGCAGATGATCGCGCGGGTAAAGGACAGCGAATATACCGAAAAGCTCATTAAGGCGAACGCCGCGCTACGCGACGCGTATATGGTTGCCAAGCGCGCGAACCACGCCAAGACCGACTTCCTCTCGCGTATGAGCCACGACATCCGTACCCCGATGAACGCGATCATCGGGATGACCGCGATCGCGGAAATGCATCTCGACGACCCCGCGCGGGCGGCGGATTGTCTCGGTAAGATCGAGGCGTCGAGCCGCTATCTCCTCTCGCTGATCAACGAGATCCTCGATATGAGTAAGATCGAGTCGGGGAAGTTCGTCTTAAACGACGAGGAATTTAGGATCCCCGAGCTGATCGACAATATCGTCGAGATGATCCGCCCGGGGCTAAAGGATAAGGATCACGAGCTAAAGGTCGACGCGGCGGGGATCGAACACGAGGCGGTCATCGGCGACAGCGTAAGGATACAACAGGCTTTTGTCAACATCCTGAGCAACGCGGTCAAATATACGTCCCGGGGCGGTAAGATCGAGCTTTTGATCTCGGAGAAGCCGATCACCGCCAAGGAGGTCGGCTGTTACGAATTCGTCTTTCGCGATAACGGGATCGGTATGACGAAGGAATTTCTCGAGCGGCTCTACGAGCCCTTTGAGCGGGCGACCGACGTCCGCGTCAATAAGGAACAGGGGACGGGACTCGGTATGGCGATCACCAAGAATATCGTCGAGATGATGGACGGCGACATTCGCGTCGAGAGCGAGCCGGGGAAGGGTACGACCTTCACCGTCACGATCTTTTTAAAGCTCCGCGAGGAGACCGCGATCCAAGCGGCGAACCTCGAGGGGAAGCGCGTCCTCACGGCGGACAGCGATCATCTTTTCGCCGAGAAGGTGAGCGCGATCCTGACCGAGTACAAAATGCGCTGTGACTGGGTATTATCGGGGAAGGAGGCGCTCGAGCGGATCGAGAGCGCGGTCGCCGAGGGCGACCCCTATACCTTCGTGATCGTCGACCGCCGTCTCCCGGATATGCGCGGGGTCGCGCTCACGACGCTGATCCGCGACACGATCAAAAAGGAGAAGCCGACCATTCTCTGTGCGGCGAGCGACTGGTCGGATATCGAGGAACAGGCTCGCTCGGCGGGGGTCGCCGCCTTTATCGGGAAGCCGCTCTTTCGTTCGCGCCTCCTCGCGGCGATCCGATCGGTCGCCAAAGAGGAACAGCATATGGGGAAAAGCCTCGACGCGCTGAGTAAAAGCGACTTCTCGGGGGATCGCGCCCTCCTCGTCGACGATAACGAGCTTAACCTCGAGATCGCGTCCGAGATCCTACAGATGACGGGTCTCGAGATCGAGACGGCGGCGGACGGGCGGGAGGCTTTTGAGCGCTTCTCCGCCTCGCCCGAGGGCTATTATCATATGATCTTTATGGATATTCAGATGCCCGTGATGAACGGGTATGAGGCGACGGCGGCGATCCGCGCCCTCGAGCGGAGCGACGCGCGGACGATCCCGATCGTCGCGATGACGGCGAACGCCTTCGCCGAGGACGTTCGGGCGGCGAAGGAAGCGGGTATGAACGAGCATATCGCGAAGCCGCTCAATTTCGCGCGGCTCATGGAGGTGTTAAATCAATGGCTCGGATAAACGGATCGGAGCGCGGGGGCGCGGCGATAAGCGATAAGATCGCCGCCGCGCGGCGGATCGTCGTTAAGGTCGGGACGTCGACGCTCTGTTATAAAACGGGAAATCTCAATCTAAGGCGGGTACAAAAGCTCATCGAGGTACTCGCCGACCTAAAGAACGAGGGGCGCGACCTGATCTTTGTGACCTCGGGGGCGGTCGGGATCGGGGTCGGTCGCGCGGGGCTGACCGCGCGACCGACGGATATGCCGACGAAGCAGGCTTGCGCTGCGATCGGGCAATGTGAGCTGATGAATATCTATGGGCGGGAATTTTTAAAATATAACCATACCGTCGCCCAGCTTTTAGTGACGCGCGACGTGATCAGTAATAAGACGCGGCGCGAGAACGCCTTTAACACGCTCCATCGCCTCCTCGAGATGGGGGTCGTCCCGGTCGTGAACGCCAACGACACCGTCTCGATCGAACAGCTCGACTTCGACGAGAACGATACGCTCTCCGCCCTGATGGCGGCGCTCAGCGAGGCGGATCTATTGATCATGCTGACGGACGTCGACGGGCTTTATGACCGCGACCCCGCCCTCCCCGAGGCGGCGCATATCCCGCTCGTCCGTAGGGTCACGGACGAGATGATCGCGGCGGTCGGAGAGAAGGGGAGCGCCCTCGCGAGCGGGGGGATGTTGACGAAGCTCGAGGCGGCGACGATCGCGGGGGAATACGCGATCCCCTCCGTGATCATCAACGGCGAGCGCCCCGAGATCCTTTACGACCTTTTTGAGGGGAAGGCGAAATGTACGGTGTTTGATCTGGATCAATGATTATTTTTTTGGGAAGGCGCGGATACCCGCCGGTCCGTACGGGCGTACAAGGTCGGTAAAATAAGGCTTTAAAAGAGAGCGGGAGCGCGAAAAAGCGCACGCCTTCACAAAACAAAAGAAAGGAAAAACTATGAGCTATGTTGAGGAGCTCGGGGTCGCCGCCAAGGCGGCGGAGCGCGAGCTGTTAAATTTCGGGACAAAAGAAAAGAACGCCGCGCTCCGCGCGGTCGCGAAAAAGATCGTCGAGGAGACCGAGACGATCCTCGACGAGAATAAACGCGACCTCGCGAACGCGGAGGTCAACGGGATACCCCCGACGATGCGCGACCGGCTCGCGCTCACCGAGGCGCGGATCGGGGCGATGAGCGAGGGGGTCTTAGAGGTCGCGGCGCTCGCCGACCCGATCGGCGAGGTCATCGGCGGCGGAGAGCTCGCGAACGGGCTCAAGATCGTTAAAAAGCGCGTCCCGCTCGGGGTCGTCGGGATCATCTTTGAGTCCCGCCCGAATGTAACGGTCGACGCGGCGGCGCTCTGTCTTAAATCGGGGAACGTCTGTGTCCTACGCGGGGGGAGCGACGCGATCTATTCCAACAAGTGCCTGACGCGGATCATGCGCGAGGCGATCGCCGAGGCGGGGCTGCCCGCCGACGCGATCCAGCTCGTCGCCGACACCTCGCGGCTCGTCGCGAACGAGCTGATGAAGGCGGATCGGTATATCGACGTATTGATCCCGCGCGGGGGCGGGGGGCTGATCCGCTCCGTCCGCGAGAGCGCGACGATCCCCGTGATCCAGACGGGCGAGGGGAACTGTTCGGTCTATGTCGACCGCTTCGCCGACGTCGACCTCGCGGTCGAGATCGTCGATAACGCCAAGACCCAGCGCCCGAGCGTATGTAACGCGATCGAGAACGTCCTCGTCCATAAGGACGTCGCCGAGGCGTTTTTTAGCGCACTCCATAAAAAATGGGGCGACCGCGTAAAGATCGTCGGCGACGAGGCGACCGCGAAATATATCCCCGTCGAGCGGACGGCGACCGACGAGGATTATCGCCGCGAATTTCTCGACTATATCATCGCCTCGCGCGTCGTCTCGAGCGCGGACGAGGCGATCGAGCATATCAACCGCTATGGGACGCGCCACAGCGAATGTATCGTCACGGTTCACCTCCCCACGGCGGAGCGGTTTCAGCGGCTCGTCGACGCGGCGGCGGTCTATGTGAACGCGAGTACGCGCTTCACCGACGGCTTTGAATTCGGGCTCGGCGCGGAGATCGGGATCTCGACCCAAAAGCTCCACGCGCGAGGACCGATGGGGCTGAGCGAGCTGACGACCTATAAATATCTCATCAACGGAAACGGGCAGATCAGGGAATAAGGATTAAAAAGCCATGAGTAAAAAAAAGATCAAGGAAAAAAACACGACCATGACCGCGCGCCTCACGGAACAGCTCGATCACGAGCCGGGCGAGGAGCGGGCGGAGGCGGACGTCCTTAAAGTGATGCGCTCCTCGCTCGAGCGGGAGGACGCGCCGAAAGCGCAAGAGCCTTTGGGTATGACTGCGGGGGGCGAGACCGCCGTAGGCGAAAAGCCGGAGGACGAGCGGGAGATCCTTCGCTCGGTCAGCTCGGCGCTCGACGAGGATTACGCCGAGGCGGAGGAGCTGTCGGAGGAGACCGAGGAGGCGGCGGGAGCCGCGCCTCCCCTAAATCGACCGAATCGGTTCTATCTCGTTTTCGCCGTGTTTATTATACTGATGAGTATCGTCGGGATCGTCACGACCGTCCGCTTTATCGCGGATCAGGTCGAGAGCCTCGCCGATCAGACCGCGCTCAAAAACGAGATCGCGCTCTTTCTCTACCCCGTCGTGACGGTCGACCCGCCCGCCTTCGCCTCGGCGGGCGAGATCCCCGAGAGCGTCGTGATCGAGTCGGCGGTCTGGAAGATCGTCCTCACCGGGGACATCACGAATTATGAAAAGCTCTATAATACGTATATGTACGTCCCGGCGGTCGACGTCGAATTTGCGGCGCGTACCCTATTCGGGAGTGAGGCGCCGATCAATCATCAGACGGTCGGGAGTACGGGGAGCGCCTTTAACTACGACGAGGAAAAGAACAGCTATCTCGTCCCGATCACGCCGCGCTATACGGCTTATTCTCCTTCGATAACGAGTATCTCAAACGTCGGGGAGCTTTATACGGTGAGGGTCGACTACCTCCCGCCGACGGCGCTCGCGATCGAGGGGATACGCCTCGAGAGCTCGACGACCAAGACGATGGAATTCACCCTCTCAAAGTCAAAGAACAGTATGACGATCCATTCGCTCAGGAATACGACCAAGATCGGGGATACTTATGCGGGTTAAGGCGGTCTTATTTGACATGGACGGGACGATCCTCGATACCGAGAAGCTCCTTGTCCGTTACTGGTGTGAGGCGGCGAACGAGGCGGGCTATCCGATGCGGCGCGAACACGCGCTCGCGCTCAGAAGTCTCGCGGGGGCTTACGCCGAGCCGCTTTTAAAGGAATGGTTCGGAGAGGATTGCTCCTACCGCGTTTTACGCGCGCGGCGTATGGAGCTGATGGCGGCGCATATCGAGAAATACGGGATCGAGGTAAAGCCGGGCTTTCCCGCGCTCCTTTCCGCGCTCGGGGAGCGCGGACTATACCGCGCGGTCGTCACCGCGACCGATCTCGAGCGGGCGGAGCGGTATTTAACGAAGGTCGGGCTGTACGACGAATTTGACGACGTGATCTCGGTGCATATGGTCAAAAACGGGAAGCCGAAGCCCGACGTTTATCTTTACGCGGCTGAGCGGCTCGGGCTTTTACCCGGGGATTGTATCGCCGTCGAGGATTCGCCGAACGGCGTTCGCTCGGCGAGCGCGGCGGGCTGTCACACCGTGATGATCCCCGACCTGAGCGAGCCGGAGGAGGAGCTTATCCCCCTCCTGACCGCCGTATGTAAGACCCCGGGGGAGCTTCTGACGGTTCTCAAGCGGGAGGAGGCGGCGGGAGCCGCGCCTTCCACAAAAAAAGAAACGAACGGAGGACGGATCGTATGAATATTTTAACGCTGAAGGAACTGAACGGGAGCGTCCAAAGCTGTAACAAGCTTTTTATCGACGAGGCGGAGACACAGTACCGCGAGCGGATCGCCGCCGTCGCGGACGCGCTCTTAGCGCGGGGCGGCGACCTACCGATCGTCCTCATCTCGGGACCCTCGGGGTCGGGTAAGACGACGGCGGCGCTAAGGCTCGCGACGCTCCTCGAGCGGGCGGGGCGGGTCGTCCATACGCTCTCGATGGATAATTATTTTTATCCCCTCGACGACCCGCGTAACGAGCGCGACGAGGACGGTCAGATCGACTTTGAGTCGCCCAAGCGGCTCGATATGGAGCTTTTAAACGACCACCTCCTCCGCCTCTGGCGCTGTGAGGAGATCGACGTCCCTACCTTTGATTTCGCCAATCAAAAGCGCGGCTTTGGGAAAAAGATGAAGCGCGGCGCGGGGGAATTTGTGATCCTCGAGGGGATACACGCCCTAAACCCCGAGATCACGGGGAATATCGGCGAACACGCGACGACGGTCTATGTCAGCGTAAGGACGCGGCTCGAGAACGCGGCGGGTGAGCTTTTACACCCGTCTAAGATCCGCCTGACGCGGCGGCTCGTCCGCGATCGGCTCTTTCGCGGGCGGTCGGCGGCGGAGACGCTCGATTTCTTTCGTCACGTCGAGCGGGGCGAGGAGCGCTTTATCCTCCCTTATAAAGATAAGGCGCTCTATGACATCGATACCTTTATCTCCTATGAGGCGGCGGTCTATCAGCCGCTCGTTCTCCCCGAGCTTATTAAAGTGAAGGAGACGTACCCCGATTATGACCGCTATCTCGACCTCGAGCGCTTTTTAGCCGAGATCGTCCCGCTCGAGCGGGACGCCGTCCCGCTCGATTCGCTCGTCCGCGAGTTCGTCGGCGGAAGTCACTATCGCTATTGAGTCGATGAACGCGCCGCTTTTGTGTAATTTTAACAAAAATAAGAAAAAAAATCAGCATTTTTATTAAATTTATCGGAACACTTGATTTTACGGCAAATTTGTTGTATAATAGGAGTAGAATGGAAATTTTTAAGGGAGCGGGCGGCGAAAGTCCCCCGGGGGCGATCCCGAAGGGTTCGGCTCGCGACCTTTTAAGCGAAGGAAGGTAAAACATATGGAAACGAATATTTTACTGGAAAGCGGTACGAACGAACTGGAGCTTCTCGAGTTTTATGTCGGGGGCGAGGATTTTGGGATCAATATCGCGAAGGTCGCCGAGATCATGACCTATCAGGAGGTCACGCCGATCCCCTCCGCGCCGAAGGAGGTCGAGGGCGTATTTATGCCGCGCGATAAGCTCATTACGGTCGTCGACCTACATACCGTCCTCGGGATCGATAAGCCCGAGGGGAGCGACGGGCTTTTGATCATCTGTGAGTTTAACCAGCTCGACATCGCGTTTCACGTTTCCAGTGTCGAGGGGATCCGTCGGATCAGCTGGAACAGTATCGAGAAGCCGCCCACGGTCGCCAACAACAGCGAAAAGGGCGTCGCGACGGGGATCGCGAAGGTCGACGGTAAGATCATCATTATCCTCGACTTTGAGAAGATCATCTCCGACCTTAACTGTTCGCTCGGGCTCGACCTCTCGGGCGTCGACAAGATCGAACACCCCAAAAACGTCGACTATGACGCGCGGATCGTTATCGCCGAGGATTCGCCGCTCTTAAATAAGCTTGTCATGAACGCGATCACCTCGGCGGGATTTCATAATATCCTCTCCTTCTCTAATGGTCAGGAGGCTTGGAATTACATCTCGACCTATTCCGACTCGGAGGACGTGACCTCTCAGATCGGGCTTCTCGTGAGCGACATCGAGATGCCGCAAATGGACGGTCACCGTTTAACGAAGCTCATCAAGAGCGACAAGAACCTTATGAAGATCCCGGTCTTCCTCTTCTCGTCGCTGATCGACGAGCGAATGAGGATCAAGGGCGAGGGTCTCGGCGCGGATCGCCAGTTCTCAAAGCCTCAGATCGGCGGCTTGGTTCAAGCGATCATCGACACGCTGACGGTCGGGTAAAAAACAACTTCTCCGAACGAAAGGGGAGACGGATATGGAGCGATTTGTGATCACGATCGCGCGCGGCTATGGGAGCGGCGGGCGGCGGGTCGGCGGCTTACTCGCGCGGGAGCTCGGGATCAAGTATTACGACGGCGAGCGGATCAACGCGCTCGCCTCGGAAAAAAGCGGGATCAGCGAGGAGCTTTTTAACCTCGCGGACGAGCGGGTAAAAAGCGGTGTATTCAGCCGCCCGAAGCAATACGACGGAACGCTCATCACCCCCGACAGTAAGAAATTCACCTCGGAGGATAACCTTTTTAACTATCAGGCTCAGGTCATGAAGGAGCTCGCCGCAGCGGAGAGTTGCGTCATCGTCGGGCGGTGCGCCGATCACGTCTTAAAGGGGACAAAAAATTTATTTCGGCTCTTTATCCACGCCGACCCCGAGACCTGTATCCGTAACACGATGGAGGTAACGGGGATCGCCTCGCGCGAGGAGGCGGAGCGGCTCATCAAAAAGACCGACCGCGAGCGCGAGATCTATTATAAGGCGCGGACGGGGCGCGACTGGAACTTCGTGGGGAACTACGACCTGATCCTCGACACGACCGATATGGACTTTGAGACCTGTAAAAAGATCATCTGTGGATATGTAAAAATCCGTATGGACGAGATATGATAACAATAACGCGACCCTCCTCGGCTTTCGCCGAAGGGGGTCGTTTTTTGTTAGACCACCTCGGAAACTTCCGAAATGCTGCCTGACTAGTCCTTTTTGTGCTGTGCTTTGCCGTCTTTCCTTGAAATACATACAGTATTCCTGCGGAAACCCGACAAACCACAGCGCAAAAATTACGTCGCCATTCAGCATTCCGGAAGTTCCCAGGAGGTCTATTTTTGTGCAGGCGTGCGGATCGGCGGGGTTCGTTTCCGCCGATCAGTCGGTAGGCTCGTCGACCGGCGACCATAGACCGTTTTCGTCCTGTACGAGCGGGCTAAATCCATACGGCGCGTCGATAAACTCGACCGAGCGAATCCATTCGCCGTCGGTCTTTTGGAGGGTATAGCGTATCTCGAACGTGGTACCGGAGGGGTCGTCAGACCATTCCTCATATATAGCGTTTCCGATCCGGGTCTTTAAGACGAGCCGATCGGGCGACTTTGAGACGAGATAGACGGGGTAAAAATAATACCAGCTGTCATGGTAATAATGATGATAGGATATTTCGTTCTCCTCCGTCGTATTTTCCGTCATATATGTGAATTTCATCAAGAGGTCGAGATCGATCCCGTATTCGACCGCCATTTCGCCGAGTTTAAAGCGGCTCAGATAATTTTCGGCGGGTTCGTGTATCGGCGCGTCGGTTTTTTGATAGACGCTGAGACGGACTCTTTCAACGGAGGTATGGGAGAGGACGAGTTCATTGTCCGAGCCGTATTGATAGTCGACCGCGTATAAATGGTCGGGGTCGTTTTGATCCGCCCATAAAAGGAAGCCCTCCGCCGCGTTATTATGGATCGTACAGGCGATCATATCCGAGCCGATCTCATAGACCCGACCAAAGCCCCACCACCCCGCGAATCCCGTCGGGAAGGAATTTTCGGTATCGTCAAAGGTCAAGGTCGATAAGTCGCTGATCGGTGGTTCGTCGCTCTCCCACGTCCCGAAGAAACACTCGCGGAAGGGATCGTAGGCTTTTAATTCCGTCCATTCCCTCGGGTCGAGATAGACCCCGTCCTCCTCGATCTTACAGGGAAGGCGCGCGAGCGCGGGGGAGACGGTCTCCGCCTCGGCTTTGAGAAACTCGTCGGTCGGCGACCACAGACCGTTCTTATCCTGTACGAGCGGGGTAAACGCATACGGCGAGCCGATAAACTCGACCGAGCGCGCCCATTCGCCGTCGGTCTTTTGGAGGGTATAGCGTACCTCGACCGTGAGCGCGGGAAGCTCCTCGGGGAACAGCTCGTACATATAGCTCCCGATCTCGGTCTTTAATACGAGCTTGTCGGGTTCTTCCGAAACGAGATAGACGGGATAAAACTGATACCAGTCGTCGTGGAGGAAGTGGATATAGACCTCATTTTCCCGATAAGCCGTCTTTGTCATATAGCCGATGTTCATTAAGAGGTCGAGGTCGATTCCGTATTCAACCGCCATTTCGCGGAGCTTTAAGAGGCTTAAAAAGCCCTCGCCCGGCTCGTTTAACGGCGTGTCGGTCTTTAAGAGCGTATAGATCTTTTCGCTATAAGCGAGCTTGACCGTTCCGTCCGTTTGAGACCAAAGATAGCCCGCGTAAAGGGTATCGGGATCGTTTTGATCCAGCCATAAAAGAGCGCTCTCGGCGTTATCGTTGACCCGAAGCGCGAGAACGTCCGAGCCGATCTCATAAAACCCGCTAAAGCGCCAGCCGCGATCCTCCGAGAAGAACGATCCCTCGGAATCGTCGAGGATCAGCGTTTTAAGCCAAGAGTAGGTATGGTCGACACAGTCCCACGTCCCGAAGAAATATTCGCGGAAGAGGGAATAGTCCTCCGAGCTCGTCCAGTCGGTCTCGTTGAGAAAGATCCCGTCGTCTTTCATTTGATGGGGAAGGAGCGCGAGCGCGGGGGAGACGGTCTCCTCCGCCTCATTTTCGGAGGGCTCGACCGTTTCGACCGCCTCCGAGAGCGCGGGGGCTTCGGTCGATTCGGCGGTTTCGGTTGCTTCGATCGCGGGCGAAGTCGCGGTTTCGCCCGCGCCCTCGTAAGTACAGGCGGAGAAGAGGAGCGCGGACAAGAGGACAGACAGGAGACGAGACGGGCGTGGGATCGTTGAATTTTTCATATGTACCTCTACTGCTAGGAACTGAAATTGTGTTATAATATGAACTATAAACGCGTATTTCATCCAAATAATCCACAGATTATACGGATTTATATTTCGTTATGAAACTTTTGTAGCCAACGAAAAATCACCTTGCACTATTCCACTAACGAGTGTGTTACGGAATGAAATAAGAATATGATGATTGACTAAGCAAATCCTTCCAAATCATGCTTGAGTTATTATAGCAAGATGATTTCATTGCCGAAAGAAAGTTGATCTTGAGTGGGCTGTATTGCCATTTTAACAGTTTCTATTGTAGCCATATTGCAAAGGCTGCTTTCAAAATCGCTAGTCTTGCCATCAATTGATGTAAACAAATTCTTAGCATTATCGCATATTTTAAGGAATTTCCTATTACTGTCACCATAGATACGGTAAATATGATATTTAAAGTCAGAGTTAGTTGCAAATTTAATTTCTTGACTACTGAATATCATCTTTTGCTCAAACCCGTAACGAGTTGTTTTAACATCTAGGTAAACTATATCGCCATCGTTTTTTTCAAAATAGAAATCATACGGCTGTCCCGACTCAGCCGTTTCGTTCATCCATTTATAACTTTGGATATAGTTTTTTTGACGTTGCTCAAAAAAATACCTATTGATAAGCTCCTCGCCCTCTCTACCAATAACTTGAAAAAGTTCTCTTGCTCGCTCAATATCATATTTTCTATATCGAGGAACGGAAGGCATATCAGTTTGTGCTATAAGTTCTAACTCTCTTACTGCATCAAACCCACTTCCGTTTACAACCTTTTGCAAGTAGTTTAGCAACTCGTTGTAATGACGATCTTCCTTTTTAAGGCGTGCTTTTACCATGGGATTTAACTTTATACCTAGTGACACTATGTTGGCGTATGTGTCTGATTTGTCATTGAACAGGAAGAATACAGGCTGTTCGCTTTTCAGCCCAAACCAAAAAAGAAACCAATTTGTATTTTCTGAAGATAGCTTTGCCTTATCACGAATAAACGAAACCACGCTTACAGCACCTTGTCCTCCTGTCTTAATTTTCGGGCTTCTAAATGTTCCGCTTGGCGTTTCAATTCTGTCGAAACATACAAACATTGTTTCAACCACGTTATCATAAATCATCATTGCATCATCTATTTCTACATGGTTGGGCAAATATGTTAAAACATCATCAAATAAGCCAATGTGCGTTTGGTGTGATGTGGGACTTCTGCCAAGGTCTGGATCGGTCAATGCCTTATATCCTATGCTGTTTTCATCGTTTAGCTCAAAAAACATTCCATTCACCTCAAATTCGTTTTGATAAACAGATAATATAAAATAGCATACACCGTATTCACGCTTACGGCATTTCCTGCTTGCTTATACATCTGCGAATTGCTGTTTCCAATATTCTCTATCTTTGCAAAATAGTCAGTATCAAAACCCTGTAACAGAAAAGCCTCTTTAGGTGTTAGTTTCCTTATCCTATGTGAACACAATTCTTCTTTAGTGAATTGTGTTTTCACATAATCTAAAGGATGCTCTGATAGAATATATCCATCACTGAAGTAGTTATCTTGACAAGCACGATGCATTTTGACCATTGTTGCAGTCAAAGGCTTTGCGATTATGGGATTGATTTCTGATTTGGATTTGAAATTTTTCGTGCCGTTCGCCAGAATTGTAGGCTTTATAGTGTCGGAGAGGTAATACTTGTTATCAACATTCTTCTCCAAAACATCGTGTGTTGAATTTTGCCTTTGCAGAGATGTCTGCAAAGCTATGCTATCAAAAGCACTTTTAATTGTGACGCTATCGAACTTAAATCTGTCCATTTTTTCTGTAGTGGCAAAGATGAATACTCGATTGCGTTTTTGTGCCAAACAGAAGTCGTTCGTGTTGAACACGTCATAATAAGTATAATATCCGCATTTTTCTATAGACTTTATTATGTAGGCAAATGTTTTTCCTTTGTCGTGAGTTAGTATGTTACGGACATTTTCCAACAAAACGAACTTTGGCTTCTTTTCGTTTAGAACGTCCAATATCTTAAAGAAAACATTGCCACGCATATCCGCAAACCCTTTTTGCTTACCCATCATACTGAATGCTTGACAAGGAAATCCCCCTGTGAGCAATTCAAAATCGGGAAGACCGTGCAAAGCTTCTTTATTATCGCAAAAGGAAACAATGTCACCTATTTCTATCTCCTCTGATGTATCAAATGCCGATTTATACGTTTTTGTAGCGTATTCATCTATTTCAGAAAAAGCAACCGTTTCTTGCTTAAAACCAAAATCGTTTTGGAGTAAAGATAAAGCCTGTCTAAAACCGCCGATGCCGGCAAACAACTCAATGTGTTTCATAAGAATTTAGCAATCTCCTCTCCAATAATTTTTGCCATTTTTACAGGAACGGCGTTTCCTATTTGTTTGTACCAACTATTTTGAGGGCCGAAAAACACAAAATCATCCGGAAATGTTTGAATACGCGCCGCCTCACGTGGTGACAGCCCTCTCGACTGTGTTGGGTGAATATACATATTACAGTCAAATTTCATATGAGATGTTATAGTTTTGCAAACATCATCATATTTCAACTTGAAATACTTGTCCTTAAAAATATCATTTCGCGAAGTGTATGGCATAATATCTTTGATGCTTTCGTGCAATGAATTTGCCCCCTGCGGCAAGAGACTATAAATTTTAATATCCCTGTCGTTGTTATAACGATTTTTGTGGTTATATAATTTGTCTATAATCTTATCACCATTTATGAATGTATAAAACGGCGTCACTTGATAATGATAAAATGTTTCAAAAAAACCAATATCATTATTTTCATCTTTGGAGCTATTCTTTTTGTGGTTTGGTTTAAGTTCCGGTAAATCATCTATTGCCTCTTTAAGATTATATCGCGGCAGGTTCTCAGATCGTTCATAAATGTTGTCAATTATCTGCTTTGAACTTACTCCGATACGATTTCCAATAATGATTAGGCGTTCTCTGTTTTGCGGAACCCCGAAATTTCTTGCGTTAAACACTCTATAATGAACATCATAGCCTTTCCCCAATGCATTTGAAAAATCCGTCAAGATCTCATCAATCTTTTTGAGCATACCCTTCACGTTTTCCATAACAAAGAACTTTGGTTTTAGTTTTTCCAGAAAGCGGAGATACTCCTTGTATAGATGATTGCGTGGGTCATCAATTATACGTTGCCTATTTGCCATTGAAAATCCTTGACAAGGCGGTCCACCGCAAACCAAATCAACCCCATTAAACAAAGCCGAATAATCGTTGTATTTTATATTAAGTTCGGCAATATCGCCTATAAATATCCTATCCTTAGAAATTTTTATGTTTTTTAGGTATGTTAAGCTACAGACAGGGTCAATGTCACTTGCAAATGCTACTGAAAATCCTGCTTGTTCAAAGCCCATGCTCAAACCACCGCAACCGCAGAACAAATCTACCATATTCATACGTTAAACAAGCCTTTCTCAAAACAGAATTTCATTTTATAATCTTCCTTTTATTATACAACCTCGTTGTTTTTAATTTATATGGACTGATCAAAGATCGAGCCGTAGGAGGAGGCTAAACCGGCGAGCGAGCCGGAGAGGGTCGTATCGGAGTAGGTCGAGATATTTTGGGCGACGGTCGTAACGCCCGTTAAGAACGCCGAAAGCTTTTCCTCGTCGACCGCCTCGCCCGTCGCGGCGAGCGAGCCGTTCGCCGTCAGCGAGAGTCCCGTCCCCGCCAGTCCGCTCTCGTTCGCGTAAACGCCGAGCGCGTTCCGATAGAGATAGCCGGACGTCCCCGACGAGAGACCGAGCCGCGCGACGAGAAGGTTATAGTCGGCGGTAAAGCGCGCGAAGGCGTCCGCCGCCCCCTCGGTCGAGCCGTCCTTTACCGCGAGGCGAAGCGCGTCCGCCGAGGAGCGGAGATCCGCCGCCGCCGCGCGGAGCGTTCCCGAGACGGCGGACGAATAGGTCGACGAATAGCCCAGCGAGTCGAGGACCGCCGAGGCGGTCGTGTCGCTGTCGCTGTTTAACATGGCGTATAAAAGCGTCGAGCCGTCGACCGACTTTGTCCCGCTCGACGACGAGGCGACCGACGAGACGGTCTTTATCTCGGTGTCGCTATTCCCGAGATAGCTTTTTAATACGTCGCCGAAGGATCGGGTCTCCGCCTTTTTCCCGCTCCTGACCGACTGTTTTACGTCTGAGATCCTTTCGCGGATCGCCCTACCGATCGCGCCCGAGCGATAATAGATCATAGCCGTTCTCCTTTCTCCCTTCCGATACGTCGCTGCATCGCAGTCCTGCCCAAAAAAATATTATAATAATAGTATATCATACCCGCGCCGATTTTTCAACCGATTTTCCGAAAAAAGTATATTTTTTTATTTTTCGGAAAAAATAGAGATTAAGGCAACACCGCACAATTACCGCCTGCGGCTTTGCCGTCCGATTGACAGCCA
>JAMPCH010000051.1 GCA_023666265.1 Roseburia sp.
GGGCGGGCGGCGGTATTTGACGAGGAGGGCGACGTATGACCGCGAAGGAATATTTGAGTCGCTATCGCGAGATAGTTAGAGAGATAAAAGAAAAAACGGAAGAAATTGAATATCTCGAAGCTATCGCCGAGAAGGTCGCGCCGTCGTCGACCCGAGGCGGGGGCGGGGTCATATCGGATAAGGTCGGGCGCGGCGCGGCGCGGTTGATCGACCTTCGCTGTGAGTTGGACGATCGGATCGTGCGGCTCATGACTATGAGACAAGAGATCGAGGCGGCGATCGCGCGGAGCGGGGACGCGCGAGACCGCCTGATCCTCCGAAAGCGCTATATCGCGGGCGAGACGTGGGAGGAGATCGCCAAAGAATTGGAAATCACAACCGTCCACGTATGGCGCTTACATAAGCGGGCGCTTGAGGCGGCGGAAAAGGTAATTAAGCACGATTGACAAGTTTTTATTTATAATGCACAAAAAAAGATTATTGTTTTGTGCATTATTTTTTTAAAAAAGCCTTGACATACGCAACAGTATGTGTTATAATATAAATGTAAGGATAAACCAGAAGACTTAAATCAAAAAACGGAGGACAAAAAAATGAGCCAATTAAAAATCGCGACGATCACATACGGCGAGTTTATAGGCTGCCACACTACAGCATTATACGGCACATTTGATGAGTGCATGGATTGCTACAACAAAAACTATGCGGGGCAACTCGCGGAAATTTGGACAGGCCCGGAAAATGCCGACTTTGGCGAGACCGTAAGTCTCCCGCTCGATACGGATGATTGGCGCAAGGCAAATGGCTTGGGTGACGATGACGCACGCGGAACAGGGCGAGTATTTAAAGTCTCACTTAACGTGATCCCTGATTCCAAAAAAGAAAAAAGAGACAATATCATTGACGATCTCGACTGGGGTGACTATGACGTCATCCCGGTGACAGAAGCGTATATTCGCGCCGAAAGCGAAAAAAGCGCTTTAGAGATCGCGAAAAAAATGTATCCGGGGTCTACTACAGGGTACACGGTGACGGACGAGGCTAGTAATCGCGCATTTGCGATAAATGATTAGATTTAAGTACGAGGAAGCGGAGGGATACCATGACAAAGAGAGAGCTTATTGATGCGATGGCGGCGGCGATCATCAAACAAAATGAGGACATTTTAAATGACAAGACGATGCGCCCGATCGACTATAATCGGCGGTCAGATGTCGTATTTGAGGAGTTTAAAGATTTAGCAAAAAAAAGCGGATACGTTGGAGGATGCTTTGATCAGCTTTGGGACAAAGCGGTCACGATCGCCGAGAGAGCCGGGTAAGGGGGGCGTGGAAATGGAAAAGAGCGAGGGCGCAAAGCGAAAGACGCATACAAGTAGCGCCGTCAAGGCGCGATATAACGCAAAGACGTATGCGCGATATATGATGACGCTTAGAAGAGTTGAGGATCGGGAGATCATCGCCGCGATCGAGGCGGCAAAAGCCGAAGGGATCGCGCCGACGGAATTTTTCCGCGCGATTTATAAAAAGCAAAAAAGCGGCAATAGTGCGAACAATTGATACGATACGATATGATGTTAATAATGCACAAAAAAGATTTTTCGTTTTGTGCATTATTTTTTTTAAAAAAGCCTTGACATACGCAACAGTATGTGTTATAATATAAATGTAAGGATAAACCAGAAGACTTAAATCAAAAAACGGAGGACAAAAAAATGAAAATTTATTTTGAAGGAAAACAGATCGGATACATATTGACAGGATCGTCAATGACGATCGAAGAAGCGGTAAAGCTGGCGTTTGAGGACGCAGAAACCGAGTACAGCAAAGGAAACCCAGCCGCATACATGGACGATTTTGGGAATTTTTGCTGGGATTACGAAAAAATGGAAATGGACTACAGCGAGTAGTACTTAGCAAGGCAATGCGATGCGATGGAAATATGACCGCTTCCGAGATCGGAGGCGGTCTCTTTTTTTGAAAAATTTTTTAAAAATGTAATGGAATGTAATGGTCAATATGTGGTATGATGTAAAAAGCAAAAAAATAAATCCAGCGCCGAGCGGTCGTCCGCGTGGCGTTTTTCTTTTGGGGGAAAAATGACGGCGGGAAGGTTTACGACGGAAGAGATCGCGGAGCTGATCCGAGAGGGTCGCGTTTGCGACTTTTATAACTCGCGAGCGTGGCGAGGATTGACGCGAGAGGTGATTGCTGAGCAACACGGCGAGTGCCAGTTTTGCGCCATGCGCGGGAGGTATGCGCGGGCGGAGCTGGTGCATCACGTAAAGCCGCTTAAACGCTTTCCGTCGCTCGCCTATGCAAAGACCTATGTTGATCAATACGGGAGGTCTCACCGTCAGCTCGTCGCTCTTTGTCGAGCCTGTCACGAGGAGGCGCACGGACGAGCGCCGGGATCAAGCGGCGCTCGTGTGAGCGATGAGCGACGAGGTTTTCGCAATGATGAGCGCTGGTGAGCGATCACCCCCCGGTCAAATAAAGCGATTTTTTTAAGGGGGGCGTACACCGTAAGGGGGGATAACTCCCTTTGGAGAAAATCCTCGCGCGCGATCCCGCGCCCGCGCGCGCACGCGCTGTAATAAGGAAGAAAATAAAATGAGGAAGGAAGAAAGATCGAAGAAGGAAGTCCGGGAGGAGCTTATCAATCAGTTAAAGGCAAAAGGGGCGGAGACGCCTTTTTTTGTTGGGCTGGTGGAGGATTACGTTTTTCTTTATGAAAAATCGAGGGAGATACAGAAGGATATAAGGCAGAGGGGCGCGGTTTATGAGGAGGTATATAACTCCTACGGGTCGGCGACGGTGAAGATACACCCGGGGATAAAGGAGCTGACGACGATCAATCGGCAAATGTTGGCGATATTAAAGCAACTCAATCTAACGACGGAAAACATCGTCACGGAGGAAAACAGCGATTTTTAAGGCACTCGGGAAGGAAAAAATACTTCGGGAGATCAGCGGAAGGATATACGGGAGAAAGCAGGAAAAAGAAATGTAAAACTAACTTTTGATTTAGAGGAGATAAAGGGGACGGACGCGGACGAACGAGGGCGGCAAAGGCGCACGCCTTCACAAAAAAAGGGCATAAAAATAAAAAGCGGGAGGTGAGCGGGAAGGTGAAAATACCGGAATGTATCGGCGAGTATATCGGGATCGTCAGGGGCGGGGAATACGAAGTCTGTGAGGATCAGCGGCTACTTTGTGACATGGTGGAGCGGGTATTTGAGACGGAGGAGATCGTCTTTGACGAGGGGCAATTTGAGAAGTATATGAGCTATCAGAAGTACTTCCCGTACTCGCTCTTTCCGTGGGAGAAGTTTTGTTTCGCGCTACATAACTGTTTATATAAGCCGGGGGGACAGCTACGCTTCCCGATGTTATTTATCTACGTCGGGCGCGGGGCGGGGAAAAACGGGTATCTCGCCTTTGAGAACTTTGCGCTCCTCTCGCCGGCGAACGGGATACCGCACTATCACATCTACACTTTCGCGACGTCGGAGGATCAGGCAAAGACGAGCTGGGAGGACGTATATAACGTTCTCGAAGCGAACAAGACGAAGCTCGGGCATTTCTTTCATTGGACGAAGGAGAAGATCACTTGTACAAAGACGGGATCGAGCTATCTTTTTTGTACCTCGAACCCGGATACGAAGGACGGCGGGAGACCGGGAAAGATCGATTTTGACGAATATCACGCGTATAAGGACTATAAGCTCATCAACGTCGCGGTCACGGGTCTCGGGAAGCGGAAGAACCCCCGCCGCACGATCATCACGACGGACGGGCTGATCAGAGGGGGTCCGCTCGACGACACGCTCGACCGCATGAACCAAGTACTCGCGGGGGAGGCGGAGGATAACGGGTGGCTACCCTTCCTTTGTCACATCGAGAAGGAGGAGGAAGCGAAAGACCCGGCGAAATGGCACAAGGCGAACCCGTCGCTCAGATACCTCGACGACCTTTTAGCGGAGACGCGGATCGAATACGGGGACTATCTCATCAACCCCATCGAAAATATGAGCTTTATCGCGAAGAGAATGAACTATCCGCCGCGTCATATGGACGGGGAGGTCACGAGCTGGGAGAACATTCTCGCGACGGATCGGGAAGTCCCGGACGTGACGGGGCGATTTTGCGTCGGCGGGGTAGACTTTGCGAAAACGACGGACTTCGTCGGGGCGGGGCTACTCTTTAACGTCGACGGGGAGGACGTATGGATCACGCACTCTTGGATATGTGAGCAGAGCGAAGACCTCGAAAAGATCAAAGCGCCGATCAGAGAATGGGAGGCGCGGGGACTGCTCACGATCGTAAACGCCCCGGAGATACCGCCGGAGTTAGTCGCGACGTGGCTCGCGACAAAAGCCGCAGAGCTCGGGGCGACGATCTTAAAGATCGGGATCGATAAATATCGCTATACGCTTTTACGGAAGGCGTTAAACGACATATGCTTCTCGGCGGAGAAAGAGGTCGGGAACGTAAGGCTATTAAGACCGTCGAACGAAATGGAGAACATCCCGATGATCACGGCGAAATTCGCGGGAAAGAAGATCGTTTGGGGCGATAACCCGCTCATGCGGTGGTACGCGAATAATTCTAAAATAGACATGACGCAGTCGGGGAATATGACATATCAAAAGATCGAACCGAAATCGCGAAAGACGGACGGATTTAAGGCGTTCGTCGCGGCGGAATGTATCTCGGGCGAGCTGGAGCAAACGGGGGGAGCGCCCGTCGGCGAGGAGCTTAGTAAGGTTTATATTTATTAGCTATTTACGGAGGGACAGAAAATGCGCGGAGAGACGTATGAGGAATTTGTTGAGAAGTTTAAGCCGAAGCCGAAGCCGAAGCTGACTACGGACGATTGCTACACGCCGCCGGCGGTCTATGAGGCGGTCGCGGACTGGGTCGCGGGGGAATACGGGGTCGATCGGGAAAGCTTCGTCCGACCGTTTTATCCGGGCGGGGACTATGAAAATTTAAGATACGGGGACGGGGAGATCGTCGTCGACAATCCGCCGTTTAGTATTTTATCAAAGATCACGGATTTTTACGGGAAGAGGGGAATCCGATTTTTTCTTTTTGCGCCGACGCTCACGATATTGACCAGAAAGAACGCGGAATATACCATGATCGTAATCAGAGGCGATATAACATACGAGAACGGAGCGGAGATCAATACAAGCTTTATCACGAACCTCGACGACCCGGAGATCGTCATAAGAACCGCGCCGACGATTTATCGGGCGGTAAAGGAAGCGGACGAAAAGGGAAAAGCGCGAAAAAAGCTACCGAAATACAAATATCCGGGGAACATCGTCACGGCGGCGAAGCTCTATCTCTTTTCGGAACGCGGGATCGACCTAAAGATCGGACGGAGCGAAAGCACGTTGATAGCCGTACTCGACGCGCAAAAGGAGAAGGGAAAGGAAAAGGGTATATATGGAAAAGGGCTATTGGTATCGGATCGGGTAAAGGAGCGGATAGAACAAGCGGAACGGGAATGGGAACGGGAACGGGAACGGGAAACATGGGAGCTAAGCGAGCGGGAAAAGGAGATCGTAAGGAGATTAAACGAGGGAGGAAGCGAAGGAAAATGAAAAAAGCGAGGATCGGAAGGAAGGAGCGCGGGCGGAGAACGACGGCTTTCGCTTTTGTACCGAAAGAAGTGTTAAAGGACGCGGGGAGCGACTTGGCTCGGGTCGCAGAGGAGATCGAGGAGGAGTATAAAAAGAATTGGGAAGCGGTGTTGGAAACAATCGTGGACGCACGCCTGTCATAAAAAAAGAAAGGAAATAAAATGGGGATCGCGGAATTTTTTGAGAGAGTATTCGGAAAATCGAAGACCGTAAAGCTATCGGAGGTCGATCTCAGCGCGGAGGACGAGGAGAACGCGGTCGCGCTCGACGCGTTCGCGCTTTTCGCGGCGGTAGAGTTCGCGGCGTCGCTTATGGCGAACGTCGAATATAAGACCTATTACGCGGGGAAGGAGCAAAGGGGACGGGAATGGGCGCGGCTGAACTTTCGCCCGAACCGAAACCAAACGGCGGGAGAATTTTGGCGCGAATTTTATTCCAAGCTTTTTTACGAGGGGCGGGCGCTCGTCGTCGAGAACGGAGAAGACCTCATCATCGCGGACGGGTTTAGCTATGAGGAGCGGGCGGTCGCGGACAGCTTTTTTACCGACGTCAGGCGCGGGGACTATGAATTTTATCGGACGTTTGGGATCACGGACGTGATCTATCTCGAATATAAAAACGAGACGGTAAGGCAGATCAAAAGCGGCGCTTTCGCGAAGCTCAACACGTTATACGGCGAGATCATCAGGAAAAACGGGCGCGAGGGCGTTAAGGGAATCTTAAACGTACCGGCGCAGGCGAGAGGGCGATCCGATTTTGAAAAGCTATATAAAGAGCTAATGGAGAACCGATTTAAGTCGTTTTTTAAGAGCGAGAACGCGGTACTCCCATTATTTGACAATATCACCTTCTCAAAGGTAGACAGCTCGGGGAAATACGGCGAATATAAACGCGTCATGGACTTAACGACGGTCTATAACGAACTCATCGCGAAAGCGGCGCTCGCGCTCGGTATCTCGCCCGCGCTCGTCAGAGGGGAGGTCGCGGGGATCGGGGAAGCGCTCGATCTCACGCTCACGACGCTCGTCGACCCGATCGCGCGGATCGTCTCACAGGCGCTCACGACCCGGGAATTTACGCCGGCGCGGATCGCGGCGGGGGACAGGATCGTCGCGGACACGGCGCAGATCAAGCACGTCGACATATTTGACAGCGCGGCGAACATCGACAAGCTCATCGCGTCGGGGTATTACTCGATCGACGAGGTAAGAGAACGCGCGGGAGACCGGGCGATCGGCGAGGAATGGGCGAAGCGGCACTATATCACGAAGAACTATGAGAGCGCGGCGAACGCGAAGGAGAAGGAGGACGGGGAGACGGGACAAAGTTGATACTTTGTTGATACTTTGTACCGTACCCCTCCGTCGCTAAAGCGACACCTCCCCTGATAGGGGAGGCGAACCCCTCCCTACCCTTTTAGGGAAGGTAATTAACGGTAAGATCGGCGTTTTTGCAAGCGCTTGCACAAAAAAGCGCCGTTTTTATACAAGAGCGATCTCGAAATCTCACGGGGTCGCTTATATCTTATGACGTCGCCGCATTCTCACGGCGTAAAACAGAGAAAAGGAACGTCCGGCGCGAGGTCACTCGTAACGTGTGCAAAAATACGCAAGCTCGGCTTGTAACGGTCAAAGGAAACGGCGAACGCGCGGACGAAGCATCATTCATCGGAAGGAGGTGAAGGAAATATGAAAATGAGAATGGAAGTAAAGCAGATGGAGAAGACGAGGGAAGCGAAGACGCTCGACGTTTATATCTATGACACGATCGAGAGCGACGGGCGCGACTTTTGGACGGGGGCGCGGGAAGCCTCGGAGACGTCGGCGAACACCTTCCTCAAAAGGATCGAGGAGGCGGGCGGCGACGAGCTTAGCGAGGTAAACATCCACATCAACAGTCTCGGAGGAGACTGTAGCGAAGGGAACGCGATCGCGAACGCGATCCGACAGCTAAAGGCTTGGACGACGGCATATATCGACGGCTACGCCTGTAGCGCGGCGAGCGTGATCGCTTGCGCCTGTCGGACGGTGAGGATGCCGCGAAACACGGTGATGTTTCTCCACAACCCGTGGACGACCGTGAGCGGGAACGCGAAGGAGCTAAGAAAGAAGGCGGACGACCTCGAAAAGCTCGGAGAAGCTTTCGCGACGATCTACACGGAGAAGAGCCGGGGAAGGCTCGCGGGGGAGAAGCTTAAAGCGCTCCTCGACAACGAGACGTATCTCACGGCGGAGGAGGCGCAAAAATACGGATTATGCGACCTCGTGGTACAGTACGACGCGAGTTATACGATCCCGGACGGGGAGGCGGCGAAGCAATTCGGCGCGGACGCGGGAAGGATCGCGGCAATGGCGAACCCCGCCCTCCCCTCCCCTCAGAGGGGAGGCGAACCCCTCCACCGCTTCGCGGTTTCCTCCCCTGATAGGGGAGGCAGAGAGGAAGCGGAGACCGGGAGCGTTATAAGCGACGAGACGAGGAAGAAGATCGCAGAATATCTCGAAGGGACACCGCTAAAAATCCACGGAAAGGCGGAGTTTGAAAGGTTCGTGGAGGGCGTGGTGACTTTAGTTGAAGGAGAGCCGGAAGCGGACGAAACAGCCCCCAAATCGGCGCAAGACGACGAGGAAGGGACGGGGGACGGGAAACGACCCCCGGAGGAAAAGAACACGGAAAAAGAGCGGGATTTCGCCGATACGGCGGTAAGACTGCTTTTTAATTTTTTTGAAGCCGAATAGGCGAAAGGAGAAGACATGAAAAATTTAGACGCGGCAAACGAAACGAAGAGCCGGATCATGGCGAAGCTCGCAAGCTCGATCAGAGAACAGGACGAGACGAAGATGAGCGAAGCGCTCGGCGAGCTATCGGAGATGAACGCCGAGCAGGTCAAGGCGGAGGCGGCGGCGCTCAGAGAGCAGACCGACCGCGCGGTATTGAGCGGGCGCGGTCTTAGGGCGCTCACGACGAAGGAGACCGAATTTTATCAAAAGCTCATCGCGGACGCGAGGAGTGCCGACCCGAGGATGGAGATCACGGGGGTCGACGCGGCATTCCCGGAAACGATCATCACGCAGGTCGTAGACGACATCGTCACGGATCACCCGCTCCTCAGTGAGATCGACTTTGTCAACACGTCGATCGTCACGAAATGGATCTTAAACGCGCAGGGCGAACAGCGGGCAAAATGGGGACCGATCAACAGCGAGATCACGAAGGAGCTTAACGGCGCGATCAAGACGATCGACATGACGCTCTGTAAGCTATCGGCGTTTATGTACTTAACGAAGGACATGCTCGACCTGGGTCCCGCGTGGCTCGACGTATACGTCAGACGGACGCTCTCGGAGGCGACGCTCGTCGCGATCGAGGTCGCGGTCGTAGACGGGACGGGGAACGAAGAGCCGATCGGAATGACGCGAAACGTCGCGGACGACGTATCGGTCACGGGCGGGGTCTATCCGCGCAAGACGGCGGAGAAGGTCACCCAGCTCGACGCGGGGACATACGGGAAGCTACTCGCGGAGATCACGAAGACAGCGAACGGACACCGCAGAGCGGCGCGAAACCTTATCCTCGTCGTCAACCCGACGGATTATTTTAAGATCGTCATGCCGGCGACGACGGCGCTCACGCCGAACGGGGCATATGTAAACGACGTATTACCCGTACCGACGAAGGTCATCCAGTCGGTCGGCGTACCCGAGGGTCAGGCGGTCGTGGGTCTCGCGAAGGAATACTTCCTCGGGATCGGGACGAGCCGGACGGGGCGGATCGAGTACAGCGACGAGTATAAATTTCTCGAAGACTTACGCACGTACATCATCAAGTTTCACGGGAACGGAAAGCCGAAGGACAACAACGCGTTTATGCTCCTCGACATCTCGGAGCTAAAGCCGAGCTATCTCACGGTAAAGACGATCTCGGGAGACGGCGAGGGAAACGCCTAAAGCTTTCGGCGGCGGAGGATAACGGCGGCGGGAAGGCGATCGCGGATATGACGAAAACGGAGCTTATCGCGGTCGCGGAAACGCTCGGGATCGAAAACGCCGAAAGCTTAACGAAGGCGAAGCTAAAAGCGGCAATCGAGGAAGCGAAGGGAGAAGCCTTATGATCGACGTAAGCGCGGTAAAGAACGAGCTGAATATCACGTATGAGACAGACCTCGCGATCGAGCAGAGGCTTAGCGGGATATTAAGGCGGTCGGAGGCGATCATACGCGAATACGCGGGGATCGGGGAGGACGAACCCTTTGACGACGCGGACGAGGAGCTGATCCTCAATTTATGCCGCTATATCTGGAACGGGGCGTACGAGGACTTCGCGCGGAACTTCGCGTCGGAGCTTTTACTACTCCGCGCGAAATACGCGGTAAAGGAGGTCGGGGAGAATGGCGACGAAGAAGCGGGAGAAATTCCTTAATTTTAACGACGGGATCGCGCGGATATATCGCGTCGAGAACGCGGCGGAGAACGGGGACCGAAACGTCGATCGCCTAAAGCTCGTCGACGAGGTAAGGTATCAGACGCACACGGTCGGGATCGCGCGGTTTTACGAGGCGATGCAATTCGAGATCAGGATCGCGAAGGCGATCGTGATCCCGGCGATCGTAAACAGGGTCACGACGCAGGACGTCATCTTTATCGGCGGGACGCGGTATAAGATCGAGCAGATACAGGAGCGGGCGGACACGAAGCCGCCCTCGCTCTTAATCTCGCTATCGGAGACGGAGGTCTAGAGCCGCCGCGCCCGCCCCTTATAGGGGAGGCGAAGGGCTTTACGCCTTCACAAAAAGAAAGGAGGAAATCTATGGGCTATAAGGCGGATTTTACACCGCTCATCGACGCGCTCACAAGCACGGGCATCCCCGTCGGTCACGGGAACGGGTTTAAGAACGGCGGCGCGTATCTCGTATGGCACGAAGCCGAGCGGGTCTCGGAGAACGCGGACAACCGACCGGTCTATCAATACTGGAAGGTACGCGTATACTTTTTTACGCCGGAGGAATATGACGACAGGATCGACAAGATCGAAGCGGCGCTCATCGAGAACGAGATCGACTATGAGGGACCCTTTGTCGAATATGACCCGGAGGAGAAGCGGACGAGGTATCGCTATGAATGTGAGGTCGTGATCTAGTGGCACGGTTAAAGGTCAGCGGATTCGCGGAAGAGGTCGAACGCTTTAAACAGGCGGGCGGAGACACGCAGGAGCTTATCAAAGCGATGCTCGACGCGGGGATCAAGGTCGCGAAGGCGGAATGGAAGGACGTTATTTTAAAACGCCGACATCTCGACACGGGAGACATGAGGAACTCGGTAGACGCGGCTTGGGTCAGTTATCGGAACGGGGCGGCGGAGGTATATCCGCTCGGGACGAGCAGGACGGGAAGCGTCTTAAGAGGGAACACGAAGCCGCGAAAGCCGATCAGGAACGCGGAGAAGGCGTTTATCATCCATTATGGGCGGTCGAATCTAGCGGGCGATCTTTTTGTCGATCAGGTCGAGGAGCAGGTCACGGACAAGGGCTTTGACGCGATGCGCGAAGTCTATGACGAATTTTTAGAGAAGGAAGGATTATAAAAATATGGCAACGATCGGATTAAAGTATGTATACGCCGCGCCTTATGAAAGCTATAACGCGGCGACGAAAAAGCCGGTATACGGCAAGGGATTTTGGGTCGGGAACGCGATCCAGGCGGACGAGACGGTAAATTTCGGAAACAACCCGCTTTACGCGGACAACCGAAAGACGAACGACGACACGGACTTTACGGACGGGACGCTCACGCTCGGGATCGCGGAATTTGGAAATCGGTCGGAGGACACGCTCAAGATCAGAGCGGCGCTCACGGGCGAAGCGTATCACGAGGCGACGAAGGACGGGCCCGCGTCGATCTCGCTCGGCGAGGAGCGGACGGACAACTATGTCGGGATCGGGTACGTCAAGACGGGGAAATACCCGGACACGGGGGAACGGTTTTATCGTGTAACATGGTACAACCGCGTCGTATTTAAACCGGGAAGCGAGAGCGCGACGACGAAGGGAAGCTCGACGACCTGGCAAACGCCGTCGATCGAGGGGGATATTTACGCCGTACCGGGTATGGCGGGGTCGGAAAATATCCGGAAGATCATGAACTTCGGCACGGAGGAAGCGGCGCTCGAAGCGCTCAAGAAGCTCGCGAACTATACGGAGGAAGCGGACGAGGGCGCGGCGGAGAGCGGCGGATCGGAGGAAGGGTCGTATGACGACGCGATCTGACCCCTCGACCCCTCTGTCGCTGAAGCGACATCTCCCCTGATAGGGGAGGCTTTAGGCGGGACAAAGTTGATACTTAGTTGATACAAAGTTGATACTTTGTACCGAAAGTTAGAGGGACAAACAATGCGGAGTTGATATTTTGTTGATACTTTGTACCGAACCCCTCCCTACCCTCCCCTTATAGGGGAGGCGCACCCCTCTGTCGCACCCCTCTGTCGCTAAAGCGATATCTCCCCTTATAGGGGAGACATTTGGGGGAGACGAAAGGGGAGAAAGGATTTAAAAAAATGGACATCAAGGTAAAGCTCGGCGGGAAGGAATATCCGCTATACTGTTCGACGGAGGCGTATTCCCTACTCGGGGAGTTAAGCGGCGGGAACATCGAGCATCTCGATGAGCTATTCGGCGTAAAGAAGCCGCAGGGCGAGGCGATCGGGAATATCGCCGCCGTTCTCACGATCCTCATCAACGGGGAAATCAAGCGGAGAAATCTCGCGATCGATCTCGGGATCGAGGAGGGGAACAAGCGAAAGCTGATCGAGATCGAACAGATCGCGGGGGTCGCGCCGCCGAAGGAGCTTATCGCGAGCAAGGCGGCGATCTTTAACGCGATCGCGGACGCGCTCGTATACGAGATCCCCGACGAGGTAAAGCTCGCGAGGCGGGAGATCGACGAAGACCTCGAAGAGATCAGGGACAACGAAGCAAAAAAAGCGGGAGGCGCAGGGTGAACAAGACCTTGCGCCTTGTCGCAAAGGGGCTATACTGTGGACTAAGCTATCGGGAGAGTTGGGTATTACTCAGACCGGGAGACGTCCTCCAAATATGGCTGTATCGGCTCGAAGCGAACGGCGCGGGATAGCCCGGGCAAAAAACGGGACGGGTAAGACCGTCCCTTTTTTTGGGAAGTCCCCCGGGGAGGGAGGCTTCCCAAAGGAAAAAAGGTTTTTGCGGGCGACGGCAACCCCACCCTACCCTCCCCTTACAGGGAAGGCGGTCACCCCTCTGTCGCACCCCTCTGTCGCACCCCTCTGTCGCACCCCTCTGTCGCACCCCTCTGTCGCACCCCTCTGTCGCTAAAGCGACATCTCCCCTTACAGGGGAGGCGGTCACCCCTCTGTCGCTGAAGCGACATCTCCCCTTACAGGGGAGACAATAATGGAGAAAGGAACAAAAAATGGCAAATAACGAGCGGAAAATATCGACGATCATCGAGGTCGGCGGAGAGCAGAAATTTAAACAGTCGATCGAGCAAATGGGGAAGGAGCTAGGGGTACTCTCGTCGGAGATGGCGAAGGTGACCTCGTCCTTCTCGGAAAACGACACACAGGCGGAGCGGCTCGCGAAGAAGCAGGAGGTACTCGGGAAGCAGATCACGGCGCAGAAGGCACAGCTCGAACTCTATAACAAGGCGCTCGCGTCGGCGGGGGAACGGTACGAGAAGGCGAAAACGGAACTCGAAAAGCTCACGAGCGCGTCGGAGAAGGACGAGAAGGCGATCAGCAAGGCGACGAGCGAATATAACAGCGCGTTAAGAGCCTTACAGGGATTAGAGACGGGGGCAAATTACGCGGAGAAGCGGCTCAATAATATGACGAGCGAGTTTAAGGCGAACGAGAAGGCGCTAAGGACTTGGAGCGGGGATTTAAGTGATATTGACGGCGCGGTCGGGAAATTCGGCAAGGCGATGGACAGCGCGAAGCGGGAGCTGAAGGACTTCGCGGATCAGGTCGCGCCGGTCGCGGGGCAGATCGCGACGCTCGGGACAGCGATGGGAAAGATCGGCGGGGCGGTATTATCGACGGGCTTTAACGTCGGGAAAGCGGCGCTCGAAGCATACGGCAAGGCGGCGGCGGGGGCGGCGACGGCGGTCGCGGCGCTCGGGACGGCGGCGGTCAAGACGGGCATGGAATTTGAGCAGGAGATGTCGACCGTCGCGGCGACGGCGGGGATCACGAGCATCTCGCAGGAATACGCAGACCTCGAAGAAGCGGCGCTTAACGCGGCGAATACGACGAAATACACGGCGACGGAGGCGGCGGAGGGACTAAACTTTCTTAAGCTCTCGGGGATCGAGGTAGAGGAGGCAATTGACGCACTACCGGGCGTACTTAACCTCGCGGCGGCGGGGAATATGGAACTCGGGACGGCGAGCGATCTCGCGACGGACGCGCTCGCGGCGCTCGGGGACACGCTCGTAACGGCGGAGGGAGAAACGGTCTCGCTCAAATCGCTCATGGATCAAATGGCGAAGACGGCGCAAAGCTCGAACACGAACGTCGCCCAGCTCGGGGAGGCGACGCTCGAAGCGGCGGGGTCGGCGAATCTATTCGGCATGAGCCTCACGGACATGAACGCGGAACTCGGTATCCTCGCGAACCGAGGGTTAAAGGGATCGGAGGGCGGACAAAAGCTAAGGAACGTCTTACTCGCGCTCGCCTCGCCGACACAGAATGCGGCGGCACAGCTCAAAGCGCTCGGGGTATCGGTCGCGGACGACGAAGGAGAGATCAGAGACTTAGACGCGATCCTCCAAGACCTTAACGGGTCGCTCGCGGAGCTAACGGAAGAGGAACGGACACAGGCGATCGCGGCGATCTTTAATAAGCGCGACATCGCGGCGGTCAACGCCCTCCTCGCGGGGGCGGGAGAGGAGTTCGCAAGCCTCACGGAGAAGATCGAGGACTCGGAGGGCGCGGCGCAACAAATGGCGGAGACCATGCTCGACAATCTAAGCGGGGCGCTCGATATTTTAAAATCAAATCTATCGACGACGGGGATCGAGATCAAGAAGCTCGCGGACGGGGCGCTAAAGTCGCTCGTAAACGAGGCGACGGAGGCGGTCGTCGGATTTAGGACGGCGCTCGAAGAAGGGGGCGCGGAGGGGGCGCTCGCGTATGTCGAGGCGCTCATCCCGACGCTCGGGACGAAGCTCGTCGACGGGCTAGCGGCGATCGTACCCGAATCGCAGAAGGGCTTTGACCGCCTACTCACGGCGGGGATCGAGAGCCTGATCGAGAATATCCCGGGGGCGGTCGAGCGGGTCGCGTATCCGCTCCTCGAAGAGTTTCGCCAAACGGTATCGAACGTCACGGAGGGGGTCAAGGACGACCTACCCGACGCGATCGGGAGCGTCGGGGGGCTTATCATTGATTCCGTCCCGGTCATTATCGACGCGGGGTTTGAGCTTTTCGCAGGGATCGCGAAGGGCTTGGGAGAGGCGCTACCCGACCTACTCGCGAAGGCGGGGGAGGCGGTCAAGCAGATCGGGGACGACATCCAGGAGAACAAGGGAGAGTTTATCGAGGCGGGGTCGGAGCTTTTATACGGGGTACTCGCGGGGATAGACGAAGCGCTACCGAATATCCTGATCGGGGTCGGGGAGATCGCGGAGGGGATCGTCGAGACGTTTTATACGTCGATCTTTAACGCTTTTAAGCAAGCGGCAAGCGACGGGACGGCGTCGACGCTCGAAAAGCTCATCGTCGGGGTATTATCGCCGCCGGCGCTCGCGGCGCAGGAGATCATCGAAGGGATATTACGCGGCGCTCAAACGGAGGTCAGCATCCAGCAACAGCGAAACGAGATGTTCCGCGAAATGGAAGGGTATATCCTCGATCTCTTAAAGCAGGGGAAGGACGCGGGCGAGGCGATCAGACAGGCGCAACACGATCTTTTTGGTGAAGATACCGAGAAGATGAAGTTCTTTCAATATGAGATGTACGACATGATCAACGAAGAGATCGTCGAGGGCTGGCGGCAAGATTTAGCGAACACGGAGCAGATCACGGGACCGCTCAAAGCCGCAGGGGAGGAAGCGCAAAGGGCGGCGGAGAAGGCGGACGAAGCGTCGGAGGGCTTTAACGCGGCGATCAACAAGGTCGCGAGAGCCGCCAAAAAGGGCGGCGGAGAAGCGGCGGCGTATTATCAAAAGCAGGGCGAAGCGGCAAGGGCGGCGGAGGACGCGGCGAAGAAAACGGGCGACGCTTTCGTCGCGGCGGCATACGACGCGTCGGAGGCTTTTGACGAGGAGATGGAGGAGGTCGCGGACAGCGCGGAGGAAGCCGCGAAAGCCGCCGAGGAGGCAGAGCAGGAGCGGCAAAAGACGGCGAACGAGATCAGGTCGGAGACGCTCAAAAGCTTTAAGGAGATCCAAACGGAGGAAAAGAACACCTTCACAAAAACATTAAAGGAAGAAACGGAAGCGCTCAAGGAGGAGCAAAAGGAGCAGACCGAGGCGGTCAAGGCGGCGCAAAAGGAGCAGACCGAGGCGGTCAAGGCGGCGCAAAAGGAGCAGACCGCCGCGCTCGAAAAGGCGCATCGAAAGCGGCTCGATCAGATCGACGAGGAATATCTCGAAAAGCTAAAGCTCGTCGACGAGGAGGCGTATAACCGCATCAAGGCGGCACAAGCGGAGATCGACGCGATCGACGAGCAGACGAAGGCGGAGGAGCGGCAACGGGAGCTAGCCGAGGAGGCGGAGAAGCGAAGTCAGCTCGCGGCGAAGGTCGCGAACGCGAAGGACGCGGCGGAACGGGCGGAGGCGCAAAAGGCGCTCGCGGACTATGACGAGGAGATCAGGCAAAAGCGGATCAAGGAACAGCGGGAGGCGCGAAAGGACGACCTTAACCAAGAGATCGAGGACATCCAAAAGATCGCGGACGAGGAGGCGAAGCTCACCGAGCTCGCGCAAAAGGTATGGGCGGCGGACGAGGACGAGAAGGAGGCGGCGCTAAAAGCCTATAACGATTACGCCGCACAGCTCGAAAAGGAACGCGCGGAGGACGGACGCGATCTAAGATACGCCGACCTCATCAAGAGCTATCAGGACACAAGAGACGCGGCGGAGGCGGAACACGAGCTAAAGAAGCAACTCGAAGACAAGATATACGACGTACAGAAAGCGAACCTCGACGCGATCCAAGCGGCGGAGCTGGCGCACCTCGAAGGGCTACAGGCGGCGGAGCTAAAGGAGCTAGAAAACGTACAGAAAAAGCGGCTCGAAGACCTCGAAGAATATCAAGAGGAACGGGAAAAGATATTTGACGACGCGCAGACGGACGAATATAACAAGCTAAACCGAAGCCTCGGGGAACAGCTCGGGATCACGGAGGACGACAGCGAGGAGAAAAAGGCGGAGCAGTCGCAGAGCCTACTCGACGCGTATCTCAAGGGGAGGGAATCGGCGACGGAGAGCATCGCGGCGACGGTCACGCCGCAAAAGGAAGAAAAGACGGAAAGCGGCGCTCTGATCACGGAGGCGGCGGAGGGATTTAACGCGGCGGCGGACGGGATCAGCGGTCTATTAACGTCGCTCGGGGACGCGGTCGCGGCTTTTGAGGTCGCGGCGAGCGCAACGACCCAAAGCGCGGCGGGGCAAAGCGCGGCAGACCCGAACGCACAGAGCGCGGCGGACGCGGTCAAGGGCGTAACGGGGATATTGACCCAAATACTCGGCGCGGTCGGAAAGAAGGAGACGCAGGTCATCAACGTCACGATCCCGGGCGGGGGGACGCTCGCGCGGGCGGTCATCAACAGCGTAAACGACTATACGAACACGTCGGGGAAATTCCCGTTTAATGTCCCGTAAAAGGGACATTAAGGGGCAATGTCCCATAAACGGGACATTAAGGGGTATTGTCCCATAAACGGTACATAAGCGGCAATTGTCCCGAAAAAGGGACAGTAGAAGGGAGGCGGCAACAACGAAATATTATTTAAAGATCGACGGGTACGAAGTACCGAATATCACGTCGCTCGTCGTCAGCGAATTTTATCGAAACGAGACGCAGACCGTGACCTTATCGGGCGGACTGGCGGTCGACCGGGGCGCGTCGAAGCTAAAGGTATATGTAAGGCTTAGGAGCGCGGGGCTAGAGAAGATCAAGGCGCTCGAAGAAAAAATATCGGGGATCACGGCAGAAGCGGAATTTTATTATCGCGGCGAAAGGGTGATCAGGCAGATGATCGCGTCGCCGATCTCGGGGTATGACGTAAGCTATCCTGAGCGGACGGAGGAAAATCCGTATTATGAATGGGTGACGTTTGAGCTGGAGGAGCAATGAACGATTATTTAAAAATTAACGATCATATTGTTTCGGGGATCACAACGCTCGGCATACGAACGGTATATAAAAGCGGGAATATGTTAGTAGCAAAGGGAGAAGGGGGAACACCGAAGACAAGAATATTCGCGACGATATGGAAAGCAAGCCTCGATCAGATCGAAAAGATCGAAGAGGAATTTACGCAGATCGTCGCAACGGTCGAATTTAAAAATAAGGGCAGGATTTTAAAAAAGGAAATGGTGGTTTTGGGGTTTGACGAATTTAAGATCGACTACCCGGAAGCGCCGGAGAAATCGAACGATCATCGGTTAGTCAGGATCGTTTTAGAAGAAGCATAAAAAGGGGAAGCAAAATGCGCGAATTATCGGAGAAATATAAGGAGCTGGCGAACCGGGCGGGGCGATACCCGAGGCTACGCTTAGAGCTTTACGCGGGGGCGCGGGGCGCGTATACGGACGAAGTCGAGGCGGAGCTTAGCGGCGAGGACGCGATCATCTCGGCAACGTATACGAACGGGATCACGGCGAAGCCCGCGCGGTTTGAAACGGGGCTGGCATTCTCGGGAGCGGTCGAGCTGACCCTCTCGGGCGGGGAATATCCCGCGCTCACGGTCGGGAAGCGGTTTAAGCTATTCTCGGGATTTTATGATCACGAGACGGGCGAGACCGAGGAGGCGGCGGTCGGGGAGTTCTTCGTCGAGAGCGTCGCGACCGAGGGCGGACGGACGACCGTCAAGGCGCGGGACAAGATGATCTATGCCGAGCAAAAATTTAAGGCGACGGATATGAGCTATCCTTGTCGCTTATCGGACTGTCTTAAAGAAATATTTAGACAAATGGGCTTTACGCTCCCCGAAGGGTATACGCTCGCGATCGACCCCGAGGTCGTCGCGCCGGCTTGGACAAAGCCGAACGCGACCGAGGGGATCTATCTTAACGGTTATTTTTTGGTCGAGGATTATACGTCGTCGTATAACATCATGCTCCCGGGGGCGGAGAAGCCGACGAAGGGGTATCGCTATCTCGCGTCGGGGTTCGCGCTCACCTGTCGCGAGGCGCTCGCGAGCATCGCGAAAATGCAACTCGGGAACTGTTTTATCGACGGGGACGGGATACCGCGATTTACGGGTTACGGGTCGTCGCCGCCGATCGGGGACGAGCGGATCACACAGCTCTCGATCGGGGCGGAACACTTTAAGATCGACAGCGTGAGCTATAATTATCGAGGGTATGACGAGGAATCGACGGGGCTTTTTAAGCGAAAGCTCACCGAATGGCGCGGCGAGATACTTTATTATACGAACTTCCCTTCACGGTTACCCGCGACGCTCGCGCCGGTCTCGTCGAAGGTCGTCGGGAAGGAATTTTTTGAGGGGACGGTCGAGAGAAAGGGCGTCGGCGAGATCGAGATCGGGGACTTTATCGACTATCAGGGGAAGCTCGGGACGAAGCGGTTTTTTACATTCGGGCTACAATACGAATGGAGCGGCGCGTCGTTTAACGAGACGTTTTACAGCTTTGCCCCGGATTATAGCGGGGTGGATTATGAATGGCTCAACGACCGCGATCTCGTCGCGGACGAGGATCAACCGGGGGCGGTGGTCGAGGAAGAGGTCGAGGAGGTAGAGGAGACCCCCTATACGGCGGGGCAAGGGATCACGATCAGCGCGGACAAGGTGATCGGTCTCAAGGTCGCGGGGAAGGGGAGCTATTACGACGGCAACTGGCAAAAT
>JAMPCH010000052.1 GCA_023666265.1 Roseburia sp.
GGGCTTATCCACGATGTCGCTAAACACGGTCTGTACCGCGTCCTCCGCGTCATGGCGGTCGCTCGTCCGCGAGAGCGCGATACGAAATAGCCGATCGGCGTTTTCCCGATAAAACTCCGCCAGCTCGTCCCGCTGTTCCTCGTCCTCGATCGTCGCGAACGTGGTACAAGAGAGCATAACCTTTCCTCCTTTCTTTTTCTCACGGGTTTTTTCCCTCTATAATAATAAACAATTTTGACCCCCAAAAAGTAACGCCCTTTTTTGGGAATTTTTTTGTTTTTTTAAAATTTCGTTACTTTTTAATAAATTTATCTTGTTTCGCTCTGCCTTTTTGTCACTTTCGCCGATACGATCGGCGGGCTTCTTAGGCTCTTTATCAAGTATACCATATAAAAACAAGATCATCAAGGTAAAAAAATCCCGCCGCTTTATCGGACGCGAGGAGGATCACCCCTTCCCAAAATAAAAACAAAAAAACAAGAGGGGGCTTTAAGCCCCCTCCCGCTTTACGACGCGCCCGATCAGCAGCCGCAGCCGTTGTTACAGCCACAGCCGCTGTTGCCGCAACCGCAGTCGTTGGACGCTACCGCGTTCCCACAGCCGCAGTTACCGCCGCAGCAGGTAAATAAGAGGATCAGGATGATGATCCAGATACAGCTATTGTTTCCCCACATAAGAATGTTTCCTCCTGATTAAATATTGATGAAACGTTTCATAATATACTATATGCCGGAGGCTTTAATGTGTGACGGCGGACGGGGAGGGTTTTTTATGATCGAATTTAAGGGTTTCACCGAAAAAGCGAACGCCGCGCTCAACCGCGCGGTCGAGGCGGCGATGACGCTCGGACATACCTATGTCGGGAGCGAGCATATCTTATACGGGCTTTTAGCCGAGGAGAGCGGCGCGGCGTATCTCGTCCTCAATAAATACGGCGTCTCGGGCGAAGACGTCCTCGGGAAGATGGAGCTTTTGATCGGGCGGGGCGTCAGGACGCGCCTCTCGGTCGGCGATTTTACCCCGCGCAGTAAGCGCATTTTAGAAGCCGCGCTCACCGCCGCGCGCTCCGCCAAACAAAGCTATGTCGGGACGGAGCATATCCTCGCCGCGATCCTGAGCGACGAGGGCTGTTACGGGGCGCTCATCTTAAAGGAGCTCGGGGTCAACACCGACCGCCTCGGGCGGGAATTTAACGGGGAGGAGGCGCGGCGCGGCGCGTTTGACCCGCCCGCCGCGCCGCGATCGGCGAAGCCCACGAGCCTCGATAAATACGGGAGGGATCTCACCCGCCTCGCCGAGGAGGGGAAGCTCGACCCCGTATTTTGTCGCGACCGCGAGATCGCCGACGCGATCCAAGTCCTCCTCCGCCGCCGTAAGAATAACCCCTGTTTCATCGGCGAGAGCGGGGTCGGTAAGACGGCGGTCGCCGAGGGGATCGCGCTCAGGATCGCGGAGGGGAGCGTCCCCGAGGAGCTTCGCGATAAGCGGCTCTATAGCCTCGACCTAACCGCCCTCCTCGCGGGGGCAAAGTATCGCGGGGATTTTGAGGAGCGCGTAAAGACCGTCCTCGAGGACATCACGAAGCGTAACGACATCCTCTTATTTATCGACGAGCTCCACGGGATCGTCGGCGCGGGCGCGGCGGAGGGCGCGATCGACGCGGCGAATATCCTAAAGCCCGTCCTCGCGCGGGGCGAAATCAGGATCATCGGCGCGACGACCTCGGAGGAGTATCGCCGCTATATCGAGAAGGACGGCGCGCTCGAGCGCCGCTTCCAGCCGATCACGATCGACGAGCCGAGCGAGGACGCCGCCCTTAAAATTTTAGAGGGGCTAAGGATCAAGTATGAGGCGTATCATAACGTTAAAATATCGGACGAGGCGCTAAAGGCGGCGATCCGTCTCTCGGTACGCTATCTCGAGGGGCGGCGACTCCCCGATAAGGCGATCGACCTGATGGACGAGGCTTGCGCCCTCGTCCGTATCCGCGAATTTCGCCGCCCGCCCGAGCTCGAGGAGATCCACGAGCGGCTCAAAACGCTCGCGGACGAAAAGGAAAAGGCGGTCTTGGATCAGGACTTTGAGCGGGCGGCGGAGGTCAGGAGGGAGGAAAAAACCCTCGAGCTTCGACGCGATATTTTAGAGCAGGCGCACGGAAACGGCGGGGACTATCATACCGTGACCGAGCGAGACGTCGCCGAGATCGCGAGCGAACACAGTAAGATCCCCCTCTCGCGAATTTCCGCCGACGAGGCGGAAACGCTCTTAAATCTCGAGAAGGAGCTAGGCCGCCGCCTCATCGGTCAGGAGAAGGCGGTAAGAGCCGTCTCCGCCGCGATCCGACGGGGGCGGGCGGGGATCGGGCGAAAGAACCGTCCGCTCGGGAGCTTCCTTTTCGCCGGACCGACCGGGGTCGGTAAGACCGAGCTGTCTAAGGCGCTCTCCGAGGCGGTATTCGGCGACGAGAACGCGATGATCCGCTTTGATATGTCGGAATATATGGAGAAGCACAGCGTCTCGGGGCTGATCGGCGCGCCGGCGGGCTATATCGGCTATGAGGAGGGCGGTCGGCTCGTCGAGGCGGTCAGGAAGAAGCCGTACAGCGTCGTCCTTTTTGACGAGGTCGAGAAGGCGCACCCCGACGTATTGAACCTTTTATTACAGGTACTCGACGAGGGGAAGCTCACGGCGGCGGACGGGCGGACGGTCTCGCTCAAAAACTGTATCATCATTCTGACGACCAACGTCGGCGCGAAGCATATCGTCGCGGGGAGCGCCCCGCTCGGCTTTGCGGGCGGCGACGGCGAAAAAAACGCCGAAGCCTCGGTCTTAGCCGAGCTTCGCGAGAGCTTTCGCCCCGAGTTCCTCAATCGGATCGACGAGACGGTCGTCTTTCGCCGATTGAGCCGAGAGAACGTGATCGAAATTTGTCGGAATATGATCGCGGAGCTTAGCGAGCGAGCGGCGGAGGCGGGCTATCGCCTCGCCGTCTCGGACGGCGCGGTCAAAAAGCTCGCCGACCTCGGTTACAGCGAGAAATACGGGGCACGAAGCCTCTATCGGACGATCGTCAAAAAGCTCGAAGACCCCCTTTCGGAAGAGATCTTGAGCGGGCGGGCGGAGAAGGACATCTTTTTTGACGAGGCTCGGATCGCCGCCGAGGAAGAACCCTGCCCTAAATAAAAAGCCTTAAAGCCGAAAATCTTGAAAAATTTCCCAAGACGTGGTATAATAAAAATAGGCGGAAACCCGCGCGCGGGTTTCTTGGCGGCTGGCGCCGCCGTCGGCTGACCGCCGACCGCCTTTTTTATTGAAACATAAACCTCTTTTTGCTTCGCAAAAACGCCGCTTGTCGCGGCGACGCGCCTACGGCGCTCGGGTTTATGTTATAATAGCGAAAAGCCGAAGGGAGCGAGCGCGAATGGGAAAAAGGGTCGGGCTCTTAGACGAGGCGCGGGGGATCGCCGTCATCTCTATGGTGATCTATCACCTTTATTTTGACCTCCGCTATTTTTACGGGGTCGAGCTACCGTCGCCCGTCGATACGTTTATGCATGCCTTCCAGCCCTTTATCGCGGGGACGTTTATCGTTGTCGCGGGGGCGGCGAGCCGCTATTCGTCGAATAACCTCCGCCGAGGGGCGATCGTCTATCTCGTCGGGATGGGCTTTACCGTCGCGACGGCTTTTTTGACCCCCTACGCGCCGATCACCTTCGGCGTTCTCCACCTTCTCGGGGCGAGTATGGTGATCTACGGCTTGATCGGGCGCTTTACCGAGCGTATCCCGTCCTTTATCGGGGTCGTCCTTTTCGCGCTCCTTTTCGCGCTGACGCGGGGCGTCCCGCGCGGTTTTTTCGGGATCGAGGGGCTTTTTACGCTCGCGCTCCCGAGTGCGCTTTATACGGCGGATCTCTACTGGGGCGGCTTCCCCTCCGCCGCCTACGCCGCGCTCGACTACTTCCCCCTGATCCCTTATTTCTTTTTGTTTATGGCAGGAGCGGGACTCGGCGGTTGGTTTAAAAGCGGGCGAGCGCCGAGGGGCTTTTATATGACCCGTTTTAACGCCCTCGCGTGGGTCGGGCGACACGCCCTCCTCATTTATATCCTCCACCAGCCGATCCTCGTCGCGATCCAAGAGGTCGTGTTTAAGATGATCGGTCGGGAGACGATGTTTTTATAGGGAAATAAACAAGTAAACGGGAGTATTTTGGCGGATTTTGTAAAATTCGCCAAAATTTCCCCGTTTTTTTATTTTTTATGGGAAACCGTGCAATGATTCGGGCTTTTAAATTGTATTAAATGTAGAAGACTTTCATCAAAACAAACGGAGGTACTCATGAAAAGAAACCGAAAAACACGCGTTTTCCTTCTCCCGCTTCTTGCGGCGGTACTGATCGGCGGCTGTAACTCGACGACCGAGATCAAGGAGACCACGCCCTCCTTCCGCGAGATCGCCCCCTCGACCGAGACAAGCCCGACCGAAGTCCTTCTCCCCGACGAACCCGACGAAGCCGAAGCTCCCGACCGTATCCCCGAGGAAATGCTCGCGGCGTGGGATTTCGCGAAGCTCGTCGCGGAAACATCCTCCCCCGAATGGGACGTGAGCGCCGAGCGGAAGGATCGATTCTTTGACGAGCTCGGGGACGAGGAACTGAAAGCGACGTATCAAAAAGCCTTCGCGCTCTTTATGATCAGCTGCCGCGACTGTGACGACATCATCGACCGCTCGCTCTTGACCGAATACTACGGCGAAAACTACTTCGCCGACGCGCCGATGGTCGAGACGGCGGACGGGCGGCTCATGCGCCCGTCGGGCTATCGCTACGCGGACTATGAAAATGCCTTTCGCGAGACCTTTACGAGCGACCGCGCGGACGCGTTCCTGACCCGCTTCGCCGACATCGCCGCCCAAAGCGGCGCGGAGCTCGCCTATGAGGAAGCCTCGAACGCGCGGCTCTGTTCCCCCGAATACGAGGTCCTCTCGCGGACGGAGGACGAGATCGTGATCCGCGAGACCTGTTACGCGATCGACTATGAGGATAACCGCCTCGACTCGATCCTTTATATCAACGATAACCGTTTTGTGAAGGAGGACGGGGTCTGGAAGTGTGCGGAGTTTGAGACGCAAAAGTCGGCGGCGGGTCGGATCCCCGAAGAAAGGCTCGCGGAATGGGATCTCGAGGCGGCGGTCGCGAACGCGACCGACCCGACGGGAAGTACGGCGGACGGGGAAATGGAGCGGTTTCTTGATACGCTCGGGGACGAAGAGCTGAAAAAGGCTTACAAAAACGCCTATACGCTGATGACGATCGGGAGCTGGAAGCGAAAAGGTCTCGTCAACAGCGCCCTTCTCACGGAATATTACGGGGAATATTTTTACACCGCCGCGCCATACGTCATGACGGAGGACGGCTATATCCTCCACCCCTCGGGCTATCTTTACGAGGGCTTTGAGAGCGCCGTTTTTGAGACCTTTACCCGTGACCGCGCGGAGGCATTTTTAAATGACTGTCGGAGCTTCATCGCGCGGGACGGGAAGGAGCTTCTTTATGAGGCGGTCGCGGACGAAGCGAATCGCTTCCCCGAATACGAGATCCTCTCGCGGACGGAGGACGAGATCGTGATCCGCGAGACCTGTTACGCGGTCGACAACGAGGATAACCGCCTTGACTCGATCCTTTATATCAACGATAACCGTTTTGTGAAGGAGGACGGGGTCTGGAGGTGCGCGGCGTTTGAGACCAAAAACGCCGTCCTTTAGCGCCTTCACAAAAAATTAAAACGACGTTTATTTTTGATCGGTATGGGCTTGGCGCGGCTCGGGAGAGCCGACGATCTCGGAGGCGAAAAACGCCTCCACCACCTCCGGGTCAAAATGCGTCCCCGATTCCTCCCGAATGATCGCGCGGGCTTTTTCGACCGGCATCGCGCTCTTATAACAGCGCTTTGAGATCAGCGCGTCGTAAACGTCGGCGACCGCCATGATCCTCGCGCAAAGGGGGATCTCCTCGCCGCCGATCCCGTAGGGATAGCCCTTACCGTTCCACCATTCGTGGTGATACGCCGCCATCTCGATCGCGGTGTTGAGATACGCCGACTCGCCGAGCTCCGCCTTTGCGTTTTTGAGGAGCTTTTCGCCCGCCGTGGTGTGAGTCTTCATGATCGCGAATTCCTCGTCCGTCAGCCGCCCCGCCTTATTCAGAACGGCGTCGGGGATATGGATCTTCCCGATGTCGTGGAGCGGCGCGGCGACGATCATATCGTTTAAATACCGATCCGTCAGGGTATCGGCGTAAGCCCCCCGGCGCTTCAGCTCCTTGGCGATACGCTCGACATATTCGGCGGTTCGGCGGATATGTCCGCCCGTGTTATCGTCGCGGCTCTCGACGACCTCCGCCATAAACGCGATCATTCCCGACTGCATATGAGACAGGCGCTCGTGGTAAAAGGAGCGCTGATTTCCCTGCATGATCAGTACGATGATCGTGATCGTCATAATAAACGACGCGATCGCGGCGATCGCGATAAACGACATTAAGCCCTCGTCCGATCGAATGTTCCCGCCCTCCGCCTCGATCCGGATCGTCGTCGCCTGTGAAAAGATCAGCATGATGATCCCCACCGCCCAAAGCAGGCTAAGCTCGGATCTTCTTAATTTCCGATATTGTATGTTCTCGTGAAACCACCTGCGCCATTTTTTTCCTTTGAAGTAAAACAGTAAGAGCGCCCCCGCGGCGACGCCGTAGATCGCGAACCGACAGATATTCGCCGACGGCTCGGACATCCCGAACAGGTAAGGAAGGAGCATCAGCGGGATAAAAAGCCCGTTGATGATCCCCGGGAAGGGGATCATCAGGAGCAGTCCGCGCAGCTTATGCCGCTTTCGCTCCAGACAGACATTCAGCCCGATCATGACCAACACCACCAGCGACGCGGCGTTTTTACCGAGCGTCGGTAGGGTGATCCCCGCCAAAATAAAGCAAGCGAGGTATAAGAGCCGCTGTTTTTTCGGCTCGAGATTCGGCTCTAAAAACAGGTACTCTTTTATTAAGAAGCCGCTGATCGCGATCGCGGCGGTCTCGAGTATTTCCAGAATGATCGTTACCATGGGCGCTGTTGTCCTTTCGGTTTATCGCTCGGTCGGGTGATGTTGTTATGAGGGTATTATAACATAAAGGCGTTTTTGCGAAGCAAAAAGGGTTTATGTTTCAATAAAAAGGGCGATCGGCGTTCAGCCGGCGGCGGCGCTAGCCGCCGAGAAAGCCGTAAGCGGCTTTCCGCCCGTTTTTATTATAACATAAACCGCTCGGCGATGTCAAGAGAAACGCAACGGCGCGTTGCTCAAACCGTTCGTCGTAAAAGCCGGGTATGGTTTCGGAGGCGAAAGCGACGGCTTTCAGCGCCTTCACCAAAATAAAAACGAACCGCCGAATTTCGTGATCGAAGCTCGGCGGTCATCGCTACTCTTTTTTTGGTGGGATCGTCGGGAAGCTCCAACGGCTTTAGCTTTAGCTTAAGGCTACACCGCGCAATTATTGTCGTTCGAGTGGCAGTCAGATTTTTCGTCAGATTGTACAGATTTTATGCAGGAAGGCTGACGCCTTTCAAAGAAAATCTGTGCAATATGGCGGAAAAGATGGCTGTCAATCGGACGGCAAAGCGTAAGCGGTAATTGTGCGGTGTTGCCTTAATAAACTCGATCTTTTTGTCGATCGCCTTGACCGTCCGCTCCGCTTTTTCCTCGACCGCGATCTCGCGAATGGCGGTCAAATATTCGTACTCGTCGATCAATCGACCCTCGTACTGTCTGTCGCTCGTTTCCGTCGCTCTCACTCCCTCGCGCTTAATCCTCTAAGGTTTTTTGAAGGTTTTCGAGGACAAAGCGTATAAACGCCTTAAATTGAATATCACTTTGCTCCGCGCCTTCGCCCCTGTCGTTGATCTTATTATAGCATATCCCCGATAAAATTTCAAGGAGAAGTACGGATTTTTGCTCTTAAAAAGCGCCGCGCCCGCCCGCTTGACTTTTTCCCAAAAATATGGTATAGTTAAGGTGGTAAAAACCCTCGCATTATCCTTTGAAACGATCAAACGAGGCGAAAGGGGACAAAGCGCATGGAAACGGAAACCGAACTTTTTGAATGGAGCGACGAATACGAGATCGGCGTAAAGTCGATCGACGACGCTCACCGGCGGCTTTTTTCGGTCGTCAACCGCATTTTTAAAAACCTCATGGACGATAACTATGAGAAAAACGAAAAGATCTGCGTCGAGGCGATCAAGTACCTTAAGGACTATACGATCAAGCATTTCGCCGACGAGGAGGCGTATCAGCTCTCGATCCGCTACCCGGGCTATAAGGTACATAAGCGGATCCACGATAATATGCGCGACGTCGTGATCCCCGCGCTCGAACAGGAGGCGGAGTTTAAGGGCTATTCGCGCGAGGCGATCGAACACCTCACCGGCGCTTGCGCGGGCTGGCTCGCGGCTCACGTCCTCGTCGAGGATCAGGCGATCACCGGGAAAACGCGGAGCAAGTGGCAGAATATCCCCGACAAACAGAGCGAGGCGCGGCTCGAAAGTATCGTTTCGTCGTATATCGAGGGGCTGTTTCGTCTCACGGGGTCGATCGCGAATCAAAAATACGTCGGCTATAAGCTGAATAACATCTTCTGCTACGGAAGTAAGTTCACCGCCGAGGACGGGACGATGTATTCCGTCGCGACCGCCGTCGAGGAGCCGCTCTTAAAGCGGATCGCCCTGAACGTCGTCGACGAAAAGCTCTTAGCGGAGAAGGAAGTGATGCTCCCGCTCGTCGTCGAGCTTTTAAAGTCTTTTAACGCCGACGTGATCATGGCGTTTTCGCCGAGCGGGATCAAGCATGCCGACGGCTTCGTCGTTCGGAGCGCGGATTTTTATAAGCTCTTCTCCTCCGAGTACCCGACCCATAGTACCCTTTGGCGCACCGCCTTCGGCTATCTGGCTTTTTGTGTGAAGGTGAGAGAGCCGGCGCGCGGCTTCGACTGGTGAGGGGACGGGAGATTTTTGAGAGACCTTTAAGAGAAACGAGAGAGAATATCATTACCGAGGGCTCTGCCCTCGGACTCCCGCAAGCCTTTGAAAAGGCTTGACCTAAACTTTTGTATTGCTTTAAAAAGACTTTTTAAATAAAAATTTACGCGATATTCGACAATTTTTCGAGTATCGCGTTTTTGTTTTTGGGAAGGGTTTATTCCGCCACTTTGGTAAAAATTCGGAAAAAAGGGTTGATTTTTCCTTTTTGGTGTGCTATAATGTAGGTGCGACGTAAATTTAAATATTAAAGATCAAGTAGTATACGCTTTTTTACTATTCGGTAAAAGCGCAATGCTCTTCTTTCGTATACTGCTTGAGAATGTATAGATTGAATATTTGAATTTGCGTCGCGGCAATTCGGAGTTACGCGTTTTTCGGTGCGTGGCTCCGGCTGCGCACTTTTTTATTATACGGAGGAAGAGAAAATGACGAAATTTAAGAGACGGATTTTCGCCGCGCTTTTGGCAACGAGTATGCTGGCGGGGTGTGGGACGGAGGAAGGGGCGCCCGTAGAGACGGGAAACGCTTCGGGAGAAACAACGACTGTCGCCAATGATCGGAATGTAACGAACGATCAAACAGGCGAAAGCAATGAGGAAACAAGTACGACAAAAGCGGTCGATTCCGCCGAGACGACAGTCTTAGCGGAAAAGATCGTTCCGACCGATCTAAAACCGTCGGAAGGATTTGAGTTTAAAAGCAACGGTGACGGAACTTGTACCCTCTCCAAAATCGGGAACTGTACCGACGAAGATATTGTAATTCCCGAGAAAAGCCCCGAGGGGGATACGATCACGCTTATCGCGGAATACGCTCTGATGAGCCTTGAAGCAGACAGCGTGACCCTTATAAATTACAACTATACGGTTGACAAATACGCGTTTGAGTATAGCGAAATCGAAACGCTGAATATCATCGGGGGAAGCCCCGTAATCAATGACAGCGCGTTTTTTTCCTGTGAGGACATTAAAACGCTGACATTTCAGGATTGTAATATTGAATTAGGCGAGTATTCCTTTATGAGTTGCGGTAAAGATACGATCTTAACATTTACCGACTGTACGGGTTATATTGATAAATACGCTTTTGAATACGGCGATTTCGAGAGTATTTCGTTCTCTAATTGCGATCTCGAGCTTGACGACAGCTCTTTTACGTCCTGTGAAAATGTAAAATCCTTAACAATTTCGGACAGTAAGATCACTGCGGGTGAATACGCCTTTATGAGCCTCGGGAAATCCGCAGATATTGAGATCACGGATTCGGACATTACGCTCGACGACTACGCCGTTGAGTATTCTTCGCTTAATACACTTACCATAAGCGGTGGAACGCTTGAAATGGGTAAAAGTGTATTTTCCGGTTGTGAAGACTTGACCGATATTATCATCGACTGTAGTCGTGTCTCCATGGAGAAAAACGCTTTTATGAGTTGCGATGATTTGGTGAATGTTTCCATCTGCGATAACGGGAAATCGGATAATGAGATCGAAATCGGCGACTATACATTTGAGTATTGTAAACGGCTTTCCAATGTTAAAATAGGAAACGGTAATGTCAAAATCGGCTCAAGCGTATTTTACGGTTGCGATGACGATATAACGCTAACCGTCGCCGGAAAGACCTACACGGCTGATGCTATAGCGGACGGAATTTAAGGTTCAATTTCAAAGCCGAGGCATAGCGCTCCTTCCCAAAATAAAAAGTCTGTACAATTCGACCGATTTATAAAAGATCGCCGAATTGTACAGACTTTTTGCTTTTGGGAAATGATAAAAAGCAATACAGAAGTTTAGGTCAAGCCTTTTTAAAGGCTTGTGGGGCGCGGGGCAAAGCCCCGCCTTTTATACTCGTTTTCTCTTAAATCTCTCTCCCCCCTAAAACTCAAACAGCTTTTTCACCAGCTCCTTTAAGCTTCGCCCGAAATCCAGCTCCTCGACCTCCTCGGCGGCGATGACCTTCGCGGTGGCGACGACCGTATCCCCCGAGGTGACGGTGACGAAGCCGAGGAGCTGACCCTGTGTGACGGGGGCGCTGACCGAGGTCGTCCGCGAGTAGTGATACTTGACGCGCGCGGCGCTCCCCTTGGGGAGGACGACCGCCCCCGTCTCGGTAAAGCGGGTATCGACCGAGGGCTTGACCCCGCCCTCGACCGCGACCTCTAAAAGCTCGGCGGGGTCGGGGTGGATCGAGACGACCTCAAATTCCGAAAAGCCGTAGTCGAGGAGCGCCTCCGCCGCGTCGAACCGATCCTCGTCCGCCGTACAGCCCAAAACCACCGCCGTCAGCCCCATTTCCCCGCGCCGCGCCGTCGCCGCGAGGCAGCAGCCCGCGTCGTCGGTCGTCCCGGTCTTTAGCCCCGTGATCCCGTCGTAGCGAGTGATGAGCTTATTCGTATTAAGAAGCTGTACCTCGGTTTTTGTCCCGGTACGGACGCTGTCGAGGCGGGTCAAAAGAAATTCGTCAAAGTGATCGTACCGCCGGAGCTCGGCGGACATTTTCGCCACGTCCCGCGCCGTGGAATAATGCTCCGGGTCGTCGTAGCCGACACAGTTCGCGAAGTGGGTATTCGTCATCCCGAGCCGCGCGGCGGTCTCGTTCATTCGCTCGACAAAAGCCGCCTCGCTCCCCTCGATCGCCTCCGCGAGCATCACGCAAGCGTCGTTCGCCGAGGCGATCACGACCGCCTTTATCAGCTCGCCGACCGACATCTCCTCCCCCGCCGAGAGCCAGATCACCGACCCGTCCATCGACGCGGCATGGTCGGAACAGGTCGCCGTCGTCTCAAAGTCGATCGACCCCTTCTCGATCTCCTCCGCCGCGATCAGGAGCGTCATGACCTTCGTCACCGACGCGATCGATAGACGTTCGTCCGCGTTGTACTCGTAAAGGACCTGCCCCGTCTCGGTCTCGGCTAAAAAAGCCGCCCTCGCCGACGCACAGTCCACCGCCCCGCTCGCCTCGGCTCGCGCGGAGACCGCGCCTGCCGTAAAAATAAAAAGAGAGAGCGGGAGAGCCGTAAATTTTTTTAACCGATCCATCATAGAAAAAACCTTCCTTTCCTTCGTTTCGCCGCGAATAGTATGCCCGATCGGGCGCAAAATAATTACAGAATTTATGAAACGAGGCTTTGTATGAAAAAACGCGATTCCTTCTTTTTTGAGCTTTTAAAACAGCTCGTGATCTTTCTCTTCGGCGGCTTTCTCTACGGCGCGGTCGAGATCCTTTACCGCGCCCATACCCACCCCTCGATGTTTATCACGGGCGGGCTTTGTCTCGTCTGGGTCGGGGGTCTTAATAGTTTTTTTGGAAGGGTTCTCCCCCTCCCCGCTCAGATGGCGGTCGGGAGCGCGATCATTACCACCGCCGAGCTGATCTGTGGGCTGATCGTAAACGTCGGCTTTGGTATGGACGTCTGGGATTACAGCGACCTCCCCTTTAATTTTATGGGACAAATCTGCCTCCGCTTCGTGGTGATCTGGTTTTTCTTCTCCTTCGTCGCCATCGCCGCCGAGGATCTAATCCGCGCCCGCGTCTTTGGCGAGGAAAAGAAACGGCTTTTTAAGAGGGATTTTAGGGAGATTTTTAAGAGAGATTAGAGAGATTTAAGAGAATTTTAAGAGAGATTAGAGAGATTTTTTGAGAGATTTAAGAGAATTTTAAGAGAGTAAAAAGAAAAATTATATCAGCGGGGGACTCCGTCCCCCGAAACCCCCTGCAAGCCTTTGAAAAGGCTTGAGCGAAACTTTTAATATCGCTTTATAAATAATTCATAAAATAAAACAGTCTGTGTAATTAGGCAAGTTTATTCAAAGTTGTTTGGTTATGCAGACTTTTGTTTTTATCATATAATATAAATAACATCATAAATTGACGAATAGAAGAAAGTTGTTGTTCTGTTCATTCTTGAAAAAAGATTATTAAAGTTTAGGTCAAGCCTTTTCAAAGGCTTGTGGACGGGTCTCGGTGAACGCTTTGTTTTGCGCCGCGTCCGTGCGGCGCTTGGGGCGTTCACCTGCAAGCATCCTGCTTGCGGGGGCAACGCCCCCGCTGAACATATATTTCTCTCTTTTTTCTCAATAAATCTCTTAAAATTCTCTTAAAAATCTCACGTTCCTCCCCGTGCTTGTCATTTTTGGGGAAAGGGGCGCATAGAATTTACAAAACATTCCGAGCGGAAAGGAAGACGGGTTATGGTAGTCTATACAATGACAAAAAAACAGCTCCTAAGGATCGCGGCGGTCGTACTTTTTGGGCTGGTGGCGGCGCTCCTCATTATTTTCGCGGTAGCGAACGCGGTCACGGCGGGCGCGGAAGAGCCGAAAAAGCCGATCTATTCGGTCGAGCGCGGGGACGGTAAGATCGCGCTGACGTTTGACTGCGCTTGGGGGAACTCCAACACGGACGCGCTTCTTTCGATCTTAGAGCAGGCGAACGCGCGGGCGACCTTTTTTGTCACGGGCGAATTTTGCGACAAATACCCCGACGACGTGAGGAAGCTCGCCGAGGCGGGACATTCGGTACAAAACCACTCCGACCTTCACCCCCACGTCAAGGGCATGAACATCAACGACCTCATCGCCGACACCCGCGAATGCAGTCGAAAGATCAAGATGCTGACGGGGAAAGAGCCGACCCTTTATCGCGCGCCCTACGGCGAATATGACGACACGGTATTGACGACGATCGAGGGGATGGGGCTAAAGGCGATCCAGTGGTCGGCGGACAGCATCGACTGGGAAGACCCGGACGCGGCGACCATTAAAAAGCGCATCCTCTCTAAGACCGAGTCCGGCTCGATCCTTTTATTCCATAACGACCTCCCGAATACCGAGGAGGCGCTCCCCTCCCTCCTGACCGAGCTCCTCCAAAAAGGGTTTGAATTCGTCAAGACCGAGGATCTCATCTATTACGACAGCTATCGGATCGACAATACGGGGAAGCAAATTTATGAACCCGACCTCACCGCCGCGTCGAGCCTCGTGATCTACGCCGACGACGCCTACGCGAACGCGGCTTTTGAAAAAATTCGGCTCAATCTGACGCTCGACGAAATTTACACGCTCTCGACCTATACCTCGGAGAAGGTCGAGATCATCGAAAAAACGCGAACCTTCCTCAGCGACGCGGAGATCGCGGCGATCCAGATGATGTCCTTTGACGAGCTTTATGAAGCCTACGGCAGTCTCGTCTACGCGGCGGAGACCTACGGCGCGGGCGAGCTCGCGGTCGCGGCGGAGACCGAGGACGAGAGCGGGAGCGAAAACGAGACCGCGACCGACCCGTCCGAGAACGGTTCGGAGAACAGTCCCGAGAACGGTTCGGAAAACACGGAGAACGGCGCGGAGGACGAGATCGAGGACGATACCGACGACCTTCCCGGCGCGGGCGCGACCGACGGCTCGGACGGGGCGACCGTGAAATAAATTTGAGAAAAAGCTTTTCTGACTTAACGGGCTTACCGCTTAGGGAAGGAGAGCTTTTCTTCCGTTTTGAGATAAAACGGGAAAGCTTGCGTTTTTCTCCCATTTATGGTATAATGAGAAAAAGCTTTGAAATAGGAAGGAGCGTAAGCTTATGCCGAAAATCTTATTTATCTATAATCCCCACTCGGGGACGGGAAGGATCGCGGCAAATCTATCCGACGTGGCGGATATTTTTACAAAGGGCGGCTATGAGGTCGTCGTCTATCCGACCCAATCGGCGGGCGACTGTACGCGGCGGGTACGCGCCGCCCTTAAAGAGGGCTATGATCGGATCGCGGCGGCGGGCGGAGACGGGATGCTCCACGAGCTGGTCGAGGCGGTCGCCGACGCGGAGGAGAGACCGATCCTCGGCTATATCCCGACCGGGACGGTGAACGACTTCGCCGCCTCTCACGGGATCCCTCGGAATATCCGCGAGGCGGCGGAGAATATCGTTCGCGGCGTACCGACCCCGCTCGACGCGGGGCGCTTTGAGGAGGCGCATTTTTCCTACGTCGCGGCGTTCGGGATCATTACCCATGTCGCCTATGAGACCGACCAACAGATCAAGAATAAGCTCGGGAGCCTCGCGTACTTCCTTGAGATCCTCAAAAGCATGGATCTGAAGCATTTAAACGACGCGACCTGTTTTATGAGGATCGCGGCGGACGGCTTTGAGACCTCGGGCGACTTTATCTTTGGGGCGGTGATGAACTCGACCTCGCTCGGCTCGATCCGCGACGTTTTCGCGAAGGACGTAAAATTCGACGACGGGCTTCTCGAGGGGATCTTTATCCGCCGCCCGAAAAGTCTTGGCGAGCTGGACGAGCTGAAAAAGCGGCTGTTTGATAAGAGCCTCGACGCGTCGTGTATCGAATACGTCAAATCCGCCGAATTTCGATTTGAGCCGGAGCGCGAGATCGCGTGGACGCTCGACGGCGAGAACGGCGGAAGCCGCCGCGACGTCACGATCCGCGCGGCGCAAAAGGCGATCCGCGTCGTCCTCCCGGCGAAGGGATAACGTTTATTTTTGGGAAGAAGCGATTTTTCTCCGCTTTGAGATAAATTTCAGAGGGAATATTGCTTTTTGGGGTCTTGTGTGTTATCATAAAAATACAAAATACGATCGCCTTGATCGGGGAAGGAAAAGGGATGGCTTTTTGTACGAAATGCGGCGGTAAGCTCGCCGAGGGGGCGAAATTCTGTTCAAGGTGCGGACAGGCAGTAAGAGCCGCCGAAACGCCGCCCGCGGCGGACGAAGCCTTTACGGTGACGGTCGTTCGGGCGGATCAATGGTTCGCGATAAATCCGCCGGTTAAGATCGTCGTCGATCGGCGCGACGAATATAAGGTCGAAAACGGCTCGACCGTTCGGTTTCCCGTTTCGGCGGGCGAGCATACGATCGCTTTTTCGGGAAGTATCCGAAACAAGGTCGTTACGCTCCGCGTCGAGAGCAACGTCACGCTGAACATCAAATGGAATCGCGTAACGGGAAGTCTCGAGGTCGAGTAAAAGAGGAGATTTGAAAAATGTTTTGTACGAATTGCGGGAAGGAGATCGAGAACGGTTCTTCCTTCTGCTCCGAGTGCGGAGCGAAGCAAAGCACGGTAAAAATCGCTCCCTATAATACGCCGTGCGCGGTCGGGTTCGCGATCTCGCTCATTTCGCTTTTTCTGAATTTTTGGGGACTGGTGGGGATCGCCGGGACGATCGTCTCGGTCGTCGGTCTGATGAGCTGTCAAAAAAGGAACGAGAATGGGAAGGCGCTCGCGGTCATCGGGATCGTCCTCGGCGTGATCTCGATCCTCTACGGCTTTTACGTGTTGCTCAGCTTGTAGTCCGCACAGAAACGGAAGCGACCCGCGCCTTCCCAAAAACAAAAACAAAAACGACCCCGCCCAAAAGCCCGTCCCCGAGAAGGGGAACGGGCTTTTGTCTTTTCCGCTAAAAATAATGCGATTTTTTTGTAATATTTGTAAAATTTTTTGTTATCGTTTTCATCTATTGCTATTTTTTTCAAAATGATATATAATAGGTATCATAGGGTCGGGACAAGTTCCCTCCCATGATAAGAAAGGAATGGTTTTGATTATGAAGTTCGGCTACTTCGATGACGCGAATAAGGAATACGTCATCACCTCACCGCGTACCCCCTACCCCTGGATCAACTACCTCGGAACGCAGGGATTCTTTTCCCTCATCTCAAACACGGCGGGCGGATACAGCTTTTATAAAGACGCGCGCCTGCGCCGGATCACCCGCTATCGCTATAATAACGTCCCGGTCGACCTCGGCGGACGCTATTTTTACATCAACGACGGCGGTCACGTATGGAACCCCGGCTGGTCGCCCGTCAAGACCGAGCTCGACGCCTATGAATGTCGCCACGGGATGGGCTATACCATCATCAAGGGCGAGTCAAAGGGCATAGAGGCGAAGGTCACCTTTTTCGTCCCCCAAGATTTTAACGGCGAGATCCAAAAGGTCACCGTCACCAACAAGTCCGGCGAATTTAAAAAGATCAAGCTTTTCAGCTTCCTCGAGTGGTGTCTTTGGGACGCGAACGACGACAGCACGAACTTCCAGCGCAACTTTAACACCGGCGAGGTCGAGATCGAGGGAAGTACGATCTATCACAAGACCGAGTATAAAGAGCGCCGCGACCATTACGCGTTTTACTCCGTAAACGCCAAGATCATGGGCTTTGACACCGACCGCGAGAGCTTCCTCGGCTTATATAACGGCTTCGGCGAGCCTCAGACGGTCACCCAGGGCTGTCCGCGCAACTCGGTGGCGGACGGCTGGTCGCCCGTCGCGTCGCATTATATCGAGCTCGACCTCGAGGCGGGCGCGAGCCGCGACCTCGTCTTTGTCCTCGGCTATGTCGAGAACCCCGTCGACGAAAAATTCGCCCCCGACCTCACCGACGAGGATAAAATCATCACGACCGCCGGTTCGCGGAAGAATATCATCAATAAGAAAAAGGCGCACGAGATGATCGCGATGTGTGACACGGCGGAGAAGGCGGACGCGCTTTTCGCCGAGCTCAAAAAGCATTGGGACAGCCTCCTCGGTCAGTATCACGTCGATTCCCCCGACGAAAAGGTCAACCGTATGGTCAATATCTGGAATCAGTACCAGTGTATGGTGACGTTTAATATGTCGCGCTCCGCGTCCTATTTCGAGAGCGGGATCGGGCGCGGTATGGGCTTCCGCGACAGTAATCAAGACTTACTCGGCTTCGTTCATCAGATCCCCGCCCGCGCGAGAGAGCGTCTCATCGACCTCGCCGCGACCATGCTCGAGGACGGCGGCGCGTATCACCAGTATCAGCCGCTCACCAAGATGGGAAATCACGAGCTCGGCTCAAACTTTAACGACGACCCGCTCTGGATGATCCTCGCGGTCGCCGCCTATTTAAAGGAAACGGGCGACCTCTCGATCCTGTCCGAAAAAGTCCCCTATGAGAATAAGGACGAGCTCGCCGACACTATGCTCGACCATATGAAGCGCGCATTCAACCACGTTTGTACCAAGGTCGGACCTCACGGCTTACCGCTCGCGGGACGGGCGGACTGGAACGATTGTCTCAACCTCTCCTGTTACTCGGACAAGCCGGGCGAAAGCTTCCAGACCTATAATAATAAAAAGATGTTCTCCGAGCCGCCGTTTTACAGTCAAAACGCCGAATCGGTCATGATCGCGGGTATGTTCGGCTTTATCGGACCGGAATACGCGGCGATGTGTCGGCTCGTCGGCGACGAGGCGGAGGCGGAACGCGCCATGGCGGAAGTCAAGAAGATGAACGAGCGGACGATGAAATACGGCTATGACGGCGAATGGTTCCTCCGCGCCTACGACCATAACGGGAATAAGGTCGGCTCGCACGAAAACGAGGAGGGGAAGATCTTTATCGAGCCTCAGGGCTTCTGTGTCCTCGCGGGTCTCGGGAAGGAGACGGGCGACGACGTAAAGACGCTCGACAGCGTCGCGAAGTATCTCAACTCCGACCACGGTCTCGTCCTCAACAACCCCGCCTTCACCAAATATTATATCGAATACGGCGAGATCTCGACCTATCCGGGCGGCTATAAGGAAAACGCGGGTATCTTCTGTCACAATAACGCGTGGATCATGTGCGCCGAGGCGTTCGCGGGGAGGGGCGATAAGGCTTTTGAGTACTACTCAAAGATCGCGCCCGCGTTCCGCGAGGAATTTTCCGACCTTCACCGTACCGAGCCTTATGTCTACGCTCAGATGATCGCCGGGAAGGACGCGCCGCGCCACGGCGAGGCGAAAAACAGCTGGCTCACGGGGACGGCGGCGTGGAACTTCGTCGCGATCTCCCAGTACATTCTCGGGATCAAGCCGAGCTACAACGGTCTCGAGGTATCGCCCTCGATCCCCCACGAATGGAACGGCTTTACGGTTTCGCGGCTCTATCGCGGCGCGACCTATAACGTTAAGGTTTCTAACCCCGATCACGTATCGAGCGGCGTAAAGTCTATGACCGTCGACGGGAAGCCCGTCGAGGGGAACGTCGTTCCCGTGTTCGCGAACGGAACCCACGAGGTCGAGGTTGTCCTCGGATAAATATAAGGCATATAAAGCCTTCCTCTTTCGGCTCTCCGAGAGGGGGAGGCTTTTATTTTTGTTGTTTTTCTTTTTGGGAAGGACTGCCTCGCGGGTCGCTTTGAGCGCTCGGGGCGATCCTTGTCGCTCTCCAAAGGAAGCGAAATTCAGCAAATCTCGGACAAAAAATTCCACAAAAAACGGTGTCAAAAATGGCGTGAATTGTTAAAATTTAACGAAATTTCGCAAAAATGAAAAATTTCTCAATTTTTGGTGTCACAAATCGGGGGTAAAGTTGTTTATTATTATAGAGGGGAAAATTCCGACAGCTAGGGCGTGTTGACACAATCGCGAAACGCCCGTCTTACAAGCATATTTTCCGTCTTTCTTCGTTAAAAATCCTTGAAAT
>JAMPCH010000053.1 GCA_023666265.1 Roseburia sp.
GGAGGACGCGCCGCCCGCCCGCCGCGAAAGCCTCGGAGCGCGCGCGGTCTCCCCTTCCCTTTAAGGGAAGGGATCTCCCCGACGAGCTCACGCCGCTCGCCTTGATCGCGATCACCGACAAGCTCCGCGCCGAGGCACCCGAAACGCTCCGCTACTTCGCCGAACAGGGCGTGGACATCAAGATCATTTCGGGCGACGACCCCGTCACGGTGAGCGCGGTCGCGAAAAAAGCGGGCGTTCCGAACGCGGAGCGCTATCTCGACGCCGCCGCGATCGGGGAAGGAGACGACCTGACCGCCCTGATCCGCGACTATACGGTCTTTGGGCGGGTCACGCCCGATAAAAAGCTCGCGATCGTAAAGGCGCTGAAGGGAGCGGGAAGGACGGTCGGTATGACGGGGGACGGGGTCAACGACGTTCTCGCGCTCAAGGAATCCGACTGTTCGATCGCCATGCAGAGCGGGAGCGAGGCGGCGCGGAACGTCTCGAACCTCGTCCTCCTCGACAGCAACTTCGCCTCGATGCCCCGCGTCGTCGCGGAGGGTCGACGCTCGATCAACAATATCGAGCGCTCCGCCTCGCTGTTTCTCTCCAAGACGTTATATAGCCTCCTCCTCGCGATCCTGTTTATGATCATCCGTCTCCCCTTCCTCTTTGAGCCGATCCAGATGACGCTCATCAACGCGCTCTGTATCGGCGCGCCGAGCTTCCTTCTCGCGCTCGAGCCGAATAAGGCGCTTATCAAGGGGAGCTTTATCGGGAACGTTCTCGAGCGCGCCGTCCCGAACGGGGTCACGGCGGTCCTCGCGCTCTCGGCGGTCATGGTCTGTTCCGCGCTGTTCGGCTTTACGACCTCCGAGATGAGCTCCGTCGCGACGGTCGTCCTCGCGGGGGTCTCGTTTATGATCACCTTCCGCTGTTGTAAGCCTTGGAAGAAGTGGAAGGCGGCGATGATGGCGGTACTGGTCGGGGCGTTCGCGGGCGCGAGCGTACTCTTTCCCCGCTTTTTCGGAATGGTCGATTTCCGCGCGGAGATGATCCCTTGCGCCGCTCTCACGATCGCCGCCGCCGCCTTCGTCATGATCGGACTGTCTAAGCTCTCCCACCGCTTCGCGGCGTGGGTACGGGGGAGAGACGGGAGAGAGACGTAAGAAAGAGAAATAAAAGAAGTGATTTAACCGAGGGCTCTGCCCTCGGACTCCTGCAAGCCTTTGAAAAGGCTTGACCTAAACTTTTTGTAATCTTGAGAATAGTTTTGTGTTATGGGGTATGGGTTGACTTATTCGACAATTTAAAACGGTGAAATACCGTGCTGATATATCTATATGATTTTGAACGTTGGAAAAGTTTATCCTCTTCCCTTATTCATTGATTTAAAGCGTTGCCTTATCTTGACCTTTTCTTTTTCTTGCTAAGGCATACCTTCAAGTAGGTTGAGTTTTCTGTTTTTGCGACGCTTTAAAGCAGCAAAATCAACTTGCCGCCTGTTCTATATTATAATTGATAAAGTCAACTTAACAAAACGGAACGCCCAACTATGCGCCGCTTTAAAGCGGTGATGTTACCCCCTTATTCAATTTCTGCCGTTTATTTCCGAACGTCCTCAAAATTCGACAGAAAGTATAAACATATCACGTTATTTTTTTCTGTTTAAAACGGGAATTTACAAAATGTATAAACCTATGGTGCTATTTTTCTAAGTATAATTCGGTTTTTTGACAAAAAGTATAAGGATCATTTGTTTATTCTTTCCGTAAATATTTGGCAGGATTTATCCGAACATAGTGTTCGTTTTTAGGAACAAACCACCGTTCTTATTCTTTGGAGATATGCACATTTGAAAGGAGCTTTACGGCAATGGCAAAAAAAGAGGTATTGATCTTTTCCGACGGGGCTTGCTCCGGAAATCCCGGTCCGGGCGGCTACGGTGTGATCTTACGTTGTGACGGGTACGAGAAGGAGCTATCCGGCGGAGAGCCGCACACCACCAACAACCGCATGGAGCTGCTCGGGGTTATCACCGGCTTAGAGGCGCTGAAGTATCCCTGCCGCGTGATCATCCAGACCGACTCGCGCTATGTCGTGGACGGGATCGAAAAGGGCTGGGCGCGTTCGTGGCGAAAAAACGGCTGGATCAAGAGCGACAAAAAGCCCGCCCTCAACAGCGACCTTTGGGGTCGCCTCCTCGACCTCCTCGACCTCCACGAGGTAAAATTCACATGGATCAAGGGTCACGCGGGTCACCCCGAGAACGAACGGTGTGACAAGCTCGCGACCACACAGAGAGATCAATACGCCAAGCGTCGGTGATCACGCCCGCTTTATCGGTATAATGCACAAAAAAAGAACGAACGGGAAACAATTTTCCCGTACATTCTTTTTCGGCGAAGTTATTTACAAACCGCGAAAAAGATGATATAATAAAGGTTGTCGAAAAATCGGCGAAGTTGCCGAGCCGTCTCGCGGATCGAACGGTTTGACCGACTTTTTTGGAAAGGAACAACTTTAACAATGGAAATCAAGATCACAAAGACGGCTTCGCCGAAGCAGAAGCCGGACTGGAGCAAGCTCGGCTTCGGGAATTATTATACCGATCATATGTTTATGATGAATTACGACGAGGGGGTGGGCTGGCACGATCCCCGGATCGTCCCCTATGCCCCGATCCCGCTCGACCCCGCCGCGATGGTTCTCCATTACGGTCAGGAGGTCTTTGAGGGTCTAAAGGCGTATCGTACCGCCGACGGGCGGGTGCTGCTCTTTCGCCCCGAGAAGAATATGGCGCGATTAAACGTCTCCTGTGACCGCCTCTGTATCCCGAAGATCGACGAAGCCTTCGCGATCGAGGCGATCGAGGCGCTCGTCAAGATCGACCAAGACTGGATCCCGACCGAGGACGGGACGTCGCTCTATATCCGCCCTTATATCTTCGCGGTCGACTCCCATATCGGCGTTCACCCCGCGAGCCACCTCATCTTCGCGATCATTCTCTCGCCCGTCGGCGCGTATTACCCGAACGGGATCGACCCCGTTAAGATCTATGTCGAACAAAAATACGTCCGCGCCGTTATCGGCGGGACGGGCTTTACCAAGGCAGGCGCGAATTACGCGATCTCGCTCAAGGGTCAAGAGGAAGCGGCGGCGGACGGCTATATCCAAGTCCTCTGGCTCGACGGCGTGGAACGGAAGTATATCGAGGAGGTCGGCTCGATGAACGTCTTCTTCGTGATCGGCGACGAGGTCGTGACCCCCTCGCTTCGTGGCTCTGTTCTCGGCGGGATCACGCGTATGTCCTGCTGTGAGTTGCTCAAAAATATGGGCTATAAGGTCTCCGAGCGGCTTCTCTCGATCGATGAAGTGGTAGACGCGTACAGGTATGGGACTCTTGTCGAGGCGTTCGGGACGGGTACCGCCGCCGTTATCTCGCCGATCGGCGAGCTCAAATACGGCGACCTCGTCATGACGATCAACGGCGGGAGGATCGGCGCGATCTCTCAAAAGCTCTACGACACCCTCACGGGTATCCAGTGGGGGAAGCTCCCGGACGGCATGGGCTGGACGCGCGAGATCAAGATGTAAAATTATTTTTATTTTGTTTTATTTTTTAGGGAAGGACTACGTTGTTGTTCGCTTTGTGCTTCGGCGTCCGTGCCGAAGCCTTGGGCGAACAACTGCCGCCTCCGTGCGGCGTCTCACCGCACGTTTTGATAAGAGCGGCGAGGTCGGCGCTGACGCAAGAACGCAAAAGGACGCTACGCGCGGCGCTCGCACGCCTTCCCAAAATAAAAAAGGAAAAAGATAGTAGAAGGAGACTTCGTTTTTATGAACAACACCGAAAAAACCATGGATAAGATCGTCGCGCTCTGTAAGGGGAGGGGCTTTATCTACCCGGGGAGCGAGATCTACGGCGGTCTCGCGAATACTTGGGACTACGGGCCGCTCGGGACGCGGCTCAAAAATACGGTCAAGGACTGTTGGCGAAAGCGCTTTATCCAAGAGCGCCGCAACAGCTACGAGCTGGACGCGGATATTTTGATGCACCCGCGCGTCTGGGAAGCGTCGGGTCACGTCGCGAGCTTCTCCGACCCCCTCCTCGACTGTAAGGAGTGTAAAATGCGCCACCGCGCGGATAACCTCATCGCCGACTTTGACCCCGAGGCTCACCCCGACGCGATGACGAAGGAGGAAATGTTCGACTATATCAAAAGCCACAACATTCCCTGCCTGAACTGCGGGAAGTCGAACTATACCGACATTCGCGAGTTTAACCTGATGTTTCAGACCTATCGCGGCGTCACGAACGACAGTAAGAGCATTATCTACCTTCGCCCCGAGAACGCCCAAGGCGAGTATGTCAACTTCTTAAACGTCCAGCGGACGACCCGCTCAAAGCTCCCCTTCTCGATCGGTCAGATCGGGAAGGCGTTCCGAAACGAGATCACCCCCGGGAATTTCACCTTCCGAACGATCGAGTTCGAGCAAATGGAGTTCCAGACCTTTTGTAAAGAAGGGACGGACGCGGAGCTTTACGATTACTTTAAGGAATTCGGAAGGAAGTTTTATCTCGACCTCGGGATCGCGGCGGATCACCTTCGCTATCACGACCACGAAAAGCTCGCGCACTACGCCAAGGCGGCTTGTGACATCGAGTTTCTCTTCCCCTTTGGCTGGGGCGAGGTCAACGGGACGCATAACCGCACCGACTTTGACCTCACGCGTCACCGCGAATACAGCGGAGAGAAGATCGAATATCTCGACCCCGAGTCGGGCGAAAAGATCGTCCCCTATATCATCGAGTCGACCTACGGCTTAGACCGCACCGTCCTCGCGTTGATCTGCGAAGCGTATGACGAGGAGGTCATCGACGCGGAAAAAAACGATACCCGCGTCGTCCTCCGCTTTAAGCCCTCGATCGCGCCGATCAAGGCGGCTGTCCTCCCGCTCTCCAAAAAGCTGAACGAGGGGGCGCTCGCGCTCCGCGACGAGCTGTCGAAGTACTTTATGGTCGATTACGACGAGACCGGCTCGATCGGGAAGCGCTATCGCCGTCAGGACGAGATCGGTACGCCTTTTTGTATCACCTACGATTTCGACAGCGAGAACGATAAGCGCGTAACCGTCCGCGAACGCGATACCATGGATCAGGTACGTATCCCCCTCGCCGATGTGAAGGGGTATGTTGAGGAGAGAATAAGATTTTAAGAGAGATTTAAGAGAAGTATAAAAGAAGTATATGTTCAGCGGGGGACTCCGTCCCCCGAACCCCCTGCAAGCCTTTGAAAAGGCTTGACCTAAACTTTTAATATTGCTTTTTAAATTTTCCAAAAGCGAAAAGCCTATACCATTCGACAAGTTTATGTGTGCTTGTCAATTGTACAGGCTTTTTTTCGTTTTGGCTATAAGGGAATGTTTTCCTCGCTCTATTCTTCAAGTTGCGCTCGGCTTTGTTCTTGCTCTTGTTCAACTTTAATCAGCTCACCGATCAAAGCTACTCTTAAACGACTGGCAACAATCTCTTCCGAGGTAAAAAGCTCTTTTTGAAGTTCATCCCATGTACCGCCGATCGCTTTATGATTCATTGTCATCGCCCCCTCTCCGTCTGATCCGAAAGTTTCATCTGCTTTTATTATACCCCAAAGCAATGAAATGGTCAAGCATTTTTTTGTCTGATCAAAAATAGAAAGTTTGCGGAAAACTTGTCTAAAATCACGGACTATTCCATTTAAAAAAAAATCATAAAGCAATATTAAAAGTTTAGGTCAAGCCTTTTCAAAGGCTTGCGGGAGTCCGAGGGCAGAGCCCTCGGTAAAATATATTTTCTCTCATAAATCCTCTTTCGTACCCTCCGCGTCCTTCACCGCGAAACGCGCGTTAAAGCGGCGGCAGAGGAAATGATAGAGCGGGGCGAGGAAGAGGACGGGGAAGCTCTCCATCGCGTAGCGATGGTCGGCGTATCCGCCAAAGGCGGAGAGAAGCCAAAGAAAGAGCATCAGCGCCTCGGCGGAGAAGCGGTCGGGGTCGCGCTCGCGGATCGCCCGCGCGAAGGAGCGGAGGATCGGGATCAGACAGAGGAGGATGTAATTCATATAGACCGTCGACCATAACCCGCTCAGCATCATCGCCGCCGTAAAAAGCCAGACCCCCGCGTAGATCAAAAGATCGATCGCCGCCTCATGATAGACGAAAAAGTCGGAAAGCGGGTGGGCGGAGGAAGAAGGAGAAAGAGCGGGAGCGGGCTTCTCCGTTTTTACCCGCTCGGCGCGGAGGCGGAGAAACGCCACAAAGCGGTAATAAAGCGGGATCAGGAGGAAGCACAGCCCGCCGAACGCCTCGCGCATCATACCGCCCTCCGACATAAAGGCGAACGCCCCGACCGCCACAAAGATCGTATAGAGGACGCGCACCCACTTCCGCTCCCGCCCGAGGAACGCCATTAAGAAGGGGAACGGCGCGAGCGAAAGGAGCGCCGCTCCCCTGCTCCGATCGAGGGTCGAGATCCCCACGCCGATCGACATCAAAAGTATCACCGCCACGGTACAGGCGCATCCGACCTTCCGCCGAAGAAGTCGCTCGCGCTCGGCGGTCGCGGGGTCGTCGCCGATGAGGCGAAGCCCGCCCCGCCCGAGCGAGATGATGTCCCCGTTTTTGGCGACGAGGCGAACGCCGCCGTCGCCGATCTTGATCTTATCCCGCGCCCTTTCCTTTTGGGAAGGGTCGCCCTCCCCCGTCCCGGCTTTTTCGGCGGGGTCGTCCTCCCCCGCCTCCTCGGCTTTCTCCGTCGAGTCGGGGAGGGGGATCTCGTCGTCCGTTCGGAGAAGCTCGTCGAGCGAGACCGAGTAGAGCCGCGCGAGCATGATCAGGTTATCGGTATCGGGCGAAGCCTCGCTTCGCTCCCATTTTGAGACGGCTTGACGCGAAACGCCGATCTTTTCGGCGAGCTGTTCTTGTGATAAGCCTTTTTCCTTTCGGAGTTGAACCAGTCGGTTCGCGATCTCAATATTCATAAAACAATTCCTTTCTTTTTCCCTCTCGTCAGAAAGAAAAACAAGCTTCACACGCGCGGTGTTGTCTTAACGCATTCAGTATAGCAGAAAAAGCGGCAGTTGCGCCAGCGATTTTAGTGTTCATTTTCCCTTTTTCGACGAAACCTTCGGTTGCGAAGCCCTTCGCGACCGCAAAAACGACCCGCAACCGTCGGTTGCGGGCTGGATTTTGTGAAGGTGCGAAAAAGCGCACGCCTGCCCTAAAAAATAAATCAGGAAGAACCGGCGCTCTCCGACGTAAGGAGCGGGAGCGCGATCGAGACGCTCGTCCCCTTCCCGATCTCGCTCGTGAGCGTGAGCGCCCCGCCGTGCATTTTTACGATCTCGTCCGCGACCGCGAGACCGATCCCCGACCCGCGAACCGTTTTATTCGCCTTATAAAAGCGCTCCTTGACCTTGGGGAGGTCGGCTTTTGAGATCCCACAGCCCGTGTCCGAGATCACGATAAAGATCTCGCGCTCCGATAGCTCGGTCTCGATCGTGATCGTCCCGCCCGAGGTGCTGTACTTGATCGCGTTGTCGAGGATATTGATAAAGACCTGACGGAGGCGGTTTTTGTCGCCGTTCACGATCGCGACCGACTCGCTCTCCTCATAAATGACCGCGATCCCCTCGGTCTTCGCCTTTTCGCTGTACATGAGAACCGCGTCCGAGAGCTCGGCGATGATGTCGATCCTCGTCGGGTTGAGGGTAAATTTCCCGTTTTGCATACGCGAGAAGTCGAGCAGCTCCTCGACCATATCCGAGAGGCGGTCGGTCTCGCGGGCGATGATCCTTAGCCCCTTCATACGCGTTTCGCGGTCATCGATCCCCGAGACCGTCTCCGTCCAGCCCTTGATCGCCGTAAGCGGGGTACGTAGCTCGTGAGAGATCGAGGAGATAAACTCGTTTTTGACGTTGTCGGCGTTCTCGAGCTCGTCCGCCATATAGTTGAATACGCGGCAAAGCTCGCCCAGCTCGTCGTTACGCTCCGCCTCGATCCGAATGGAGAAATCCCCCGTCGCGAGGCGGCGGGCGCTCCCGGCGATGCTTTGGATCGGGCGGACGATCGACTTGATAAAATACATCCCGAGGACGAGGAGGAGGACGATCAGGAGGAGGCTCGCGACCCCGATCCCGCCCGTGATCAAAAGGATCTGGGTATCGATCCGCCCGAGCGAGGTAATGATACGGATCGCCATATCCGCGCCGCCGCCCTTTAAGAGGACGGTATACGCCATATATTTCTCGGCGCTCTCGAGATAGCCGACGTAATAGCCCGTCCCGTCCTCGGAGGCGAGGGCGGCGGTATAGTCGGGCATCTCGTACTGTTCCTCGGGGGAAAAACCGCTACTCGAGAGAAAGACCCTTCCCCGCGAATTGATCGCCATCAGCTCGGCGTAATTTTTTTTCTCAAATTCCTCGACGGCGACCCTTACCTCGTCGGCGTAGTCGGTCGAGGTATCGCCGTAAAACCGCTCTAAAACGCCCGCGACGATATTCGTCTCGATCTCGATATACTGTCTGACCTCGTTATAATAAAAGCTTCGGATCAGGAAAAAGAAGGCGACGTCAAGGATCACGAGTAAGACGACGACCACGCCGAAGCTGTTCACGAACCAGCGGTTCGCGATACTTTTTTTGTGCATAAAACGACCTCCGGGAGCGGGTTTGGTAAGCTTATTATACCATACCGCCCTTAAAATGTCAAATCGCGGGAGCGGGATAAAACGCGCCCCCGGGCGGGGTTTCCGTTCGGGGGCGGGGGTTGTGTTTTTGTTTTGGGGAAGGCGTGCGCCGTTACGCGCGCGGTTCATCGGGCGGGGCGTAGCAATACCCGAACACCTCGGGGCGGTCACAGGCTTCGAGTTGCCAAGCCCCGTCCCGATCCGCGAGCGAAAAGCCGAGATAGCGGTCGTCGGGGTCGACCGCGGGGTCGCCGCCCTCGGCGCGGTAAACGAACCTCAGCTCCTTCCCCCACCGATACCAGTCGATCAGCCGAAGGCTCTCGTAGCCCTCCGTAAGCTCCCCCTCCGAGGGATCGTCGAGAAACGCGCGTTTTATCTCCGAGGCGAATTTTTCCGCCAAGCGTCGCGCCTCCTCGTCGCCGTACTCACCGCGCTCGCCGAAGGTATCCGCGCGGTAGAGATACCCGATCGCCGCCGCGTCGCCACAGTCGGAGATCAGCCATTCCCCCTCCCGCCGAACGACCGTCATGGTAAAGGCGCGGTCATAGCTCGGGTCGCGCTCATAATCGGCGGCGTAAAACGCGGAGGGCGATACCGCCAAGAGATCGTCGGCGATCTCGGCGAAGGTAAAAACGATCTCGTCCTCCCCGCGCCGTTCCCGATCGGTCAGGTAAACGTTCCGAAAGCCCATAAAGCAATTCTCGGTCGGGTACATAAAGAGCCTTCCGTCAACGCTCTTATAAAAAACGGATTCGCCGCTTAAAAGCTTCTTCGTATATTCCTCGGTACAGGACGCGTTAAAGACAGCCTCCAGCTCGTCGTAGGTTCGAATCGTATCGGAAGACACCTCGTAAAACAAAAATTCCCCGTCCGAAAATCCCTCCGTTTCAAACGCGGCATACGCCGTGTTTCCCGTCGGCTTCAGCAGAAGGCGATCCTCCTCGAAATACAGGTAATCGAGATAGAGCCGCTGTAAGCCTCGCGCACAGCGATCGCCGATCGCGAAAGCCTCCTCATCGGTAAGCCGCGCCCCGTTCGCTCCCTCGGCGATCGGCTCGGTCGCCGAAGCCGTATCCTCGGACGAGACCGCCGCCGCTTCTTCGGGGCGCTCCGCCGTACCGCCGCAAGCCGACAAAAAGGCGAAAAGGAGCGCGGCTGCGAGCGCTCGGAGTTTTTTCATGAAAAATCTTCCTTTCATTGTTATAATCTTCATATCGTAAAAATGATTTTTATAGGATAAGTATAGCATACCTCCGTAAAAATGTCAATCGGAGAAGTTTTATCTTTGGTGAATGGGCGGTTCACAAACGAAATCCGAAATTTCACTCAGATCGGAAGGATCGTCTTTCCGCTTTTTAAAGCGTAATTTAAGGTATAAAATGTCCCGCCGCACTCCTTCCGTAAATAGCAGATCAGTTTTTCGCTATGATCGACCATAAATCTGTCTCGCTTTAGCATACAGCTTTTTGTATAACAGGGTGAAACGAGGATCACCTCGTCCGCTCGGCTCAAAATCTCGGCATATGTTGTTTGACAACTTTCATTCCATCGCGCGGTCTGTTCATTAGGCGGACATGGGAGCGCGAGGGTCAGGGTAACGGGGAGACCTTCGTCTTTTAATTCGAGAACGATCTTTTCCGCCAACATATCAAATCCTATCGCGCCGCCCGCGATAAAATGAATAACTCCGTCTTTCACGCAGTCCGAAACTGCGGTATAAAGGCGTTTTTTTATTTCCTCCGACGGTTCGTAAATGATTCTATGTCCCGCGAAACACGCTGTTTTATTCGGATCGCTCATCTTTTCCCCGCCCTTTCGTCCGACTTCGCCGAATGATTCTTTTTTGTTTATCCAGCTTATTATTATCATAACATATTTTTCAAAATTACGCAAGTGCGTATACGCGAGCGCGAACAAAAACATATAATAAGGATAAAAAGCTCGGGGGGCGGATACATGGCAAAGGTAAAGGACGCGGTCGTAGCGCGGTTTAAGGAGATATGCGCCGAGCGAAAAATAAAGCCGAACGAGCTTGCGGTTCGCTCGGGCGTGACGCCCTCGACCGTATACAGCCTGTTTGACGATTCGCGCCGCAACGTCTCTATCTCGACCGTAAAAATACTATGCGACGGTCTCGGGATCACGCTGAAGGAGTTTTTCTCGTCTGAAATTTTTGAGAATTTAGAGCAGGAGATCGAGTGACCCCGCCGTCCCGCTCCCACCAAAAAAGAGGCTTTCCCTCCCCGAGAAAGCCCCTTTTTGTTTTTGTCAATACCGATCCGCGATCAAAAACCGTACAAAAAATCAAGCAAAAGCTTGGGTTTATGCGGTTTTACGCTGATTTTTTTTTCTACGGTTTTCATTGCGGATCGGTATAATGTTACCCCTCGACGACGACCGTGATTTTAAGCGAGGTATCGCCCGCCTTCGCCTCGACGACCGCCGAACCCTTCGCGTTCGCGGTCACCTTCCCGCTTTTCGCGACCGAGGCGACCGTTTTATCCGAGGTCGACCAGCTTACGTCCGACCCCGCCTCGACCGTCCCGAGCGAGAGCGTTTCGCCCTTTTTGAGCGCGACCGAGAGGGTCGGGTCGACCTTGGTCGTTTCCGCGCCGCTCTCCTCCGCCGTCTTCCCCGGGAAGGTGAATTTTATCGACGCTTTCCCCTGACCGGAATAGGACGAGCTTCTGTCCAACTGGATTCGAATGTAATAAGTCCCCTTATCGAGATCGGTATAAACGACCTCGCCCTTGAATTTTTCAACGGTCTCATTCCAGTAGCACCGATCCGGATACGGACCTCCGCCAAAAATATCACTCCCAAAGCCGCCGGTTTTCACCGTAGATTGGCTTTTCGAGGGAGAGATCGTGCCGCCGTCCGCGTCATATACCGTTATATTCGTTCTGTAACACGCCGAGGTCAGACCGATCTTCAGATCCCCGCCCTTGGTGAGCTTGATCTTATAATCGTGCGCCTTCCCGTCCGCGAGCTTAATACTGAACGAGTCGCCGTTGTACCGCGTTTTCGCCGTATCCGCGATACTCTCCGCCCCCGCCGTTACGCTCCCCGCGAACAGCATGGTGACCGCCGCGAGTAAGGCGGCGAGCGCCTTCTTCATTCCCTTTTTCATCGTGTTGACCTTCCTTTTTATTATTTTGGGAAGCGCTTCGCACTTTCCTTTCTTTACCAGTATACCATAAGTTATGCAATATGTAAATATTTGATTTTGACTAAAATTTGTATTTTCTTGTCGGGAATTATGGGGATTTTAGCCAATGATTTTTCAAAAAACGTCGCGAAGCACAAAAAATCGCCCCCCGAAGCGACCCTCGAGGGAGCGTAATTCCCAAAATGAAAAACATTTTATTTCGTTCAATCGAGCTGTTTCGCGCTCGCCTTGGCGAAAAGCTCGTCCACGCCCTCGGGCGCGCCGCCCGAGACCTTTGACCCGATCACGACCGCGAGGAGCGAGAGGAGAAACGCGGGGAGGAGCGAATAGATCCCCGTCGCGCCGCAAAGCATCTCCCAAAGGATCACCGCCGCGCCGCCGACGATCATGCCCGCGACCGCGCCCGTAATGTTCATCTTCTTCCAGAACAGCGAGAGGAGGATCGCCGGACCAAAAGCCGCGCCGAGCCCCGCCCACGCGTAAGAAACGAGATCCATGACCGAGCTCGTCGGGTCGAGCGCGAGGAGGTAGGCGATCACCGCGACGACCACGACCGTGATCCGCGAGATCCACATCTGCGTCTTTTCGCTCGCCTTTTTATTGAGAAGCTTAAATACGTCGTTCGTGACGGCGGAGGCGGTCACGAGGAGCTGGGAGTCCGCCGTACTCATGATCGCCGCTAAGATCGCGCAAAGGACGATCCCCGCGAGGAGCGAGGGGAGGAGCGAGGACGAGAGGAACATAAAGATCCGCTCCGCGTCGCCGAGGGCGTTAAACTGTTCGAGGAGGGCTTCGTTCCCCGCCGCGTGAAGGTACGCGTAGCCGACGACCCCGACGAGGACAGCCATACCGAGCGAGATCAATACCCATACCGTCGCGATGATCCGCGACTTTTTGATCATATCCGCGCTCTTGATCGCCATAAAGCGAACGAGGATATGCGGCATACCGAAGTAGCCCAAGCCCCACGCCAGCCCGGAGAGGATCGTCTGCCACGCGAAGCCGCCGTCCGTCGTCTCGAACATACTGAGATAATTCGACGCCTCAAATTGGGTCGCCGTGAAATCGGGCGTATTCGCGAGACAAAGGATCGGGACAAAAACGAGCGCCGCGAGCATCAAAAGCCCTTGGATCAGATCCGTCCAACAGACGGCGAGGAAGCCGCCGAGGAAGGTATAGGCGATAATGATGACCGCGCCGATCGAGAGCGCGAGGACATAGTCGATCCCGAATACGAACTCAAAGAGCTTCGCCCCCGAGCTAAAAGCCGAGGCGGTATAAACGAGGAAAAAGACAAAGATGATCGCCGCGCAGACAAAGCGCACGACGGGAGACTTACTCTTAAACCGATTTTGGAAATATTCGGGGATCGTGATCGCGTCGTCCGCCGCGGCGGACATCTTCCTAAGGCGCGAGGCGATCAGCCGCCAGTTTAGATACGTCCCGATAAAAAGCCCGACCGCGATCCAGCTCTCGGTCAGCCCCGCAACAAAGACCGAACCCGGCAACCCGAGTAAGAGCCAGCCGCTCATGTCCGACGCCTGCGCCGAAATCGCCGCCGTCCAAGTCCCGAGACCGCGCCCGCCGAGGAAGTAGTCGTTCATATTCTTTGAGCGGCGAAAGCACGCGATCCCGATCGCGAGAACGATCGCGAAATAAACGATAAACGCGATCAGAGTATAGATGTTGAATGTCATAGCTTGTCCTTCCTTTTGATGTAATCGTTATGCTTTACCATTTTACCATATACGGGAAATTTTTGCAAGTCTTTTTTGAAAATTATGCGAAAACGGCGAAATTTTTTCTTTTTCGCCCCGGTACATATTTTTCGGTTTTTCGCGAAAAATAACGAATGAGCGGGACTTGAAAGACCCGCAAATACGCGATCCTTCACAAAAATAAAATTAGGGAGGTCTTTTTTATGAGCAGCGAAAGAGCGAATATGAGCATCGAATGTACGATCAATAACTGTAAGCATCATTGTTGTGACTGCAATTATTGCAGTCTCGACAAGATCAAGGTCGGAACGCACGAATGCGACCCCACGCAAAAGGCGTGTACCGACTGTCTCTCGTTCCAGTTAAAGTAAACGAAAAAACCGCGCCGCGAATGTTTCGGAACACTCGCGGCGCGGGCGGTTTCAGCTTTTTTCTTTATCCTCTTTGATGAGAAGGCGGATCGCCTCGACCGCGCATCTTATCGCCCGATCGCTCGACTCACAGACGGGGTCGGGAAGCCCCGCCTTCGTCCGCTCGACGTTCCAGAGCGCGGTCAATACCGCCCCCGCGCGGACCCGCCGCGCGATCGCGACGGAGAAGAGCGTCGCCGCCTCCATCTCGCTCGTGAGACAGCCACACCGTACATACGCCTCCCACCGCGCGGTGAGGTGTTCCGCGATCGGCATTTTTTGCGGCTCGATCTCGCCGTAAAAGCTGTCCTTACTTTGGATCACGCCGACGTGATAGCCGTTCCCGAGCGTATCGTCCGAGAGGCGCTCCGCCGCGCGGACGAGCGCGTTTAAGACGCGATAGTCGGGGACGGCGGGATAATCGGCGGGGAGATATTCCTTACTCGTCCCGTCGCCCCGGATCGCCCCGCTCGCGACGATGAGGTCGCCGCCCGCGACCGAGAGGTCGATCCCGCCGCTCGTCCCAATCCTAATAAACGTATCCGCGCCGCAACGGATCAGCTCCTCGACGGCGATCGCGGCGGAGGGTCCGCCGATCCCGGTCGAGACGACGCTTACCCGCTCGCCCTCGAGCGACCCGGTATAGGTCGTATATTCGCGGTTCGACGCGATAAACGCCGCGTCGTCGAGATAGGCGGCGATCTTCTCGACCCGCCCGGGGTCGCCGGGGAGGATCACGTATTTCCCGACCTGATCGGGCGTCGTCTTGAGGTGGAATTGGATGTCGTCGCGTAATAACGCCATAATAGCGCCTCCTTTTTTATGGAAGGGTGCTTGTCGTCAAGCACCGTTTGATCCGCCTATTTTTCGTCTCCCCCGCTGTCGCCGAAGATCGAGGGGGCGGGCTTGTCCTTCTCCTCCGACTTACGGTCGAGGAAGCTCTTCAGCCGCTCCCGGTTCTCGATCGCCGTGACCGCGAGGATTAGGATCGTGATAAAGATACAGGGGAGATAAAGCTCGGTCGGTCCGTTACTCCCCGCCGTATCGGCGTAAAGCGCCGCGAAACGCGCATAGACCGCGACGACCCCGCCAAAGCCGAGAAGCGAGAGGACGGAGGCGGTCTTATAAAAGCCGCAAAGCGTCAGGATCGCGGGGATCACATAGCCGACGACCGCCGTCGCGAGCCAGACGACGATCACCGCGTCGGCGGCGATCGCCTCAGGGACGAGCTCAGCCCCCGTCGAGAGGATCATGACCGGGAATAAGACCCCGCACCCGATCCCCCAGATCGCGGCGAGGATCAACAAAACGACTTTTAAAAAAACCGAAAGCGCTCTCATATTTTCTCCGTTTCCCGAATAGAATGTATCGTTACATATATAATAGCACATTTTTTCCCAAAACGCAAGCGCCGAGAGCCGTCAAGTAAAAAATCTTCCTCTCATATCGGCGCTCGGATCGTCAATATTAAATACAGAAGAAAAAAAGCTCGAATGGAAGGGAATGGTCGTAAAATGAAGAATTTTTGGAGGGCGCTTTCCGTTTCGGCGCTTATGCTCGGCTTCGCCTCGTCGGTCGCGCTCGGGCGGAGCCAAGCCGCCGCACAGCTATCCGCCTCGGCGGTCTATGAGGAGGTCGGCGAGCGCGAGGTCGTGATCCCCTGTGGGACGCCGTTTGGGATAAAAATGCTGACCGACGGGGTCGTCGTGACCGATTTCGGCTATGTCAACGGCGCGATGAGCCAGCTTTCGCCCGCCGAGGCGGCGGGCGTTCATACCGGGGACGTGATCGTCGCGGTCGACGGCGCGTCCGTTAAGGACAGCGCCGCGCTCTCCGACGCGGTACAAAAAGCCGACGGCGAATGTCGGCTCACCGTCCTTCGCGACGGGGAGACGCTCGAGCTGACAGCGACCCCGCTCCGCTCGGAGGAGGACGGCTTTTATAAGCTCGGGCTTTGGACAAGGGACAGCTGCGCCGGGATCGGGACGATGACCTTTTACGACCCCGAGACGGGCGTTTTCGGCGGGCTGGGTCACGCGGTGAGCGACGTTACGACGGGGCTTCGCCTACCGCTCCTCGAGGGCGAGATCACCGCCGTCAGTATCACCGACGTCTTAAAGGGAAGCGGCGGCTCGCCGGGAGAGCTTTGCGGCGCTTTTGTCTCCGACACCGAGACGGGGACGGTCAAGCTCAACGGCGAATGCGGCGTATTCGGCTACAGCGAGACGACCCCGATCTTAAACGACCCGATCGAGATCGGATACAGCGGCGAGGTCGAGAAGGGTAAAGCCACGATCTTAACGACCGTCGCGGGTATGATGCCCGAGGAATATGAGATCGAGATCGTGAGGATCGATCGCGGGAGCGGCTCGTCCGTTCGGAATATGACGATCCGCGTCACGGACGAGCGTCTCCTCCGTCGGACGGGCGGGATCGTCCAAGGGATGAGCGGTAGCCCCGTCCTCCAGAACGGGCGGCTCGTCGGCGCGGTCACCCACGTCCTCGTCAACGACTCGACGATGGGCTACGCCGTCTTTATCGAGAATATGTGCCGCGAGGCGACCGCGCTCTCGCCCGTTCGTTAAGGCAACACCGCACAATTACCGGCTACGCCTTTGCCGTCCCGTCGACAGCCATATTTTCCGCCATATTGCACCGATTTTCTTTGAAAGGTGGTCTCCCCCGGGCGGGGGAGGTGTCACGCAGTGACAGAGGGGCTGACCGAAAGAGCATCCTTCCTGCATAAAATCGATACAATCTGACAGAAAATCTGACTGCCGCCGGAACGACAATAATTGTGCGGTGTAGCCTTAAGGCTCGACGATCGCGGCGAAGGATCGCGCGAAACCGCCCCCGCTCACGATAGATCGCCCGACGTCGCCTCCTTCCCCAAAAAAATAACACAAGATCGCTTAAAGCCCAAAGATCGATCATTTCCCGCCGCCCGCTTCCAAGAAGCGGGTCTTATTTTTGATTTATGACAGGCGCGGGGCGTTTTCCCTTTTTTTCGCGGCGCTGAAAGGCGCGGCGCGAAAGGAAATTATCGGAAAAAACCGACAAGCTCCCCCAAAAAGCGGGAAACCGCCGAAAAGGCGAAAATTCCCGTAATAAAGCCGATTTTCCTCCGAAAGCGGCGGAAAATCCGCCCCGCGCGGGAAATAAGCAAAATCCCGCCGCGGCGTTTCTTCGCGAAAACCGATTGCAGTTCCCGAAAAGCCGTGATAAAATAGACGTAGACCCGAACAGGGACGAAAACAGGAAATTACAGGGGCGAAAAAGCCCCCTCGAAAGGACGGTCAAAATCATGACGGAAAAAACAAAGGTACTCATCGGCGACGACAGCCCCGAATACGGGCTCTCTTGGGCGAGCCTACTCAAGGAGGAGGGGATGTTCGCGGTCACGCGACAAAAAAACGGGCGTACCCTCCTCGAGACGATGCGCGGCGACCTCCCCGACTTTCTCGTCGTCGAGGCGAAGATGCCCGAGATGGACGCGGCGGAGCTCCTCTCGGAGGTCAAGCGCGCGGCGGGGAAGCTCCCGACGACGATCGTCGTCTCTAATTTAAGTACGCCCCAGCTCGAGCGCGAGATGATGGACGCGGGCGCGGAATATTTTATGGTCAAGCCCTTTGAGCCGAAACAGCTCGTAAGAAAGGTCAAGGCGCTTATGAGCTTTCACGCCGGTCAGGTCGCGCCCGGCGCGACCCGCGAGATCAATAATATCGAGTATATCGTCACCGATATTATCCACCAGATCGGGATCCCCGCCCATATCAAGGGCTATCATTACCTCCGTACCGCGATCATCCTCTCGATCAACGACGACGAAATGATCAACAGCGTCACAAAGCTCCTCTATCCGACCGTCGCCGAGCGCTATAATACGACCCCCTCGCGCGTCGAGCGCGCGATCCGCCACGCGATCGAGATCGCGTGGGACCGCGGCGACGTGGACGTATTAAACGGGATCTTTGGCTATACCGTCCGAAATACGCGCGGTAAGCCGACCAACTCCGAGTTTATCGCCCTCATCGCCGATAAGCTCCGCCTCCAGTACTTCCCTCAAGCGAAGCTGTTTGGGTGAGTTTTGGGGACGAGAGAGACGCGAGAGAAATAATTTTATGTGGGGACGCTGTCCCCACACCCCTGCGACCCTTTGAAAAGGGTCAACCTAAACTTTAATATTGCTTTTTATGATTTATTTGTGATATATAGTTCGCGATCCTCGACAAGTTTTTTGCTTGTCGGGGTTATTTTTTGGGGAAGGAGCGCGGTGCGGCAAGCCTGTAAAAATTCGGGAAAAGGGTCGAAAAATCACCCACTTAACACCCGGGAACAGGGACTGGGAGGAGTTTAAAGAAATCTGAAGTAAAAACGAGAGGAAATGTCTAGAGAACCAAGTCTAAACCGGTTCTATAATGTGGTTTGTGTATTACTGATTTTTGATTAAAAAGAGTCGAAAAAATCAAGCAAAGGCTTGGATTTATGCGGCTTTGTGAAGATTTTTTCGCAACTCTTTTAAGCAAAAATCAGCATAAGTCCTTATGGGCTTGATGTAGAGGGCGCAGAAGGAACATCCCAAGAGGGTATCGCTATAAAATTTATGCCCGAACCGTCGCGGATGTGTAGGAAATCCCGTAAGTTCCGCTAGCCAAAAAAACAAGAGCCGAAACAGGTAAGCAAAAACTTCC
>JAMPCH010000054.1 GCA_023666265.1 Roseburia sp.
ATATGGCTGTCAATCGGGCGGCAAAGCCGCAGGCGGTAATTGTGCGGTGTTGCCTTAAAGGGAAAGGATCGGTATTGTAATGGAAAAAATGTGGGCGGGTCGTTTTTCAAAGGAAGTCGACAGCGGCGTAAACGCTTTTAATTCCTCTGTTTCGTTTGACGCGCGAATGTTTCGTCAGGACATCGAGGGGAGTATCGCGCACGCGGAAATGATCGGCGAATGCGGGATCATTCCGAAGGAGGACAGCGAACGGATCATTGCCGAGCTTCGGCGTATCCTTTCCGATCTCGAGGACGGGACGCTCGCGTTCGACCCGAACGCCGAGGATATCCATATGTTCGTTGAGGCGGAGCTTACGAAGCGGCTCGGAAGCGTCGGGAAACGGCTTCACACCTCCCGCTCGCGGAACGATCAGGTCGCGCTCGATCTTCGGCTCTATCTGCGAGACGAGGTCGCGGGGATACGATCGCTCTTATCCGAGCTTATTACCGTTCTCTGTGAGACCGCGAAGCGGCATACCGAGACTATTATGCCCGGCTATACGCACCTCCAGCGCGCCCAGCCGATCACCTTCGGACATCACTTGATGGCGTATGCCCAGATGTTCCTACGGGATCTCGAAAGGCTGAACGATATCGTAAAACGTATGAATTTTTCCCCGTTGGGGAGTGGCGCGCTCGCCGGGACGACTTATCCGATCGACCGTTTTAAAACCGCTTCCCTGCTCTCCTTCGAAGCGCCGATGGTAAATTCGCTCGACGGTGTTTCGGATCGCGATTTCTGTATCGAGCTTTGCGGCGCGATCTCTCTGATCATGATGCACCTTTCTCGCTTTTCCGAGGAGATCATCCTTTGGTGTAGCTGGGAATTTAAATTTATCGAGCTTGATGACGCGTTCGCGACCGGGTCGAGCATTATGCCGCAGAAGAAAAATCCCGATATTGCCGAGCTTGTCCGCGGGAAAGCCGCGCGGGTCTTTGGGGATCAGATCACGCTTCTGACAATGATGAAGGGGCTTCCTCTCGCTTATAATAAGGATATGCAGGAGGATAAGGAGAGTATTTTTGACGCGGTCGATACGGTGAAGCTTTGTCTCTCGACCTTTATCCCGATGCTAAAAACCATGTCGGTCTATAAGGAAAATATGCGTAACGCCGCCGCGAAGGGCTTTATCAACGCGACCGATTGTGCGGATTATCTTGTGAAAAAGGGTATGCCGTTTCGTGACGCGTATAAGATCACCGGCGGGCTTGTCGCCGAGTGTATCGCGAAAAATACCGATCTCGAGCATTTACCGATTGAGGCTTATCGTAATAAAACGGAGCTTTTTGAGGAAGACGTTTATCGGGCAATCAATCTTGAGACTTGTGTAAGAGAGCGGAGATCCTACGGCGGACCTTCGCCGGAAAGTGTCGAACGACAGATACAATATACGGAAGAAAGGCTGAAAGCGATCTATGGCGACTAAGGTATTTATCGACGGTCAAGAGGGGACGACCGGGCTCAAGATCCTCGAAAGATTTCGCGACAGGAGCGACATTGAGCTTCTACGGATCGACCCCACGCTTCGGAAGAATCCGTCGGAACGAAAGAAAATGATCAATCTTTCGGATTTTACGATCCTATGCCTTCCCGATGCGGCGGCGATCGAGGCGGTCTCATTTGTCGAGAACGATCATACGCGCGTCATAGACGCTTCGACCGCGCATCGCGTAAACGCCGAATGGGCGTATGGCTTCCCCGAGCTTTCCCCGCGCCACCGCGAAAAGATCGCGGCTTCGTCCCGGGTGGCAGTCCCCGGCTGTTACGCGAGCGGTTTCCTTTCCGTTGTTTACCCGCTTGTCGAGAGCGGTATTCTTCCAAAGGATTATCCGATCACGTCGCATGCCGTCTCGGGATACAGCGGCGCGGGTAAGAAAGGGATCGCCCGGTACGAGACTTCCCCGCGCGATAAGGAATTTGACACGCCCCGCCAATACGCTCTGACTCAGGCGCATAAGCACTTACCCGAAATGCAGGTTCGATCCGGCTTACGCTATAAGCCGATGTTTAACCCTTACGTCTGTGATTACTTCGCGGGAATGGTCGTATCCGTTCCGCTTCATACGCGGCTTCTCTCAAAGCCGTGTACTCCCTCGGAGATCCGATCGGTCTATGAACGGCATTACGGCGGCGCTAAGTTTATTCACGTGACTGAATTGAACGGCGCGGATGTATTGACGGGCGGCTTTCTCGGCGCGAACGCGCTGGAGGGGACGAACAGTATGGAAATTTTCGTATGCGGAAATGAGGAGCAGATCCTGGTCTGCTCAAGACTTGACAACCTCGGGAAGGGCGCGAGCGGCGCGGCGATCCAATGTTTAAATATTATGATGGGGATCGACGAAACGACCGGGCTGGTCGCCAAGGAATAAGAGAGGAAAGAACATGGAATTAAAACAGGCTTATCCGAATATTCATTTTGTGGAAGGCGGCGTCTGCGCGCCGAAGGGCTATCGTGCCTCCGGCGTTTACTGCGGTATTAAAATGCCCTCGCCCGACAATCAGGATCCCGGTCGTCCGCATAAAAACGACATCTGTCTTGTCGTAAGCGACGTTTTGGCGAACGCGGCGGCGGTCTATACCCAAAATAAGGTCAAGGGCGCACCGATCCTTGTGACAAAAGAAAATCTCTCTCGATCGGGCGGAAAAGCCCGGGCGATCATCGCGAATTCCAAAAACGCCAACACCTGTAACGCCGACGGCGAAGAGAAGGCTCGTAAGATGTGCGAGCTGACCGCGCGGGCGCTTCATGTCCGCCCGGAGGAGGTCATCGTCGCTTCTACGGGCGTGATCGGTCAGATCCTACCGATCGAACCGATCGCGACGGCGATCGATCCGCTCCTTACGGCGCTTTCTTATACGGGGAACGAAGCGGCGGCGACCGCGATCATGACGACCGATACCGTTAAAAAAGAGGTCGCGGTTGAATTTAAGCTGGGCGATACCGTCTGTCGGCTCGGCGGAATGGGAAAAGGGAGCGGTATGATCCACCCGAATATGGCGACGACGCTGAATTTTATCACGACCGACGCCGCCGTTTCGTCCGAAATGCTCTCAAAGGCACTCGGAAAGGTCGTAAAACTCACGTACAACTGCCTTTCGATCGACGGAGATACCTCGACGAACGATATGGTGACCGTTATGGCGAACGGGATCGCGGGAAATCCCGAGATCACCGACTGTGAAAGTGAAGAGTATCGCACTTTTGAAAAAGCCCTGTTTACGGTGATGATGAATTTAACGCGTATGCTCGCGAAGGACGGTGAAGGCGCGACAAAGCTACTCGAATGTACCGTAAGCGGCGCGAAGGATACCGATACCGCGATCGTTGTCGCGAAAAGCATCATTCGCTCTCCCCTGTTGAAATGCGCGATGTTCGGCGCGGACGCGAACTGGGGACGAATTCTTTGCGCGATCGGGTACGCCGAGGCGGATTTTGACATTCAACGGGTAAACGTCGAGTTATCCTCCTCCGCCGGGAAGATCCGCGTTTGTGAAAACGGTTCGGGTTGCCCGTTCTCGGAGGAAGAGGCAAAAACGATCCTTTCCGAGGACGAGATCGTTATTTCCGTATCGATCGGAAGCGGAAGCGGCATAGCGACCGCTTGGGGCTGTGACCTGACATACGATTATGTAAGGATCAACGGCGATTACAGAAGCTGACATATAAAATAAGGAAAGGTCACAATCATGATACAGATCGAAAACGACATTCGGGCTTCGATTTTAAGCGATGCCCTTCCCTACGTTCAAAAATACAGTAACAAGATCGTCGTGATCAAGTACGGCGGGAACGCGATGACGAACGAAACGCTGAAGCAGGCGGTCATGGCGGATCTGGTGCTTTTAAATACGGTCGGTATGAAGATCGTGTTGGTTCACGGCGGAGGTCCCGAGATCAACGCCATGCTGGATCGTATCGGGAAGGAAAGTAAGTTCGTGAACGGCTTACGCTATACCGACGAGGAAACGATCGATATTGTACAAATGATTCTTTGCGGGAAATTGAATAAAGCGCTCGTCGATATGCTTCATCAGCATAAGGGGAAAGCGATCGGGCTTTGCGGTCTGGACGGACATATGATCGAGGCGAAGCAGTTAAACCCCGATCTCGGCTATGTCGGCGAGATCGTAAAGGTGAATCCGACGGTGATCCTCGATACCCTAAATAACGGCTATATTCCCGTGATCTCGACCGTAGCGAGCAGCGACGACGGAACGGTCTATAACATCAACGCCGATACGGCGGCGGCGAGGATCGCCGCAGAGCTAAAAGCGGAGAGCCTGATCTTAATGACGGATATTATCGGTCTTTTAGAGGATAAGGACGACGAAACGACCCTGATCCCCTCAGTCGGCGTGAGCGAAGTTCCGTATCTGAAAAAACAGGGTATTATTTCGGGCGGTATGATCCCGAAGATCGACTGTTGCGTCGAGGCGGTTCGCCGAGGCGTCCGACAGGCGAATATCATCGACGGACGAAAGCCGCACTCCATTCTGATCGAGTTGTTTACGAATGAGGGCGCGGGAACGATGATCATTTAAGGGAGGATCGGAAATGAACACGATCGATCAATTTAACGAGCATATTATGGGTACCTACGGGCGCTATCCGATCGTTCTCGAGAGCGGAAAGGATCGGTGCGCGGTCGATGAGAGCGGAAAGCGATATATCGACTTCGGAAGCGGGATCGGGACGAACTCGCTCGGATACTGTAACGAGAAATGGGTCGAAGCGGTCTGTGAGCAAGTAAAAAAGCTCCAGCACACCTCGAATTACTACTACACAAAGGTACAGGCGGATTTTTCCAAAAAGCTGTCCGAGACGACGGGAATGAAGAAAATGTTTTTCGGAAATTCCGGCGCGGAGGCGAACGAGTGCGCGATCAAGATCGCAAGAAAGTACAGCTTTGATAAATACGGGAAAGGGCGACACACGATCATTACTCTTGTCAATTCCTTCCACGGTCGGACGCTTACGACGCTTTCCGCGACGGGACAAGATGTTTTTCATAACTACTTCTTCCCTTTTACCGAGGGCTTTCACTATGTAACGGCGAATCGGATCGACGAGCTGAGGGACGCGATCGATGACAGCGTTTGCGCGATCATGTTTGAATACATTCAAGGCGAGGGCGGCGTTGTTCCCCTTTCAAAGGCGTTTGTTGACGCGATCTTTCAAATCGCAGAGGAAAAGGATCTCCTTACGATCGTCGACGAGGTTCAAACGGGCGTCGGACGGACGGGGAAGTTTTTAGCGGGCGACTGCTTCGATAAAAAAGCCGACATTGTCACACTCGCGAAAGGGATCGCGGGCGGTCTCCCGATGGGCGTTTGTCTGACGGGTGAAAAATGTGCCGAAGTCCTTACGGCGGGAACGCACGGTTCGACCTTCGGCGGAAATCCGATCTGTTGCGCGGGCGGACTGGCTGTTTTGGAGAAGGCGGCTTCTCCCGAATTTTTGGAGGAGGTGCAAAAAAAGGCGGATCATCTCCGCGACCGGCTTCTCAAGATCGACGAAGTAAAAAGCGTGAGCGGGATCGGTCTTATGGTCGGGATCGAACTGAAAACCAAGAACGCGGCGGAGGTCGTCAAAAAGGCGCTGGATAAGGGTTTACTCCTATTGACGGCGAAGACGAAGGTTCGTCTCCTCCCTCCCCTGACGATCACGATCGACGAGATCGATGAGGGCGTTAAGATCTTATCGGAGCTTTTAAGCGAGCCGTCATAATATCATAACGTTGGAATACATATTCCCGAAAACTATAAAGAAAGGAAAACAATCCATGAAACATTTACTCAAAATGCTTGATCTGAGCACGGAGGAGATCATATCGATCTTAAACCTCGCCGATCAGCTGAAATACGAACAAAAAAACGGGATCGCGCATAAGCGCCTCGAGGGGAAAACGCTCGGAATGATCTTTCAGAAGGCTTCAACCCGAACGAGAGTTTCGTTTGAAACGGGAATGTATCAGCTCGGCGGACAGCCGCTCTTTCTTTCCTCAAACGATCTCCAGATCGGTCGGGGCGAACCCGTTCAGGATACCGCTCGCGTTCTTTCACGGTATCTCGACGGGATCATGATCCGTACCTTTCAACAGGAGGAGGTAGATAGCCTCGCGGAATACGGGAGTATCCCTGTGATCAACGGTCTGACTGACCTGTCTCACCCCTGTCAGGTTCTCGCCGATCTTTTAACGATCCGTGAGTATAAAAACAAGCTGGATGGCTTGAATTTCTGTTACATCGGCGACGGAAACAATATGGCGAACTCGCTGACGGTCGGCTGTCTGAAGGTCGGAATGAAGGTCTCGCTCGCCTGTCCGAAGGGATATTACCCCTCCGAAGCTGTCATGGAATTTACGAAGCAGTACCCCGATCGGTTCAAAATCGTGAACGACCCCTTAGAGGCGGCGAAAAGTGCCGACGTTCTCTATACCGACGTTTGGGCGTCTATGGGACAGGAGAGCGAAGCGGAGGAGAGAAAAAAAGCGTTCGTTGGCTATCAAATCAACGACGAGGTCATGGCGGTAGCAAATCCTGAGTGTATGGTGCTTCATTGTCTCCCCGCGCATCGGGAAGAGGAGATCACCAATAAGGTTTTTGAGGAACACGCGAACGAGATCTTTGACGAGGCGGAAAATCGTCTTCACGCACAGAAGGCGGTCATGGTCATGGTCATGGAGGATAAATAAAGGAACGCACCGTACAAACGCTTGTACGGTGCGCGTTTTTGCATTGACAAAATCACGGCTTTCTCGCCGTTTCCCCTTCCGCCGAAAAAAGCTCGGAGATCAAAATACGGAGAACTTTGATCTCCCGCTCGATCATGACCCTACCGTGAGGATCGCGCCATTTTTCGCCGTGATCCTCGTTTTGATTCACGTCAATGGCGACCTGCGGCGTTACAAATTCAAGCGTAAACCGCTCTTCTTGTTCATAATCGTCTAATTTCTGAACGCCCGTGGTTTCTTCCGCTTCACAAAGGTAGTAAAAGTTATCCTGTATAAAAATATCGTCTATATCGCCCTTTTGGATCCGTCGTACATAACCGAACGCTCGGACGGACGAGCGGATCACGTTTAACCCGCTTTCCTCTTTTACCTCGCGGATCAGGGTGTCAATCTGATCCTCCCCCTCCTCCGCCCCGCCGCCGGGCAGCTTGTAATAATTATATTTCAAGCTATGGATCATGGCGATCTTTCCGTCCCTAATGATGATACCGCGAACCGACGGACGAGTTCCGACCGTCCCGCCTTCTTTATAGTCTTTCTCGTCGATCTCAAAAAGTGATCTCATGGAACTATCCTCCTGTCATATGATTTTTAATGACCGATCCTTCAAATGTGCCGCGCCTAAAGCTTTATGATCTCCATAGGGACAGCGCCGTCCGCCCGCTGAAAATCCATTTTTTCGTAAAAACGGACGACCTCCTTATTTTCGGCGATCAAGATCAGATAAAGATAATTCTTGTATTTTTTTTGAAGAAGTTTTAGCATAGCCGACCCGATCCCTTTTCCTTGATAACGGGGATCGACCAACAGATAGTGGATATAGGCGGTCAACTCGCCGTCGTCAAGCGCGTTCACTAAACCGACCAATTCGCCCTCCGCCCAAGCGGAAACGACCGTGTCCGAATTTTTCATTGCCTTTACCAAGCGCCCCGCGTAATTCGCAGAGACCCAGTTCACCGAGCGAAACAGCCGCTCAAGATCTTCTTCCGTAAAATTTTTGATAAACCTGTATTCGATTTTCATTCCCGTTTCTCCGATCAAATTAAAAGGACTGTACGAAATCCTTCCCGCACAGTCCTTTTCAACATATTACTTTGCAATACTTACTTTACGAGATTTGACGCCTTATAGGTCGTATGGAGAAGCTCGTGCGCCTTATGTCCGCCGATCTCTCCGAGATACTCATAAGCCTTCTTAACGTCTTCGCTCTCATGAGACTTTCTGAGCGCGTAATTCTCGTCAAGATGATACAGCGCTTTCGCGCGCTCGGCGCGAATATCCGTAAAGTTACGAACGTCCGCAGGAACGATCACTTGACCGCCGCCGTTTACACAACCGCCGGGGCAGGCCATGATCTCGATAAACTGAACGTCCACTTCCTTCGCCTTTACCTTTTCGAGTAAAGCCTTCGCATTGGAAAGCCCGGAAGCTACCGCGACCTTTACGGTCGTACCGCCCGCCGTATATTCGGCGAACTTAACGCCCTTGATCCCGCGAACCTCCTTAAACTCAACGGGAGAATCGTTCGTCTCGCCCGTAAGCTTCCATATGGCGGTTCTGAGCGCCGCCTCCATAACACCGCCGGTCGCGCCGAAGATGACCGCCGCGCCGGTACCGCTCCCCATCGGGGACTCAAATTTCGCGTCCTCAAGCTCGTTAAAGCGGATACCCGCCTTATTGATCATCTTTACGAGCTCGCGGGTCGTAATGGAAATATCGAGGTCGGGTACGCCCGCCGCAGACTGATCGTCTCTTCCGATCTCGAACTTCTTCGCGGTACAGGGCATTACCGATACGCTTACGATATTCTTCGGGTCGATCCCGTTCTTTTCCGCCCAATAGGTCTTGATCATCGCGCCCGTCATCTGCTGAGGCGACTTACAGGAGGAAAGATTCGGGATAAATTCGGGATAATACGCTTCACAATAGCGGATCCAGCCCGGCGAACAGGACGTGATCATCGGGAGCGCACCGCCCTTCGTGATCCGTTCGAGCAGTTCGTTGGACTCCTCCATAATGGTAAGATCCGCGCCGAAGTTGGTATCGAATACATGGTCAAAGCCGAGCTTATAAAGCGAAGCCGCGAGCTTCCCTTCCACGTCCGTCCCCATCGGATAGCCGAACGCCTCGCCGAGCGAAGCGCGAACTGCGGGAGCGGTCTGAACGATCACGGTCTTTGTAGGGTCGGATAACGCCGCCCATACCTTATCGGTATCGTCCTTTTCGCTCAATGCGCCGGTCGGACATACCGCGATGCACTGACCACAGGATACGCACGCGCTGTCCGCTAAGTCCATATCGAACGCGCACGAGATCTCGGTCTTAAAGCCGCGATTGTTCGCGCCGATCACACCGATCCCCTGCGTCTTCGCGCATGCCGCAACACAGCGGCGGCAACTGATGCACTTATTGTTGTCTCTGTACATATGCTTCGCGCTGGTATCGATCTCGTATTCGTTCATTACGCCGTCGAATACGTTCTCGTCGTCTACGCCAAGCTCGCGGCAGAGCGACTGAAGCTCGCAATTTCCGCTTCTCGGACATGACAGACATTTCTTGTTGTGATTGCTCAGTAAGAGCTGTAAGGTCGTCTTTCTGCTCTCGAGGACAGCGGGAGAATGGGTCAGAATATTTTTCCCTTCGTCAAATTTTGATAGAGGATATACACAGGAGGCGACTAAACTTCTCGCGCCCGTCATCTCCACGACGCAGATCCGACAAGCCCCGATCTCGTTAATATCTTTTAGCCAACATAACGTCGGGATCCTGATCCCGTTCATGCGACAGGCTTCAAGTATGGTTGTGCCTTCCTCAACGGCGTATTCCGCGCCGTTAATCTTTATATTAACCATAGTTAAAAAATTCCTTTCTAAAAATACTGTTAAGCTTTCGTAACAGCGCCAAACTTACACTTCTCCATACAAGCGCCGCATTTAATGCACTTCGCGGGGTCGATCGTGTGCGGCTGTTTAACCGCGCCGCTGATCGCGCCGACGGGACATGCTCTCGCGCACGCCGTACAGCCCTTACACTTCTCCGCGTCGATCTGATAGCGAAGGAGCTTTTGACATACGCCCGCCGGACAGGTCTTATCCTGTACGTGAGCGATATACTCGTCCTTAAAATAGCGAAGCGTGGAAAGAACGGGGTTCGGCGCGGTCTGACCGAGTCCGCAGAGCGAGTTGTTCTTTATGTAGTGACAAAGACGCTCCATCTTTTCGAGATCTTCCATCGTGCCGTTGCCGGAGGTGATTTTTTCGAGCATTTCATAAAGCCGCTTTGTACCGATCCGACAGGGCGTACATTTACCGCAGGACTCATCGACCGTGAACTGTAAGAAGAACTTCGCGATGTCGACCATACAGTTGTCCTCGTCCATAACGATCAGACCGCCAGAGCCCATCATAGAGCCGATCGAGATCAAGTTATCGTAATCGATCGGAATGTCGAGATGCTCGGGCGGGATACAACCGCCGGAAGGACCGCCCGTCTGCGCCGCCTTAAACGCCTTCCCGTTCGGGATACCGCCGCCGATCTCATAGATGACATCACGGAGCGTCGTTCCCATCGGGATCTCAACAAGCCCGGTATGCTTGATCTTACCGCCGAGCGCGAATACCTTCGTCCCCTTCGATTTTTCCGTCCCCATGCCCGCGAACCATTCCGCGCCCTTTAAGATGATCTGCGGGATATTCGCGTAGGTCTCTACGTTATTCAGGATCGTCGGTTTTTGGAATAAGCCGCTTTCGGCGGGGAACGGAGGACGAGGTCTGGGTTCGCCGCGGTTTCCTTCGATCGAGGTCATTAGCGCCGTTTCCTCGCCGCAGACGAACGCGCCCGCGCCAAGACGAACGCCGAGGTCGAAGTCGAAGCCCTTACCGAAAATGTTCTTTCCCAAGAAGCCCGCCTCGCGCGCCTGATCGATCGCGATCTGAAGGCGCTGAACCGCGATCGGGTACTCGGCGCGGACATAAATATAGCCCTGCGTAGCGCCGATCGCGTACCCCGCGATCGCCATCGCCTCGATCACGACGTGCGGGTCGCCCTCTAAAACGGAACGATCCATAAACGCGCCGGGGTCGCCCTCGTCGGCGTTACAGCATACATACTTCTGATCCGCGTTCGGGACGAGCTTTCGCGCTAAGTCCCATTTACGCCCGGTCGGAAATCCGCCGCCGCCTCTCCCGCGAAGCCCGGAATCAAGAACGGTCTTGATAACGTCCTCGGGGGTCATTTCGTTTAAGCATTTATAAAGCGCAAGATAACCGTCCTTCGCGACATATTCTCTGACGTCCTCGGGACTGATCACGCCGCAGTTTCTCAGCGCGACGCGCTTTTGTTTTTTATAAAAGGCGGTCTGGTTATAGGGGATAATACCGTCCGGCGTTATCGTTTCCTGATAAAGATACTTTTCGACGACCTTTCCCTTTAAAAGATGCTCCTCGACGATCTCGGGGATCTGATCCGGCTTTACCATGGAATAAAAGCTTCCCTCGGGATAAACGATCATGATCGGTCCGAGCGCGCAGAGACCGAAGCAGCCGGTTTTTACTACTCGGATCTCCTTGTCGAGTCCGTTTTTCTTGAGTTCTTCTTCAAGCATAGCGATGATCGCCGCGCTGTCCGACGAAGTACAACCCGTACCGCCGCAAACCAAAACGTGACGACCTTCCATAACGGGCGTCATCTCCGCCTTAATCGCCTGAAGCTTTTCTAAGCTCATCATAAGTATATTTTTCCTTTCGTATTAAGATTCATAAGCGGGTCATTCGGAATAATTCGCGAGAATATCCTTGATTTCCTTTTCGTCGCCGGTCAGTCGCCCGTAAACGTCGTCGTTGATCGTCATAACGGGCGCTAAGCCGCAAGCGCCGATACAGCGGCAGTCGTCAAGAGAAAACAAGCCGTCGGGGGTAATTTCGCCGCCCTTGATCCCGAGAACCTTCTGGATCGTATTGAATACATCGCCCGAGCCTTTTACATAACAGGCGGTACCGAGACAGACGGAGATTTTGTACTTTCCCTTTGGGTTGAGAGAGAACTGGGAATAAAACGTCGCGACACCGTACACCTTTTCAAGCGGGATCCCCATTTCTTCGGAAATCATCGTTTGTACTTCAATCGGTAAATATCCGTACAATTCCTGCGCCTTCTGAAGTACGGGCATCAGCGCGCCTTTATCATCCTTATGCTCGGCGATCGTCGCTTTCAGCGCCCGTTCCTGTTCAGCAGTACCTTCAAAGGGTACAACGCATTTCTTAAATGCCATACTTGATCCTCCTTAAAATATATTAAGGCGATACCGCGCGAGGCGCGGTACTTCCTTAAATAAAATCATATGATAATTATATCACAATCTTCGACAAAAATCTATACCTATCTTCGTCTTCTTTCGATTTTCCAACGTAAAATTTTGGGAACTTTTTTTGTGCAAAATATCAAAAAAGATCGTGATTTATGTTATCTCAACATAACAATTGACAAATTTCGCAAATCGTGGTATACTGATAACGAAGTGATCTCCGAGGGAAGTTTCTTCGGGAGAATTTTAAAAACGAAAGGTCTTGTTTTTATGGAATGGTTTAAAAAAGCCGCGTTTTATCACATTTACCCGTTGGGCTACTGCGGCGAGCTCAGCCCCAACGATTTTACGAGCGAACCGACGGGTAAGATCTTAAGCGTCATCGATCAGATCCCCGCGATCAAGGAAATGGGCTTTAACGCGGTCTACTTCGGTCCGGTCTTTGAGTCGGTAAAGCATGGCTATGACACGGCGGATTATCGGGTGATCGACCGCCGCCTCGGGACGAACGAGGATTTCGCGAAGGTGTGTAAGGCGCTTCACGAAAGCGGGATACGGGTCGTCCTCGACGGTGTATTCAACCATGTCGGGCGCGAATTTTGGGCGTTCCGCGAGGTTCGTCAAACGGATCGAAAGAGCGGCTATCGCGACTGGTTTCACCTTCGCGACGGAAACTCCGCCTATAACGACGGATTTTATTACGAGGGCTGGGAGGGTCATTACGACCTCGTAAAGCTGAACCTCTATAACCCCCAAGTCCGCGAGCATATCAAGGAATGTATCACGCAATGGGTCAAGGAATTTGACATCGACGGACTTCGCTTAGACGTCGCCTATTGTCTCGATCTGAACTTTTTAAAGGAGCTTCACGGGCATTGTAAGTGGCTGAAGGAGGACTTTTGGCTGATGGGCGAAACGCTCCACGGCGACTATAATAAATGGATGAACCCCGAAATGCTGGACAGCGTGACGAACTACGAATGTTATAAGGGGCTTTATTCGAGCTTTAACGATATGAATATGTTCGAGATCGCTCACTCGATCAACCGCCAGTTTGGTAACGAAAACTGGTGTCTGTATCGCGGAAAAAGCTTGTACTGCTTTTTGGATAACCACGACGTCAGCAGGATCGCGACCATGCTGAAAAATAAAGCGCATTTAAAGCCGATCTATGCCCTCCTGTTTACCATGCCCGGTATCCCCGCGGTCTATTACGGGAGCGAATTCGCGTGGGAAGCCGATAAGAAAAACGGGGACGACGGGCTGCGCGTACCATATCAAAAACAAGAGCCGACCGAGCTTACCGACTACATATCCAAGCTCGCGAAATTCCATACGGAAAGTCTTCCTCTCTGCGCGGGGAGCTATCGTCAGCTCCACCTTCAAAATCATAGCTACGCTTTCGCGCGTGAGTACGAGGGCGAAACGGTCGTTTCCATGATCAACGCGGGTGAGGACTTTACCTTTAACGTCGGGATCGGCGGAACATATGAGGATATTCTGAGCGGCGAGACCTTCGATCTTTCGGGGGGAGTTCCCGTAAGCACCCATAACGCGCGCGTATTCAAAAAAATATAACGATCCCTAAAACCGGGAACGGCGTTGTTCGATAGCGGACAGCGCCGTTTTTGTTCAAAAAGCTACTTCCTCGTCTCTAAGCTATGTAAGAACCGATCGACCGTCTCCCAGTAAAGCTCGGGATCGGCGCTGACGCATTGCGCGTGTCCCGCGCCGTAGACGACCAGCTTTTCCTTCGGACAAGCCGCCGCCTCGAACAATTCGTCCTGCATATAAAACGGAACGAAGGTATCGGCGCTCCCGTGAATGAATAAGGTCGGGAGGGTCGACCGCCGAACGGCGCGGATACAGTCCGCGTCGTTTCGTAAGCTCCAGCCGTCCTTTAGACGCGTGATCAGATCGATGACCGTCAGGAACGGAAAAGCAGGAAGTCTGAACAACTGCCTTAAATTATATTTAAATTCCGCGTATACCGATGTATAGCCGCAGTCCTCGATGACTGCGGCGACGTTTTTGGGGAGAGTCCTTCCCGACGCGAGGAGAACCGTCGAAGCGCCGAGCGATACCCCGAATAATAGGATCTGAGCGGGGCGCTCGCGTCGGTTCAGGAAGTTGATCCAGCCGACGACGTCGTACTGCTCCTTTTCGCCCATGGTCGTTTTTCGACCTTCGCTGAGTCCAAAGCCGCGCTGGTCGGGTAACAGGACGTTGTACCCGCGTTTATGGAATTGCTCCGCGTATTCCGCCATATCCTTCCCTTCCGAGTCATAGCCGTGCATCAGAATGACCCAGCGGTCTCCGCCGTTTTTAACGATCGTCCCGTGAAGGTACAGTCCGTCCCGCGCGGTGATGTAACAGTCGCCGCTTTGAGCCTTCCGAAGCCATTTTTGCGCCCGATCGGGGTTTCCCGGCGGAAACTTCCGAAGATCGGTATAAAGATAAATTTTATATAACAGCGCGCAAAGCGCCGAAATCAGTCCGCAGACGATCCCTGCGGCGGCGATGATCTTTTTCAAAAACGCTTCCTCCCATTTCGTTTAAGGTCGGGATTTTTCCGTAGCTTCAGCATAACACAAAATGCGCTTTTTGTCAATCCGAAGGATTCGGGATATTTTTTTGCCAGATCTGCTTTTGAACGGCAATATTTCCCTTTAGCGTTACCTTCGCGGTCAGGGTAACGTCCGTATCGGTGTTCGTCGCCTCTTTTTCGACCGCGAGGATCTCATACTCGCCGAAAACACTTTCACAGTAATCGTCCAGTTTCTTTTCGAGCAGGCGGATCAGATCCTCGGTCTTTCGCGTGACCGATAGATCCTCGTATTCCGTGAAGGTAAAGCTCTTTGTCTTCCACGGTAGTCTGATCCCGCCGCAGTAGTACGCTCGGGTATATTCGGTACAGATCTTATTCTCGTTTGACTCCGGCTTTTTGGATAGCGGGATCACAAATCCGAAAAGCATCAGCTCATGCGCTGTTTCGACCTTCCCGGTCGTTTGTTTTTCAACGGTGGTATACGGCATGGATAAAGAGACGTTCTCGGTAAATTCGGCGATGATCTTCGCGTCCGCGTGGGTCATAAGGATATGCTCCGCGCCGTCGTTCACGATCCCGCTGACGACGATATTCCCTTCCGAAACGCCGCTCCCGATCGGATAAAGGAGCGTTCCCGCATAGACCTGCGTCTCGACGATCTTCCCCGTTTTCGCGGCGATCACGTTACAGGGCGTTTTCAGCGACAGCTCCCCCGTCTCCTCCCTCTCGTCCTCGTTTACAAAGACGCTGATCTTGCTCCCGCTTCGGCTTACGCTGATCCATGAGATCTGCGGGATACGCTGTTTTAAATGGATCTCCGTATCGTTGACGTCAAAGGAGGTAAGAAACGCGCCGGGATAGATCCCGTCCTCGATCAGAACCTCGAGGATCTGATTCTCGGAAACGCCGACCGCGCCATAGACCTCGATCTTCCAGATAAAACATTCTAAGATCAATAACAACAGGATTGCGAAGATCCCGCCGAATAACAGTCCGATCCGCTTTCGGTATGAGCGTAGCCGAAAGTAAAGCCCGTGCCGCTCCGTTACCCGAACGCGAATCCCGTATTTTCGCGCGATCCGGGCGATCTTAAGATAGCCGTTTCGCTTCGTCTCGGCGTAAAGCACGCCCCGCTCCGTCCGAATGTTCCGAAGATAAGTGTTCCGATCGATCAGCTCCGAGATAAACTCCTCGTGATAAGCGCCGATCGCGGAAAAGGTGATCGTTCCAAGCGGCTTTAGGCTCATTTTTCTTCCTTCCTTTCGTGGCGCTCGTTTTTCGGCATATCCTCAAAGTCTACGGAATGAAGCCTCCCGCTGACCGAAACGCCTTCCCTGCTGTAATTTTTCATGGTGAGCTCAAGCCCCGTTATGGTCACGGTGCATTTCGCGAGCTTTAAACGGATCAGGTTCTCGTTCATGATAAGTACGCGCTCACAGCACTCGATCTGCATATGCTCCGCGTCCATGATCTGGATCAGGGAGTGGCGGTTCGCCTTATTTTTCAGACGCTCGAACCCCTCGGCAATGTCATAAAAATTCATTGAATCACCTTCCCGCTAATATATATGTAAAAAAACGGAGCTTAGAACAGGTTTGACCGAACGCGTGGATCGTCGGACGGGACGAGTACAAGCTTCGGTTCGGGAAGGGATCGTATATGCAAAGGTTCATTTCATATTTAAAGATCGTCGGGGTCGGCACGGTCGCCGTTCTCTTGATCGTATTTTCGGAAAATGTCGCCGCGAGCGTCGTTCATAGTATTCGGGTCTGTGTTTCGAGTATGATCCCGTCGATGTTCGCGGTCATGGCGATCTCGACCTATATCCTCTCAAAAGGATATGATCGGGTCATTTTTCGCCCGCTTTGCTTTCTGCTCCGTCCGTTTTTTCGGCTGGATCGCGATACGCTCTCGGTCTTTTTATTGAGCCTTATCGGGGGTTATCCACTCGGGATCAAGCTTTTAAAGGAACGAATTTCGCAAAATAAAAATTATTCCGCAATCGCGGAACACGCTTCGGTCTTTTGTTACTGTATTTCTCCGCCGTTCGCTGTCAATATGATCGGGGTCGGAATATACGGGAGTGCCGAGATCGGCGGGATCGTCTATCTGTCGAACGCGCTGTCTTGTATCCTCCTCGCGGCGGTCTACTCCCGTTTTTTTCGTTCCGATCCGGGATACGTCCCCAAAGATCGGGACGCGGGACTTGTTTTTGACGTATCCTCCGCCGCGAACGCGCTTTTTACCGTATGTACGATCCTAATCGCCTTTAACGCCGCGTTGGAGGCGGTGCGGTCGCTTCTCGCGATCTTTTCGGTTTCGATCGACCCGCTTTTATCGGGGGCTTTTGAGATCAGTAATCTTTTATCGCTCGACCGACCCTCGCTCGCGCTACTCCCGTGGATCAGCGCTATTTCCGCCTTTGGGGGAATCTGTGTGATCTTTCAATGCTTCGCGATCTGCGGGAACGCTTTTTCGTTAAAAAAGTTCTTGATCGGGCGGCTGATCTCGGCGATCCTAAGCGCGGGGATCTGCCATATTCTTTTATATCTCTTCTCCCCCGCGCTCCCTGCCTCCGCCCAAAGCGGTACGCTCTATCGGTTTAGTACCGATCGCGGCGTTTGGGTATTGTTGGTATTGATGGCAATGATATTTTTTGAAAAAAATAAAAAAATTTTTAAAAAAGGGTAGAAATTCGCGGAATTTTATGTTATACTTATTGATAGATAATAGCGCGTCCTCGTCCCGCGACGCAGAAAGGATCATATTATGAAAAAAAAGCTTTTCGGAAACAGCATCAAACCGGCATGTAAGTATTGCGAGCTTTGTACGGCGCTTGACAACGATAAGTTTCAGTGCAGTAAATTCGGCGAAGTAAAATCTTACGATTCCTGTAAAAAATTCGTTTATAACCCGCTGAAGCGTATCCCGAAAAAAGAGGTGCTTTTGGCGAATTCCGACGTAAACAACATTGATTTCTGATCTCTACATAACAGCGAAAAACCGCCGATACGATCGGCGGTTCAGCCTGTCGCAAAACCCCGGATTCACTAATGAATCCGGGGTTAAAATTTAAACAAAGCAGTTTTTTTCAAGTAGCACAGGAAAAATACGCAGAAACAGAAAAAGAAAGCCGTCCGATTTCCACTCCCACTTATGTGTCGTATAGCTCCCTAATCCCGAAGGTATGCCTGTAATCCTCCGCCTTGTCAAGATATTCCCACCCAATATGATTTGTAACAAGCTTTTCGCTTTTGGAATTTCCCGTGCAGATGTACCTTGGGTGAGGTATTTCTTGTGTTCACCCTTGTGAAAAACGTAGCTTCCCGGGTCTGTTACGGATACGTTGACGATCTTCTCCTCGGGCGGCTTATTATTGTCAAAAAGGCTTTTACCGTGATTTTCTCTGCCCTCGTTGATCTCCGCCATGAGCTGTTCTTCATATATTTTTGAGGTAGTCGGGACTGCCTTTTTTACAACCTTTTTTATGTTGACGTTCGCCTTAATATGCGTTCCGTCAACGAATACCGCTTCGGGCGACAAATATCCCACGCCTTCGATTTCGGACAAGTTCCAATAAAAAATCTTCTCAACCGTTTCTCTTATTATATCACAGTAATGCGAAAAAGTCCGGTGAAAACCGGACTTTCAGCCTGTCGCAAAACCCCGGATTCACTCACGAATCCGGGGTTAAAATTTAAA
>JAMPCH010000055.1 GCA_023666265.1 Roseburia sp.
AATCCCCCGAGCGGAAACCGTCCGACCCCGTTTAAGGGCATACAAGTTCGGAAAGTCCTTAAACGGGTTGAGGACATTTCCGCGAGGGCGAGTTTCGCTTCCTTTGCTCGGGCAAAGGAAGAAAAATTCTGCCGCAGTTTACCAAAACCGCACTTGTTGGAAAAAGGGACGAAACTTTCCTCGCTTTAGCGTCTCCCCAAAAAGAACTTCACGCTTTACCCACCCAAACAAAAAATCCGCCTCAACCTATCAAACCGCACATTTTATAAAAAGAAACGAAACCCGCCCCGAAAGAACGCCTTCCCCAAAACACAGAAAAACGCCGCACGACAAGCGGGATCGTTCCCTCCGAACGATCCCGCTTTTTGTGCATTATGCCGAAATTTGTCTGTTTTTGAAAAATTTTACATCCCGCCGCAATATTTCGCCGCGCTGAAACGTATTATAAGCAGAATATTTTAAAGGCGGTCAGCGCCGACTTTCCAAAAGGGCTGATCCATGGCTTGATCGGACGGAACGGGAGCGGTAAGACCATGTTGATGAAGTGTATCTGCGGCTTTGTAAAGCCGACCGAGGGGACGCTCACACGGGTAAGGTGAAAATCGAAAAAGGAATCAGCCCCGCCGCACCCGCGCCTTCCCCAAAAAAGAAAACAACAAAGCTCGGAGCATTAAGTGAGACGCGCGAGCGCGCCGCGACCCGCGATTCTCTTCCAAGCCGCGAGAGCGACGAGCGCGGTTAGGATCTCCGCGATCGGGAAGACCGCCCACATCAGTCGGTCGCTTTGCGCGTCCGCCTTCGCGAGCTCGGCGAAGGCGAGCGCGAGCGGAAAGACGAAGAGGAGCTGGCGGCATAGCGAGATCGTCAGCGAGCCGATCCCGCTCCCGACCGCCTGAAGGATCCCCTGAAACGCGATATTGATCCCCGCGAATAAAAGCCCGGCGGAGATGATACGGATCGCGTCGATACAAAGCGTCCGCGTCTCGCCCAACAGCCCAAAGACCCCCGCAAAGGGCGCGGCGAAGACCTCGAGCAGGAGACAGCCCGCGAGCATGATCGCGGCGGTATACAGATGCCCGTATTTGACACAGTCGCGGATCCGCGCGGCGCTCCCCATCCCATAGCTGTACGCCGTGATCGGCGTGATCGCGTCGCGCATCCCGAACGCCGCGAACAGCAGGAACTGTTGGATCTTATAATATAAGCCGTAGGCGGTCACCATATTTTCGTTCACGTCCTTTAAGATCAGGTTCATCCCATAGGTCATGACCGAGATCAGCGCCTGAGAGATGATCGCGGGTAAGCCGATCGAATAGATCATGGCGATCGTCTTGAGCGACGGCTTGAGGTGACCGAGCTCGATCCTTATCTCCTTGTTAAATTTTAGGTGAAAGCCGAGCGCCGCCGCGAACGAGACGACCTGACCGATCACGGTCGCGTAAGCCGCGCCCCTTACCCCGAGCGCGGGGAAGCCGATCCACCCATAGATCAGGATCGGGTCGAGGACGATATTCGTCACCGTGCCGAGGATCTGAGCGATCGTCGAACAGAGCGAATGACCCGCCGCTTGGAGAATTTTCTCAAAAACGGCGAACATCGACATCCCGATCGAGAAGACGCAGCAGATACGGAGATATTCCGTCCCCATCGCGGCGCGAAGGGGATCATCCGTCTGAGAGCGAATATAGCTCTCAGCGCCGAAAAAGCCGAAGATCAAAAAGACGATATAGATCAAAAAGCCGAGCGTGACGGCGTTCCCGGCGGCTCTCCCCGCGAGGTCGGCGTCCCTTTGACCGAGACCCTTGGCGATGAGGACGTTCGCGCCGACCCCCGTCCCGATCCCAACCGCGACCATCAGGACCTGGAGCGGGAAGGCGAGCGTCAGCGCGTTCAGAGCGTCCTCGCCGCCCGTCGCCATATTTGAGACAAAGGCGCTGTCCACGATATTATAGACCGCCTGTAACACCATCGAAACGATCATCGGGATCCCCATTGAGAGCATGAGCTTTTTCACGGGGATCGTCGCCATTTTTTCGTTTTTCTCTTCCATAGATAAGATCCTCCCGATAAAAATAAAAATAAAAAGACGTGAGGCTCGCCGATCGGATTTACGCGGTAAGCCACACATCTTAAAGTTATTATATGATCTTTTCGCCGATCTGTCAAAGGGCATTTTTCACAAATTTTCTCCCCGACCGCCGGTTTTGTTTTTATTTTTTTATGGAAGGAGCGGCTCGCTCCCCGTCTATGCTGCCCTCCCCCAAAAAGTCGTTACGCGTCCTTTATAAGCGCCGTCGGCTTTTTCGCGAGATAGAGACAATAGGCGATCGAGACGATAAAGACCGCGACGATATAGATGTTCACGATAAGCGCGGCGCTTTCGTTCGCGGCGGGCGCGTTGAACGTCGAGAAAACGTCGATCAATCCGTGAACGACGATACAAACGACTAAGCTCCCCGATTTATAAAAGAGGACGGTAAAGAGATAGCCCAAGGCGACCGCGTAGAGAACCTGTAGGATCGTTTCGAGCGTCGCGTGACCCGTGAGAAGGTTGACGATATGCCCGATCCCAAAGGTAAGCGCCGAGATCAGGATCGCGACCGGCGCGGGGTCTTTTTTGAGGAGGATGCGGAATAAAAACCCGCGAAAGATCATCTCCTCGACGAACCCGACCAAAAACAGCGACACCGACGCGAAGATCTGACCGATCCCGCCGTAGACCGGACCGACCCCCGCCCATAAATTCCCCGTCATTAAGACGAGCGGCGGGATAAAAAAGAGATAATCCTTCGCGCTCCCCGCCCATTTACAAAGCCCGTATTTTTCCTCGAGGTGATTTTGTTTGACGAAGGCGATGATCCCCGCCGAGAAGAGCGCCAAAACGACCAGCATCGCGGGGCTGTCGTCGCCGAAATTCCCCCTTACCGTCCCACAGACCACGACATAGACGATGATCCAGACGATCGCGAACCAAAGCTCGTTTTTTTCATAAAATTTTTTCATATTTATGATCATTCCTTTCCTCTGGAGGCAGTTTGTGCCGAGAGCCGAAGCAAGCTTTGATCGCCGCGTCCTTGCGGCGTATGGGCTTGCTTCTTACGGCATCCTTGCCTATTTTCCGAGGCACAAACAACGGGTTTGAAAAATCTTCGATTTTTCAAACATTTTGCCTTTCTTCCTTTAAGGCGAGGATCGCGCCGCGATAGACGCGCTCGAGCTCCTCCGCGACCGACGCCTCGTCATAGGGGAGGGCGCGGTTCGCGACGAGGCTCGCGTACCCGTGGGCGAGGAGCGCGAGGGTCATAAAGACCTCCTTTGTCCCCGCCGGGTTTGTCCCCATCGCTTCTCCCATCATCGCGAGGAGGGGGCTTAGCGCCTCGCTCTCGACCGCCTCGGGGAGGCTGTTTCCGACGGCATAGCCCGACTGAAACAACAGGCGAAAAAGATAGGGCTCGCGGATCGCGAAGCGGATATAATTCAGCCCGATCCCGAGGAGTATCCCCCGCCCGGGGTCGTCGAGCGTCATCAGGTACTCGGTATGAAAGCGATCCGCCTTCTCATAGACCGCCCGCTTCAGCTCCTCGATCCGCTCGAAATGATACATCACGGGCTGGGTCGAGCAGGAGAGCCTTTTCGCGACGGTGCGCGCGTTGACGTTCTCCGCGCCGCTCTCCCGCGCGACGGCGAACGCCGCGTCAACGACCATTTCCCGCGTGATCTTAGCCTTTGGCATAGCGGCCTCCTATCTCCTATCTATTATAACAAGCGTTATATAACTTGAATTATAATAGAAAGTTTAAATTTTGTCAAGTGCTTTTTTCGCTTTCACTTAATTTTCACATTTAATCGGGTATAATTAAAAACCGCCGAAAAGGTCTCCCTTTCGGTGGCTTAAACGCTCCTGTTTTTAAAAAGATCCTTCGTCCGCGACGTCCGTAATAATCACGGGCATATCCCGATAAGGGAGATCGCCTTCGGCGCTCGATACTCCCGCGCTGACAGAGACCTCCTCTTGTGGCGGATCGGAGCGGTACGAGCCGGGGAGGTTCACGGCGTAAGAAGCGCCGGCTTCCTCGACCGTATCCTCTACCGAGGAAGTAAGGGTCAGCTCCTCCGTCGGCGAGGGAAGCGTCGGTATCCGCCGAACAGCCGCAGACGGATAATATCCCCAACGCGGCGGTAATGAAAGCGATCTTTGTTTTTTGTTTCCGATCCATAACGATCTCCTTTCCCACTCCGATATAACCGTACTTTATACCTTGAATTATAATCGAAAAAGGAAGCTTTGTCAAGCCCCCTCCCTTAATTTTCATAATGTCAAAACTTTTCTGTTTGGAAATTTTTATCATAAGCCGATTTCTCAAAACTCACGACCTAACAGCCGCCGGAACGACAACAATCGCACGGTGTAGTCCTAATTTTCACAATGTCAAGAATAGACGATCTCGCCTTATCCAAAGCTTGTCTAATAGCACAGGCTTTTTTATCTGCTCGATTATTTTAAAGCAATATTGAAGTTTAGGTCAAGCCTTTTCAAAGGCTTGCAGGGGGTTCGGGGGACGGAGTCCCCCGCTCCAGAACCCTTTCTCTAAATCTCTCTTTATTTTCTCTCTACCCCTTGACAATCCGAAAAAAAGTGCTATAATAGATTTAGCACTCAAAGGTTGAGAGTGCTAAAAAGTGCATATAAAAAAGATAATAGACCTCCTCGGGAACTTCCGAAATGCTGAATGGCGACGTAATTTTTGCGCTGTGGTTTGTCGGGTTTCCGCAGGAATACTGTATGTATTTCAAGGAAAGACGGCAAAGCACAGCACAAAAAGGACTAGTCAGGCAGTATTTTGGAAGTTTCCGAGGTGGTCTAATATAAAAGAAAGGAAGTTTTTAACAATGGCGAAAAAACAGTTTAAGGCGGAGTCAAAGCGGCTCCTCGATATGATGATCCATTCCATTTACACGCATAAGGAGATCTTTCTCCGCGAGCTGATCTCTAACGCGAGCGACGCGATGGATAAGCTTTATTTTAAGTCCATGCAGGAGAACCTCGGGCTGACCCGCGACGACTTTGAGATCTTTTTGACCGTCGACGACGAAAAGCGCGTTCTCACGATCCGCGACAACGGGATTGGTATGGATAAGGACGAGCTCGAGAATAACCTCGGCGTGATCGCCCAGTCCGGCTCGTTTAAATTCAAGCAGGAGAACAGCGACGCCGATAAGGAAGAGGTCGACGTGATCGGTCAATTCGGCGTGGGCTTTTATTCCGCGTTTATGGCGGCGAAAAAGGTCACCGTCGAGACGAAAAAGTATGGCGAGCCGACCGCCTATCGCTGGGAATCCGAGGGCGTGGACGGCTACACCGTGACCGAATGTGAAAAAGCGGAGCATGGGACGCTCATCACCCTCGAGATCAAGGACAGTACCGAGGAGGAGGACTACGACGACTTCCTCGCGGAGTATAAGATCAAGAGCCTTGTTAAGAAGTATTCCGATTATATCCGCTACCCGATCCGTATGAATTGTAAGCGCTCTCACCTCAAAGAAGGCACGGAGAACGAATATGAAACGACGGTCGAGCTCGAGACGCTCAACAGTATGGTCCCGATCTGGAAGAAGAGCAAGAGCGAGCTTACCGACGAGCAGTATAACGAGTTTTATAAGGAGAAATTCCTCGACTACGCCGACCCCGCGCTCCATATCCATTCCAAGACCGAGGGGACGGCGACGTACAGCGCCCTCCTCTTTATCCCGTCAAAAGCGCCCTTCGATTATTATACCCGCGAGTATGAAAAGGGCTTACAGCTCTATTCGAGCGGCGTACTCATCACCGAGAAATGCGCCGACCTCCTCCCCGACTATTTCAGCTTTGTCAAGGGCTTAGTCGACAGCGAGGATCTCTCGCTCAATATTTCCCGCGAAATGCTCCAACACGACCGCCAGCTCAAGCTTATCGAAAAAAGCATCGAGCGGACGGTCAAAAACGAGCTGAAAAAAACGCTCACGAACGACCGCGAGAAGTATGAGGAATTTTGGAAGAATTTCGGCTTACAGATCAAGTTCGGGCTGTACAGCGGCTACGGTATGAATAAGGACCTCTTAAAAGACCTCCTCCTATTCTACTCCTCCGCCGAGAAAAAGCTCGTCACCCTCGAGGAATATGTCGCGCGTATGAAGGAGGATCAAAAGGTGATCTATTTCGCGAGCGGCGAAACGATCGCGAAGATCGACACCCTCCCCCAGACCGAGCTCGTAAAGGAGAAGGGGTATGAGATTCTCTATCTCACCGATAACGTCGACGAATTTACGCTCCAGATGATGGTCGATTACGACGGGAAGGAGTTTAAGTCCGTCCAGTCGAGCGACACCGACTTTGAAACCGAGGAGGAGAAGGCGGAGAAGAAGGAAAAGGCGGAGCAAAATAAAGACCTCCTCGAGGAGCTGAAAAAGCTCCTCGCCGGTCGGGTCGCCGACGTCCGCGTCTCCGCGCGGCTAAAGTCCCACCCCGTTTGTCTCACGAGCGACAGTAACGTCTCGCTCGAGATGGAAAAAGTCCTCGGCGCGATGCCCGACGGGGGCGGCGCAAAGCCCAAGGCGGACAAGGTCCTCGAGATCAACGCGAGCCACCCGATCTTTGAGAAGCTCCGCTTCCTCCAAGATAACGACAAGGATAAGCTCGCCGACTACGCCGAGATCCTGTTTGATCAGGCGATGCTGATCGAGGGAATGGCGATCGAGGACCCGGTCGCGTACTGTAACCGCGTTTGCGACCTGTTGGTTTGATATAATAATAAGCTCCCTCCGTTTTCGGGAAACGGAGGGAGCTTTTTTATTTTGTGAAGGTCTGCTATGGGGTTTGATCCGATCCTATTACGAGGCTTTCGACAACCCCCGGGCGTGAAACGCCTCCTCTAAGCGCGAAAGGGCGCGGTTGTGGAGGCGTGTGATATGCCGCGCGCTGTACCCGAGCTTATCCGCGATCCGCTCCCACCCCTCGTGGAGGAGATAGTGGCGCTCGAGGACGGTCCGTTCGGTCGTATCCGGGAGGGTATAGATCAGCTCCCATATCTCGGTCTTTATGTCGACGAGGCGGTCGATCTCGCGGTTGATCTCCTCCTCGAGGTCGACGATCCGCGCCGTCGTCCGCCCGACGCGGTCGGTATAGCCGCCCTCGCCGTGGCTCTCGCGAAAGGGACCGACCGTGATCTTTTGGGCGAGCGACTTTAGCTCCTCGATCTGTTCGAGCTTGGCGTCGATCGCGCGGCTGATCTCATAGTGACGGTTTAAAAATTCCTTGATCTCAAACATATTTTTATTCCTCTCTCTTTTTATATTTATATTTTTTTAGATTATCACCTCGGTCACGCAGTCCGTACAGTACAGCTTATCCTCCGCCTCATAGACGCGTTCCCCGGGAAAGAGCGCTCTCCCACAGCATCGACAGAGCGCCGACGAAGCCTCCATCACGCTATGACAGGATCGACAGATCGGATAGAGCGCTCGGTCAAAGCGATCCGCCCGAAACAGCGGCGCTTCCTCGGTTCGGTCACAGATCCCACATCGGTACATATTCCTCCTTTCTCTCCGACGGTCGGAGCCGCCGCTTTTTAGGGCTTGTTGACGCGATCCGAGCATTTCGGTTCGTGTCGACACGCCCCGGGGAAGGCGTGCGCCTTCTCTTTGGGATAACGGGTGTTGCGATTTTGGGACAAGTATAGTATAACATATTCCCGCCGACTTGTCAACCCAAAAATGCAACAAAAAAATATTTTTTAAAAAGTGTTGCAATTTTGGAACGTTTATGATATACTATATACAGATAAAAAGAAAGGCGGTCATTTTATGGAACCGAACCGACGCTTAAAACAGCTTAGGATCGAGAAGGGGCTTAGCCTCCGCGAGCTCGCGGAGCGGACGGGGCTGAGCGGCTCGACCATCCAGCGCTATGAATCGGGCAAGACGGAGAAGCTCCCGCTCGAGAAGGCGCGGCTCCTCGCCAAGGGGCTCGACACCACGGTCGGCTATCTCCTCGAGCTCGACAATATCGGTCTCGAGCCCGCGCCCGAGACGAACGTTTTTTTGATCCCCGTTTTTGACAGCGTGAGCGCGGGCTTTGGCTCTTACGCCGACAGCGCGGCGGTCGCCTATCGCCCCACGCCGATCGCGAACGCCGCCGACGCGGAGAACTATCTTTGGATCAACGTCCGGGGCGACAGTATGTCGCCCAAGATCGAGGACGGCGACCGTATCCTCGTCCGCCGCCAAAGCTTCGTCGAGAACGGGAGCGTCGCGGTCGTCCTCATCGAGGACGAGGCGGTCGTTAAAAAGGTGAAATACGGGCGCGGCTGGCTCGAGCTTCATTCCTTTAACCCCTATTACCCCGTCCGCCGCTTTGAGCGCGAGGAGCTTGAGGCGATCCAAATCGTCGGCGTCGTCAAAGAGGTCAGTAAGCCGATGTGACATTCTCCGAAAGCGAAAAAAGCCACACGCCCTTTTAAAGACCGTCGACCCGAACCGAACAAACACCCCCGCCGCTCGCCGCTTAAAGTCGAGCCTCGGGGGCGTTATCTCCTTCCCAAAAATAAAGTAAATTTACGGGAAGGGGATCAAGCGCGTATTCCCGTCGTCCTCGGGGATATTCTCCGCGTACTCGGAGAAACAGCCACCCTCGTCGAGGGTCGGGTCAAAGCGAAGATAGATCGCGCCGCTGTCGGCGCTGACCCAAAAGCGTCCCACGGCGGAGTAAGAAAACTCGTTCTCTGTCCCGACCGTGATCTGATAATAGGTCTCGCCCTCCGAGACCGTCGTCCCGTTATCGATCAGCCGAAAGTCTTCCCGCCATTTTTCGGACGAGACGAGCGCGTCGATCAGCGCGGACGCCGCCGCCTCGGCGCTGACGGGGGCGCTTTCGGTGCGCCCGTCGGGCGTGAGGTCGATCGGGAGAAGCGCCGGCTCCGTGATCTTTGAAAGATCCGCCGCGCCCGAATGATAGAAGGTATGCTCGCCGTATGCGGGATACTTTTTTTCCGAATCGGTAACACGGCAATCGGTAATACGGTAGCCCTCGGGGAATTTTTCAAGCGTGAGGTTATAGAACCAATAGTTCCTCAAGTCGTTCAGATACGCCTCGTCCGGCTCTCCCTCGGGGTGACCGGGAACACCGTTCAGCGAAGCGAAGCGCCCGATGATCCGATCCTCCGTTTCCTCATAGCCCACGCACCATGTATCCAGCGTTCCGATATATGACGATTCGCTCGGCGCAAAGTATAATACGCCGTTTTCTTCTTTAAATTTCAGAGTCCCGAATTTGTCGCATAATAAATAATCCGCGTAATCGTCCGAAAGCGCCTCGGTAAAGATCTCCTTTACCGACCGATAATCCGTGAGCGTGTCGGAGATCACGTTCAGATAAATCCCGTCGTAGCCGCTCGACCCCAGCTCAAACACCAGCTTTTTCTCGTCGGTGTTGAGATAATCGCGCATAAGATCGTGAAACTGCTGTGCCTTTTCCAAAAGGATCTCCTCGGCGGACGGCTCGGCGGGCGGTTCGTCGACCGCCGGGGCGCAGGAGGAGAGGAACGCCGCGAGGGCTAAGGCAAGGACGAGCGGAAGGAGCTTTTTTGGCTTTTTCACGAGGATCCCTCCTTTTCAAAACGGATCAAGAAGGTTCGTCGGGCGTGAAGTCGATCGGGAGAAGCGCCGGCTCCGTGATCTTGGAAAGATCCGCCACGCCCGAATGATAGAAGGTGTGCTTGCCGTATGCGTAGTATTCCCTTTCCCCGCCGACCGTGCGGCAGTCGGTAATACGGTAGCCCTCGGGGAATTTTTCAAGCGTGAGGTTATAGAACCAATAGTTCCCCAAGTCGTTCAGATACGCCTCGTCCGGCTCTCCCTCGGGGTGACCGGGAACGCCATTAAGCGAAGCGAAGCGCCCGATGATCCGATTCTCCGTTTCCTCATAGCCCACGCACCATGTATCAAGCGTTCCGATATAAGACGATTCACTTTGGGCAAAGTATAATACGCCGTCTGCTTCTTTAAACCGCGGCAAATCTTCATTATCCCGTAGCATAAAATCGGCGTAATCGTCCGAAAGCGCCTCGGTAAAGATTTCCTTTATCGACCGATAATCCGTGAGCGTGTCGGAGATCACGTTCAGATAAATCCCGCCGTAGCCGCTCGACCCCAGCTCAAACACCAGCTTTTTCTCGTCGGTGTTGAGATAATCGCGCATAAGATCGTGAAACTGCTGTGCCTTTTCCAAAAGGATCTCTTCGGCGCTCGGTTCGGCGGGCGGTTCGTCGACCGCCGGGGCGCAGGAGGAGAGAAACGCCAAAAGGATAAGCGGAATGAAAAGCTTTATTTTTTTCATGCGCTTATCTTCCTCCCGAGATCGTCATAACCGCGTAATCACCGTGAAAGGTCTGGTTGCTGTTCTGACTAAGCTGAAAGACCCCGCTATATGAAGGATTGTTGTTATAAATTATATTACCGCTTGCGTCTTTGTTTCCGGTCCCGTTAAACCAAGGATCGATACCCTTCAGGTCGCTGAACTGCGTTGCCTTTTGTCCGTTTACCGTACCCGTTACCGTTACCCAGTGTTCGCCGGAATAATCTGTCTTAACCACAATACTGCGGTCGTTTGCCAATTCGTTGTTTATCACGTCCAAAACTTTGTCGGAACTGGAAAATCGATAATAACGAAAGCCTTTTTCCTGACATTTGTCGTAATACTCTTGTACGGTGCTTATGGTGGCTAGGCTTCCTTCTTTTTTCCATCTGTCCATTTTGACCGAGCCGTTATCAAACTTATTACAACCGTCCGTTACTTGGTTCGGCTTTATCGATGTACCGAGATTGATGGACGCCGCCGTCGCGATCGCCGTATAGGAGCAACGGTTAGATCCGTCAATCGGCGACTCCCACCACCCCGCAGTCTGACAGTACATAACCTCGGGACTGATGTTGTTTAACCGCGAATTTACGGTTTTATTCTGTTCTACCGTGTTCATACCTATTGCCTTTACGGTATCCGAAACAACGGACACGAATCCCAACGCCGGATTTGATTTGGTTTTGGGTACGCTGTATATGCCCGCAGTTTGTACAGCCCCGGTTTTGGTAAAAGTATCGCGTTTTACACTTTGGGTTTTTGTGCTTTTAGCCGCAGAAGTCGGAGTTTTCGACTTCGTACTCAACGTTTTTGCCGTTGATGACTTTGCGGTGTTTTTCGCGTTCGTTGATACGGATTTTTTTACGGTCGAGTTTTTCACCGTCTTTGACGATGTTTTTACCGTGCTTTTTACGGCGGTTCTTGCCGCTGTTGCTGTTCTGATAGCCATTGTTATATTCTTCCTTTCTGAATCGTGTGCGGAATCCTCTCGGGATTCTCTTTTTGATTCCAAGAATATATTAGCATTTTTTTCCAAAAAATCAATTCCCTTTTTTAAAAACAGTCCGTGTTTTGAATTATTTTCTGCCTTTTGCATAAAAATATAGAGATAAACGCATCAATTTATGTGCATAAAATTTAAATTTTGTTACATATAAACAATAAATTCGGGTAAGGTGTTCGCCGACGCGACCGCCCCGCCGTCCGCCCGAAGGAAGCAGGACGATACCGCCCGCCGGATCGAGATCAATCCCGCGCTTTTCGCCGCGCTCAAAAAGCTCTCCGACCGGCAACAAAAGGGGTTGGCGGATATTATCAATTTAATGAACAAATAGCCCCGCCGCGAAGCGTATAACCCCCGCTAAGCCCCCCGCTGTCCGCGCCTTCCCTAAAAAGTAAAAAATATTTACATCACCCTCTTGACAAAACCGTAAAAAGGAAGTATAATAGAGAAAAGACCGAGACGATCGGTAAATATAACTTACCCAAGAAGGGGGATCGTTATGGTAACGATACGGGGGCTCAAAAAGAGCTATCGGGGCTTTCGCGTTCTCGACGGGCTCGATATGAATATCGCGAAGGGGGACGTTTACGGCTTCCTCGGTAAAAACGGCTGTGGGAAAACGACGACGATGAATATCCTCTGTAACGTGATCCCAAAGGACGCGGGCGAGATCCGCCTCGGCGAGGCGGACGGCGCGCCGATCAGGATCGGCTATCTCCCCGAGTCGCCCGCGCTCTACGGCTATATGAACGGGGTCGAGTATCTCGAATATATCGCGGGCTGCGCGGGGTATAAGGGCGACGTAAAAAAGCGGATCGCCGAGGTCCTCGAGATCACGGGTATGACCGAGGGCGGTCGGCGGCGGATCAAGGGCTATTCGCGCGGTATGAACCAGCGTATGGGGATCGCGGCGACGATCTTTCATCACCCCGACCTGATCATCCTCGACGAGCCGACCTCCGCGCTCGACCCCCAAGGTCGCGCCGAGGTCATCGGGATCATCCAAAGCCTCGCCGCGACGGGCGCGACGATCCTCCTTTGTACCCATATCCTGACCGACGTCGAGCGCGTCGCGAATCGGATCGGGATCGTTAAAAACGGGCGGCTCGCCATCGAGGACACGATCGTCGATATTTTAAATAAGAGAAGGAGCGCGAGCGTCGAGGTCTATCTCGCCGAATACACCGACGAGACCGCCGCGCTCCTCGGGTCGGCGGATTTCGCGGTCGGCGCTCGTGCCTTCCCCGCCTCGGGTATGATCGCGCTCGACGTCGCCGACCCCGAGGAGGGTATGCTCAAAACGATGACCTTCCTCGCGGAGAAGAGGATCAACGCGGCGCGGGTCTCGCTCACCCGCCCCACGCTCGAACAAATTTATCTCGAAACCATCGCGGAAGGGGGGAAAGCGCAATGAAAGCCGCGTTTAAAAAGGAATTGATGTACTTCTCGCGGACCCTCCGAATGTTCGGCGTGATCTTCGCGATCCTGATCTTCGCGCTTTTTGACCCGATCATGTATAAGGGAATGGTCGTCTTTATCGGCTATGTGAGCGAACAGTTCGCCGACGGCGTACCGCTCGCGGACGGGGCGAGGGTCAACGTCACGGAACAGCTCTCGGGCGACGACGACCCGAGCGGGATCGCGAATCCCTTCGCGGGTCTCGACGAGATATACGGTCTCATCGGCGCGGAGGAGACCGCCGCCGCGACGGTCGGCGACTTTACCTCGACCTCGACGCTCATCATCCTTCTGATTTTAATGCAGCCCTCGGGCGGGGAACAAAAAAAGCGCTCGACGATCATCCCGCAATGCGCGGGGCTGACCTCGATCCGCTATATCACGCCGAAGTTTGTGATCTATCCGCTGACGGCGTTTTTATCGGGGCTGGTCGCGATGCCGCTTTGCGCGGGGGTCTCCGTCCTCCTTTTCGGCGGGGCGATCCCGTTTATGAGCGCGCTCGCGAGCGGCGCGACGGTCGGGCTTTATCTCGCGTTTTTGGTCGTCGTCGAGCTCACGATCGGGATCTCGTCCGCCCGTCCGGGGTTCGCCGCGATCTTTACCATTCTCGGTAGCTCCCTCCTCCCGACGATCCTCGCGCTCTTTCGCGCCGATCGATTTCACCCCTTCGCGCTCCCGCCCCTCGCCTCCGAGCTGATCACCGGCGACGCCTCGGCGCTGAACCTCGCGGTCAGCGCGGCGGTCACGGTCGTGATCGGCGTGATCCTCTATTTTACGACCCTCCTCATCCTCAATGCCAAGCGGATCGATAATTCGGGGAACGAAGCGGTGTTATAGGGGACGGAGAGAAAAAAAGAACGTGGGGACTCTGTCCCCACACCCCTGCTTCCTTTCGTAACCGAAAGGAAGCGAAAGGCAATATGTTTCTAAAAGCATTTTCATCAGACGTTCAAGGAATTGCGCTTTTAAAATTTTATGATCATTAAAGTATGCGCTTTCTCGAACTTATGATATGCTTTTAAGATAAAGATCAAAATACCGAACCAAAAACAAGGAGGAGATCTCAATGAAAAACTCAAACAAATTATCCTTCGGCGAACATCTCGCTTGGACGCTCTTTTTTGACGCGATCTTTATCCTGATCGACCTTTATTTATGGAAGAGGAAGGAAGAGAAGGAAGCTCTCGCGGGAGGGACGGAGGAATGACCGTGAAGCGCGTAACAAGGCGGATTTTATCCTTCCTTCTCTCGGCGGCGATCCTTCTCTCGGCGGGCTGTAACGCGTCCCCCGCGACCGAGACGAGCGTGACGACCGCCGCGATACAAGAGGAAGCCGATACATCGGCGCTTTCGCCCGACCGAGCCGACGAAAGCATAAGTACGGACGCGCCCGCGACCGAGCCGACCGTCTCGGCGGAGGGATCGACCGGCGAAGGGGAAGCGCCTTCCCAAAACGAGGAAAAGGCGTTTTATGACGGGGAATTAAACCCCGCCGTATGGCGCGTCACCGACCCCGAGAGCGGGAACTCGATGGACCTTATGGGGACGATCCATTTAGTCCCCGATAGCGAGACGGTCGTCCCCGATTACGTCATGGAGCTTTATCGCGCCGCCGACGGGATCGCCGTCGAATATGACACGACCCGCCTTAACGCCGACCTCGTCTTACAGCTCCAGTATTTAAGCTATTTCACGCTCTCGGACGGGACGACGATCGACGACCACCTCTCGCCCGAGACGCTCGAGCGGGCGAGCGAATATCTCTCGGCGAACGGCTATGACCCCGCGATGTTCGCGGGCTATAACGCCGCGTATTGGCAGAGCCTCGTGTCAAATCTCGCCCTCCTCTCGATCCCGGGGATCCGCGCGAGCGGGGTCGACGTTTATTTTATCGCGAACGCCAAAAAGGACGGGAAAGAGGTTCGGAACATCGAGGCGCTCGAGACCCAGATGAACGTCCTCACGATGCTCGGCGACGAGTTTTATGAATGGCAGATCGACGAAATGCTCGATGAGCTCGACGAGGAGGGCGGTCAAGCGGAGATCGAGGAAGCCTTCCGCCTTCTCTATACGAGCTGGGCGACGGGCGACGAGGCGCTTTACGCCGAGGCGGAGGAGGAGGACACCGAGGAGATGCCCGAGGAGTTTACCGCCGAGTATGAGGCGTACACAAAGGCGCTCGGTCCCGATCGAAACGTCGGCATGGCGGAGAAGGCGGCGGAATATATCCGTAACGGCGACAACCTCCTCTTTATGGTCGGCTTCGCGCATTTTTGCGGCGAGGGGAGCGTCCTCGATAACCTACGCGAGATGGGCTTCACCGTCGAGAAGATTTATTGATTTTTTATTTTAGGAAGGAGCTTTAGCGGGCGATGTCTTGCAAAAAGCTCCTTCCTTCGTTATTTTTAACAATTTTGGTGGAGAAATTTTCCTAAAATTTTGTTATTTTGCCATGTAACTTTTTGGGCTTAAAAACGGTTTATATATATAGAAGGAAATTTTCGGGGGAAAACCCGAAAAACACCAAAAACGAAAGGACGGATCACAATGAAAGCAAAAACAAAACGGTTCGCCTCGGCGTTCCTCGCGCTGTCGGCGGCGCTCTCGTCGACGAGCGTCGTCGCCTACGCGGCGGAGGACGAGGCGATGAAACAGGCGCTCACTTATGTAAAGGAGCGGATCGAGATCCCCGAGGAGTATACGGTCTTTGAGCATTACTCGGCGAACCAGTACGGCTCGACCGAGTACGACTTCAGCTGGTATGACGCGGAGCGGACAAAGTCGATCTCGGTCGCGATCCGGGGGAAGGTCATCACGAGCTATTACAGCTATTACAGCGGGATGTATGACTCGGAGTATTCCTTCGCCAAGCTCACTAAGGACGAGCTCGCCAAGAAGGCGGAAAAGCTCGTGAAACAGCTCAACCCGACCGTCGCGGCGAATATCGAGATCGTCAAGGACAGCTTAAGCGTCTCGGTCTCGTCTAACCGCGCGACCGTCCCGCTTCGCCGCGTGAAGGATAACGTCCCCGTGAGCGGTCAGACCGGGAGCATCTCGATCGATAAAAACACGGGCGAGCTTTTAAGCTTTAGCTTAAACTGGCTCCCGGGCGCTTCCTTCGCCGACGCGGATAAAGCGATCTCCGCCAAAAAGGCGAAGGAGCGCTACCTCGAGACCTTCCCGATCTCTAAGCTTTATACCCTCTCTTATAACTGGACGGACGAGAGCTATACCCCCCACCTGATCTATAAGCGCGATACGGTCGGTCAGATCGACGCGCTCACGGGAAAGCTCGCGACCTTTGAGGACAGCTATGACAGCTATGACGGGGGCGACGACGACGTAGAGCTCGCCGACGAAGCGGTATCGGTCGCCGATACCGAGAGCGGCGGGACGAATACCGTCACCTTCACCCAAGAGGAGCAGGAAAAGCTCGAGCTCGCGGCGACGCTTTTAAAGCCCGAGGACGTCCTCGCCGAGATGATCGAGGCGAAGATCTGGTCGATCCCCGACGCGGCGGAGGTCTCTTATTCCAACACGTATTATAACGAACGGATGAAGGCGTATGTCACCCGCGCCTCGCTCCAGGCTTATACCGGCTATGTGAGCGCCGACGACGGCGACGACCTCCCCGAGATCGCGGAGGAGGACGTAATGGAGGACGTCGCGATCGCCTACGGGGCTTCGCCTCAGAGCTATTACGGGAGCTATACCTATAACGCCGAGACGGGCGAGATCCTCTATTTTTACGGGAGCGACAGCGGGCGCGACGCGCGCGACCTCACCGAGAAATCGGCGAAAAAGCTCTTAAATAACCGTCTCGCCGCGATCGCGGGCGCGAAGGCGGACGAGTTTAAGATCGACGAGATCACGACCGCTTGGAACGATACCGACCGAAACGGCGAGCCGACCGAGGGCGCGTCGATCCTCCGCGCGAGCGCGACGTCGCCGCGCTACGCCTATGAGATCCCCTGTCGCGACGAGAGCGTCTCGATCGCGATCGACGCGAGCGGGCGCGTCTCGAGCTATAACCTTAATTATTACGGGATCGAGTATCCTAAGCCCGAGGGGGTCATCGACGAGGAGACTGCGTATAAGCGCTATTTCGCCGCCGTCGATTATACCCTCCTCTATCGTCTCGCCTATAACTATGATAAGCGGCGGGTCGAGACCGCGCTCGTCTATGACGCGGGCGACGAGCTGAGGATCGACGCTTTTACCGGGAAGCTCACCTATTACGACGGGAGCGAGATCCCCGAGAAGACCGTATCGGGCTATACCGACCTCGACCGCAGCGGCTATCGCGAGATCGCCGAGAAGCTCGCGGTCTATGGGATCACGCTCATGGACGATAAGGGGCGGCTCAACGCCGATATGACGATCACGCGCGGCGAATTCGCCGACTTTGTCCGCTATATCGGACATTACGGCTCGCCGTCGAACCCCGAAAAGGCGCTCACGCGGAAATACGCGGCGCGTATCTTAACGACGGATTATATCGGTCTCGCCGAGCTCCCGGGGCTGTTTAAAAGCCCCTTCTCCGACGTAAAGGAGGACGACCCCTATGTCGGCTATATCGCGATCGCGAACGCGCTCGGGCTGATGACCGGCGAGGACGGGAAGTTCCGCCCGTCGGCGAAGATGACGCGGGGCGACGCGCTCCAGCTCGTTTACGACTATCTTTCGCGATAAACGATGATAATTTTTTGTGGAAGGACTGCCGCTCCGATGATTTTTTCGTCGGGGCGGCTTTCTTTTCCCCTTTCGTTTTACGGGTATACATAAATTTCGCGAAAATTCTTCTATTTTTATGAAATTTCACGATTGAAAAGCGGGCGGGAATGGGATAAAATAAGAGTGTATGCTTATCTTTATGCCGACCCTCGGGCGAAGGGCTTCTTCCCCCGGTCGAAAAACTTCTTCCGAAGGGAGGGAACGCCTTTATGAAACGGCTTCGCCGCGCCGCTGCGGGCGCTTTCGCGCTCCTTACGGCTTTGCTCGCCGACCTGTCGGCTTCCGCGAAGTCGATCGAGGATTTCCCGATCGAGGATCGGATGATCTTCGGGGTCTTCCCGCTTTGGGTGTTCCTCCTCCTCCTCGCGGGTATCGTCGCGGCGGCGATCATCATTATCGTCGAGATCGTGAAACGGAAGATGAAGTGAGACCGAAACAGAGATTATTTCAGAGAAAAAAGAACGAATAAAGACGAGAGACAGGGGGCTTTGCCCCCCGCACCCCTCACCAAAGGGAATAATTCCCTTTGGAATCCTTTATACCCATAACAAGTCTTACCGATTTCGACCCTGCGGCTGTCAGGTCGTAAGCTTTGACGAGATCGGCTCGGAGACCCTCGGGGAAGAACGTTTAACTCACGAAATAACTTATATCGCGGACGTCTCAAATTCCCAAAAGATTATACTCTAGGGCTTGTTGACGCAATCCGAAATGCTCGGATTGCAAGCAGATTTTTCGTG
>JAMPCH010000056.1 GCA_023666265.1 Roseburia sp.
CTCGATCCTCTCCACGCCTTCGCTTTCAATCGCGAAGGCTTTCGCGAGCCGATCCACGACCTCGGCGGATTTCGTTAAGTAGATGAGATATTTTTTCATAACAGTTCCTTCTTTCCTCGACAATAATTTAAAAAGCCTTCCTTCGGGATCTTTACGCGGTTTCCGATCACGATCACGGGGAAGCCGAGCGCTTCCGGCTCACTACGCGCCATGAGGTTGATCCCGTACTGACTACACCCGAGATAGCCCGCGATCTGACGCGGGATCAGGATCGGCGAGGCGATCGCCTCGATCTCCGCGAGCGTCGGATAGTCCGTCGGCGGGCGGGCGATCTCGACGTCATAGCCGTCGCCCGTTCGGATCACGCTGTCCGTGATCTCGGCGACGGGTCTTCCCGCGCCGTCGCGGATCACGATCCTTGTCGCTTGTTTGTGTTGGATTTCCATTTTGGGGTTCACCTGCCTTTCGGTTATTGATATGAACGTTTAGTGTTCAGCGCCAAAGAAGATCTCTTGTACCGACTTGTTAAAAAAAGTAGCGATTTTTATTTTAACCTCATCGCGCGGTACTCGTTCGTTCCGCTCGTACATTGCCCACGAGGATTTTGTGATCCCGATGCGGCTCGCGATCTCTTCTTGCGAAATATTTCCGCGTAGCGCTCTTAACTTTTCGCCCATTGCCATTTTTTTCATCTCCTTTTCCGATCGAGCACTATTTGTGTTCTAATATAGATTGTACACTATACGTGCTCAAATGTCAATAGATATTTTCAAAAAAATTCAACAAAATGGAAATGCACTTTTTGTGTACTTTGTGAATTGCATTTTGTACACTTAAAGTGTATAATATGGTGTAAGATAGAAGGCGGTGAAGGTTTTGTCTAAATTCCATTTAAGACTGCGTGAGCTTCGGTCATCAAGAAAGCTCTCTCAGCAAAAGCTAAGCGAGCAGTTAGGTATTTCAAAAAGCAGTATCAATATGTACGAGCGTGGCGAACGCGAACCGGGGATTGACTTACTGGAGGCTATCGCGGATTTTTTTAACGTTGATTTGGACTATTTGACGGGAATGTCCGAATCCCCTCGAAAGTCCTTACAAAAAGAGAAGAGCGGCGACGACGATTTAAAATTTGCACTTTTTAACGGTTCGGACGGCATAACGGACGAAATGTTTGAAGAGGTAAAGGCATTTGCGGCATTTGTCAAGCAACGCGAGCAACAGAAAGGCAAGGATAAAAAATGAATCTGAACGAGATTTATTCCATTGCAGAGCGCGACCATGTAGAAATCTGTGACGTGGAATGTCCGGAATGCTTGTCGATTTCAATGATAGGAGAAAGCGGAGATTGTTATATCGGAATTGACGATCATGCAATTCGCTCGGAAAGCGAGAGGCTTGTTCAGATCGCACACGAGCTTGGTCACTGTGAAACAGGCTCGTTTTACACAAAAAACACCGGACTTGATTTAATAGGAAAGCATGAATATCGCGCAGATAAATGGGCAGTCCTACGACTGATCCCTTATGAAAAGTTGATGGAAGCGGGTAAGAGAGGAATTTCCGAAATCTGGGAAATCGCGGAATATTTCGGCGTGACCGAGGATTTTGTTCGCCGCGCTCGAGAAATTTATCAAAATATGGGATATTCTTTTTCCTGATTTAAAAAATATAAAGCAAAAACTATGCTTATCTTATCATGGAAGAAGCATAGTGAAAATAATTTTACAACGGAGGAAATGACAAATGGATTTCATCGATCAGGTTAAGCAGTTCTCTAAGCGGGTAGAATCGCTGAAAGAAAGCCTAAGTACGGAAGAAGCCACCAAAACCGCGCTTATTATGCCTTTCTTTTCACTTTTGGGGTATGACGTGTTCAACCCGGAGGAATTTGTTCCCGAATTTACCGCCGATGTCGGAATTAAAAAGGGCGAAAAGGTTGATTACGCGATCATGAACGACGGGAAGCCCGTTATATTGATCGAATGTAAATGGATCGGCGCAAATCTTGAAAAGCACGATAGTCAGCTCTTTCGTTATTTCGGTACAACAAGCGCTAAATTTGCAATTCTTACCAACGGTCAGTATTATAGATTTTTTACCGATCTCGAAGAAACAAACAAAATGGACGAAACACCTTTTCTTGAGATCAATATGCTTGATATAAAGGAAAATCAAGTTGCCGAGCTTAAAAAGTTCCACAAGTCCCAGTTTGACATCAATAACATTTTCAATGTTGCCTCCGATCTGAAATACAGCAACGAATTTAAATTAAAAATCGCCGCTCAGCTTCAACAGCCGAACGACGAATTTGTACGGTTTTTTCTCAACGGCGTATATGAGGGTAAGCTCATGCAATCCGTCGTCGATCGGTTTCGTCCTGTTCTCAAAAAAGCGCTTAACGACTATATCAGCGAGCTGATGAACGACAAAATAAAAAGCGCGCTGGGTACAAACGCCGAGATTGAACCCGCACCCGTCGAAGTCAAGGAAGAAACAGTCGAGCAACCCGCCGGATCGAAAATCGTTACTACCGAGGAAGAAATGGAGGCATTTTATCTCGTTAAAAATATGCTGAAGTCTTACACGGCGGTCGAAAACATTACCCATAAAGATACCGAAAGTTACTTTGGCGTACTCTTTAAAGGAAAAACGACCCGCTGGATTTGCCGTTTTTATTTCAATTCTTCAAAAAAATATTTGGCGATCCCCGACGAGAATAAAAAAGAGATCAAATATCCGATCAACGGGATTTATGATATTGACAATTACCAAGCGGAAATCATAAATTCGCTGAACAGATACCTTCAATAAAAATCATATATGGCTATATTTGACTTTTTTAAAAAGAAACACAATATTTCTGCTGATAACAAAAAAATTGACCCACTTGACTATTTTCCAAACAAGTATAAAATACCTCCCGATACTTGTGAGTGGGGAAAAGGCGGCGAAAATTCTATTTATTCTAATGCCCGATTTCTGCAATGGTGGTCGTATCCCCACATGGATTTAGATAAAATTTCATATCCTATGTGGATGCAGTATGATTGTGAGATCAAAGATCCAAAATCAAAAGCGAAAAGTCTCATAAAAAGCGGATATTTAGAAGAATGTGATTTAAAAAGCTCCCTTTCCTCGTATCTTGTCGAAGAATTAAAATTGATTTTAAAATCTCAAAATTTGCCTACCAATGGCAAAAAACAAGAATTGATAGATAGAATTTGCGAAAGCGCTGATCTATCCTTAATCAAAAAGCCGAAAGTATATACTTTATCTCAAAAGGGAAAGGATTATCTTGAGCAGTATTCCGAGGTATTGACGGCAGAATCTTTTCGCGCTTACGATGTAAGCGTAGAAGAATATTACTTGGCAAAAATAAAATTTCCAAAGGAAACTCGTCCGAATGACATTCTATGGTCTATCTTTAATGAAAATATTATTCTTTATTCCAAAGAGAATAAATTCGGTTTGCTAAGAAATGTGTATCTTTCAATGGCTAAATACTGCGAAAACGAAAGTCGTTTTGCTGAGAGCGAAAGGTATTATTGCGCTGTTCTTCGGTATGATCTTAGCGGACTTGGGAACGGAAATACTTACAGTTTTAGTGATGTAGGATTATATCCCGGAATTGTTAAACCAATTAAAAAATACAAAGAATATTTCAATGAAGAAGAGATTTTAGGCTTTTGCGAAAAATTATACTTGCCGCGATCAATTACAGACTTTCCTACATTTAAAAAAATTCTTTCTGACATTTTTAACGACAAGCTATTAACTCCTGAAGATTACATCTCTAAAAGTAAGCGACCGAAAGATCCTGTTGTCGATGACGGAATTTGGGGTATGTCTGACGAGGAGATCAGGAAGCTTACGGACGAAATCGACGAGGCGCTTGGGCTAAACGCGGATATTCCGTTTGAAGAATGGCTCGCAGGTCTGAAAAAAACGAAAGACGGTAAAATTAGATATATAAAATCTAAAAAATAAACCCCCAAAAAAAATCAAGAATTATTTTTATAAAGAAGGCATAACAATTGAGACCCAATACAACAGAAATTTTAAACCAACTCGCCGAGCTGGCGAAAAGCTACCCCTTCGACAAGCCGGAGAACGTCGAAGCGGAACGCTTGATGAAGGAATTTGAGGGAGCGATCCTTCAAAAGCTCTCACCGATCGTGGCGGAGAAGTCCGCGTCCGCGACGATCAAGCGGAAAGCTTCTCCCAAGCGGGGTCGTAAGCAGTTATAATTTTACGCACGGAACAAATAATTCAATAATATTATTATACATTTTCTTTCTCGAAAGGGGTCGATCGTATGAGTACCAGAGAAATTGCATACAGCATTTTTGAACAGCTTTCCGAAAACGAGTTGCAAGGATTTATCGCGCTTTTTCGTAAGGCTTATCCTCCGCGAAAAGACGAACAGGCAAGAAAAAAAGCCGCGTTTGTGCGGCTGGAGCAATTATGCAGATATATCCCCGAGCTTGACGAAGACGAAGAACTCGAACGCTACAGGGAGGAAAAATACGGAATATGAACATTCTGCTTGATACGAACATTATGATCGATTATCTCGCGAAAAGACCGATGTTTTACGAAAACGCGCGTAAGATCATTGCCTTATGTACGGAAGAAAGCGTAAACGGGTGTATTGCGGCGCACTCGGTGACGAACGCCTTTTACATTCTGAGAAAGGGCATGACCCCCGACGAGCTTCGAGAAGCCTTGATCAATATTTGTGAAATTTTTACCGTGATCGGCGTAGATCGGGATCATCTGATCTCCGCGCTTCAAAACGTTTCTTTTACCGATATTGAGGATTGCCTTCAAACGGAATGCGCGAAAGATTTTTCCGCCGAATGGATCGTTACTCGGAATATCAAGGATTTTGCTAACAGCAAAATTCCCGCGATTTTACCCGAGGATTTCTTAAAAACAATTTCAATAAATTAAGAAAAGCCCCCGAGCCGCGCCAACAACCCGAGGACTTTAAGAGATGTGATAAAATCAACACCCTACCGAGTTTGATTATATCACACCTCTTGGATTTTTGCAAGCTTTTTTTGAAAAATCGGAGGTGTTTTTTATGATCTGCAAGAACTGCGCGGGGGAGATCCCCGAGCGGTCGCTTTACTGTATGCATTGCGGAGCCGCACTCCTGCACAAAAAGGAAAAAGAAAAAACCGCCGTCAAGCGGCGCGGGAACGGACAGGGTAGCGTTTATAAGCTCCCGAACGGGAAATGGGCGTGCGAGCGGACGTGGTACATCGCGGGAAGCCGCAAGACCGTGCGGAAAAAGGGCTTTTTGACCCGGAAGGAAGCCACCGAATATATCGCCTCGCTCGCGCCCGAGCGGAAGCGGTCGATCACGGTCGCGGAGGCTTACGCGGCGTTACAGCCGACCTTCGCGAAGCTGTCCGAAAAGCGACAAAAGACGTATCAGGCGGCGTATAAACACCTTCGCGACGTCGAGACGATCCCGCTCGAAACGTTCAGCCTCGTCGATCTTCAAAGCGTGATCGACGACGTCGACGGCGGCTTTTACTCAAAGCGATATGTCAAGGATTTGTTAAACAAAATTTTTACATATGCCTTTATCGACGGGAAGCTCGAGCGGAACGTCGTCCCGTACATTGTCCTGCCCGAGAACGTTCCACAAAAGGAGACGGCGGTCTTTACCCGTGAGGAGATCGCTTTGCTCTGGACGCTTTGGGGAAGGGGTGCGCGTTTCGCGGGCTATCTGCTGACGCTGATCTACTGCGGGCTTCGGACGGGCGAGCTTTGGAGTATTCGGTGCGAAAGCGTGAGCTTCGACGATCACGTTATGTTCGGCGGGATCAAGACCGCGAAAGGAAAAGCCGCGCCGATCTTTATGATCGAGAAGATCGAGCCGGTGATCCGCGCGCTCGTCTCGGCGAGCCGGACGACCCTTTATCCCGGGAACGCGACGGCGTTTTATCGCGAGTGGCAGGAGTTCAAGCGGGAGTATCATCTGCGCCCCGAGCTCCAGCCTTATTCCGCGCGGCATACGTGCGCGACGCTGTTGTCCGACGCGGGACTTCCCGAGGCGGTCATTATGGACATTACGCGTCACACGAGCTATGACACGACGCTAAAGTATACGCACATCGACACGGCAAGCGTTTTGAGGAATATGGAGAGCGCGTTGGGGGCGGTGTAGGAAATGGGTCGTTTTTCGGATTAAAAATCGGGGTTATTACAACCCGATTACACCCCAAAACGGCGCAACAGGCTTTACAATCGCATTTGTCTCTACCCTTTCACGGCGGAATCATGGGTTCGATTCCCGTACGGGTCACCAGTGCTATTGCTCTCAAATGGCTTTGTAAAGTTGTTTGGGAGATTTCTTTTTTCCCGAAAAGCGTAAAAGTTCATTGTTTGTTCATTATTACGCTCCGAACTTTAAGGCGTTTGTGATCGCTTCGGAAACCTTTGCGCGGTTGTTTTCGAGAAGATGGCAATAGATGTTGCTCGTTGTGCTGACCGTCGAGTGACCCAGCGCGCCCGAAACCGTCACAATGTCCACGCCCTGATTGACAAGCATGGAGCAGAACAGATGGCGGAAGCTATGTAGCCCGTAGAACGGGAGCGCGTTTCTTTCGCAAAACTCCTTCAGCCACCCGTAAGGGGTCTGATTGTTCATCGGCTCGCCGTTCCACTTGACGAACAGGCGATCATTGTCTACCCATTTACTGTCCAATCTCAGCGCTTCATTGTCCTGTTCCGCCTTGAGATTGTGCAGAAGCGCCATGATCTCTTTCGGAAACTTTAAGGTGCGCTGAGATCGCCTCGTCTTGGTCGTATCGGTGCAGATCCCCTTTTCAGCCGTGTAGCAGGAGGTTCTCCGCACACTTACGATCCCGTTCTCAAAGTCGATGTCCTTCCATTCCAAGCCCAAAAGCTCGCCCCGCCGAAAACCGCTGTAAACGGCTAAATTGAAGAACGCCCGATATTTCAGCGGCTCTGCTTTGAGAAGCGAAAGGAACTTGTTTACCTCCTCGGGCGTGTAAATTTGCTTCTCCTTGGGTTCGTCCTTTGGGATCGCGACCTTGGAACAGGGACTGTCCGACGCGACCCCCTTCGATCTGTCGGGCGGTTAAACCCTCGGACGGCTTCCACGTCATTGCCTGTTCCTTGTTCTTGCCCTTCGTATCATACCCTATGGAAACGCGAATTTGGCTCGAGCCTCCTCTTTTTCTGATGGTCGCCATAAAACATCTTTCCTTCTTCATTGATGTATAAATTTAATGACACATCCTCTGCTCCTTTATTGTAATACTCTTTCGCTTTAAATCAAAGAAGCATTTCAATTTTATTGTCGATCATGCTTGGAACTTTGGATTTGCCGAACCTAAAATCGAAGTTTGTGGTATATTGACACAATCGCTCAACGCTCGGATTACGTCAATATGCCCTAAAATATTCTCGAATTACACGAACGTTTCACGGGAAGGCTTCTCTTGTTTCCCGTTATTGTATTCTGCTTTTTCCAACGTTTTAGCTGTGCCAATTTCTGTGCTCTGCTCGTAAGCGCTATACGCTATACTCAATAGCACTACCCCTCGACCCCCGATTGCCATCTTTTACTCCGAGCGAAAATCGCCTACAAAATCCGAAAAGGAGATCCCTTTTATATTACTCGTGCAATCTCCCCCTTTCTTCCGATGAAATACGAAAGTAGCACGGCTTTGGGAATGAGAATCTTTCCGCGCTTGCCTTGTCCGCATCGAATATAGGGCAATTCATCACGCGCGACAAGTTGACGAACCGTGTATTCTTTCAGTCCCTTTATCGCCGAATAGCACTCCTTTGCCGTGAGCATTTTCACCCTGTCGGGAGTGCCGGTCGGTATTTTCGTTTTTTACGACTCGTTTTCAATGAGCTGTTCCAGCAAGCTACTCATCGCCGCAATGATTTCTTCTCTTTTTTCGTTTCTCATAGCAATTTCCTCCCGTATTGAAAGTTCCTTGAAGTTCCATCGGCTGATTTCACCTTATCATAAGCAATTGATAAAATCAAGATCTTATAATATTATATGCAAGGATAGTATTCAAAGACGATAAATTGCTTTTTAAAGGGGCATTGAAGGAGATTTTAAAAAATCCTTGCCGTATTTTTATAAAAGGATAAGTCATACAAATAACCGCATAATACCACTTCTCTTGCAGACAAAATTCTTCTTTAATAAAATGAAAAAGGTTGTTTCCGACTATACTATCCTTGCAAAATATTGAAGAAATGGGGCGTTTTTTATGAGTCCCGAAAGAAAATTCCAGGTAAACAGCGCTTGAGGTTGAAAAAACCAAAACTCGTTGATAGGTTGTATGCTAATCTATTGGATATGCAAACGAACAACAACAAGATCGCCGGTACGAAAATCGATCTTGAGGCGCTGTTCCGCGCCGACCGGAATACTGCCATTCGTGTTCTGGCGCGAACGATTTTGATGTGGTACGGCGCTGTTACGGTTTTTTACATGAACGGCAAATTCGGATTTCCGTTAAAGCGATCGGAACGCGCGGAGCTTGGAGAGCAGTTCCGAACGGAAGCAACGGCGATGACGGAAATGTTTTTTACGGGGATGACAAAGAAAATATCTTCGCAGGAAAACGCGAAGATACGGAGAGTGATTCAATTTAATTTAATGGATATCGAGGCTTTTCTGGGGGAATATTCGCGTTATTTAACAAGTAAACGCGTATTTTGTATTCGCTGTCAGCTGTGCGATCGCTATTTTCTCACGACCGCTCGGAACACGCGTTATTGTGTGGATTGCAAGGTGCTTCGAAAGAAAAACAGCAAGAAAATTTACGCCGAGAAAATGCTCCGAGGGGATATTCAGCGAGCGGCAGAGGGTCAAGTTCCGTCTTGAGAATTTTATTCACAAAAACAAGGCTTGGCAGTCGCTCGGCGATACCGATCAAGCCGAGTATCGGGCGCTCCGCAAGGAGTTTGTTTCGACCTCCGCCGCTATGCTGAGCGAGTATGAACGAAGCGGAATCGCGGAATTAGAGCGCAATATTCGACAGTATCTTAAGGATATGGATCGTAAAAGGTCAGAGTTGGAGTGGAAATAAGGAAAGAACCGAATAAGACCGGTCACACTAGGAAACAACAGCAAGATTGAAGATCAGCATAGATCTGAACGTGTATCAACGATTATTGGCGAGATTTCGTTCACGGAAAACATGAAACGCCTTACATACAATCCACTTTACTATCCATTCCGTTTTTCGACTACTCACACCAGTTGGTGAAAAATCAAGCGGATATTTCATTCGGTATGTATGTCAATTCCCGATTTTTCAAGTACCTTTTTCAAAAAAATGTCAATAGAAAAATAGGGATCGGGATAGTAGTAATCAGTTTCGGTAACATACAATTTGTCTTCCTCCGATTTACTTTTACGAATACGTTCTGCGTTAAAAATGGCGGTTTTAATATCATCAAGTGTTATCTGCTTAAGAATTTTCTCAATTGCTTCCCTGCTCTTTATATTTGAATTTTTTGGCAAAGAATACACTTCCCGCACATCATCAACATATTCTTTTGCACTCGTGGCGGAGCGACCGACAAATTTCTTATGCAACACCAACCATAAGTCAAAGCAAATGCTACTGTAAGCGTGCTCTACCGCCGCATCGCTCTTCTTTCGTTTGTTATTGAGAGCCAAGCATATTTTCAGATTGTTTTCAAACTCTTCTTTTCTAAAGTCGTGATCAAACAAGCAAACCTTATCATACTCAACAGTCGATTTCTTCAGTTCACTTGCATTGCCGATTTTAGTTTGGAAGCTGACCGTGCGCTGTGGAGGATTCCGAAGGAGAGATGAAATGCGTTTCAAATACATTGCCTCTTGTTGACCCTCAACAACGCAGAAATAGTTCAATCTTATCATACGTCCTCCCCCTCCTTTTTAAGAAGAAGCGAGAAATCAATGTATGGCATTGAACTGTATTTGCCCTTAAAATAGTTTATTAGATAATTTTCGTCGTTACGAACCTCTTCCGAACCGAAATCGGCAAGAGTATAGAGTACGCTACGATAGCTTTCTGGATCTTTTTCAATGAATATAATCTGATCCCTGCGGAAGATTTTATTGTTGAGATAAATTGGGTTATGCGTGGTAAAAATTAACTGTGCGCCGTTTCGATTGAGGTCTTGGTCGCCAAACAGAGAGATGATTCCTTTGACAATCTCCGGGTGCAACGCATTATCAAACTCGTCCATGATCAAAGTGCCGCCCTCAATAAAGCACTTTTGAAATAGTATCGCGAAATCAATCATTTTGATTGTACCACGTGACTCCATAAGCGTCGCGGGAATCAAAACAACGTCATCTTTCGTTTTGTATTTAGAATACAGACGAAGTTCATTATCATCACGCTTTTCATGTCTAAAGCGCATCTCTTGAGGTCCGAAATCAGCCGCCTTAACAAATATATCAAGCAATTTATTCCATATCAAGTAATCCTCATCATCATCAACATTCCTCTTTTCGATTGTTACCGCCGACTCCCCTATCGAAAAATTATCTATAATTATCAATTTTTCAGCAAAGAAATCCGTAACAGCATTGACGATTTCACCGCTTATTATGCTTTTGAAACCGCTTGTAAGAAACAATATATTACCGTCAATGTTAGCGTTGAGTTTAGCGGATATATTTTCTATGAACGATTTTTTAATGTTCATGACAGAAAGCGCTTGTTGAGTTGAAGAAATGATCACATTTTTTTCATCACGCTCAAACAGTCTTATCTCTGAACCGTTTTTTGCGACAGTAGACAGGCTTTCGTATACAACTTTTCTTGTCCCGCGAGCTAATTTCCCAACCAAAATCTCCAACACATACTTAAAACGCTTGTTATTGTTGAAAAAATCAATGCTAAAGTGTATAGGATCGTGATTGTCATCGTGGGCAAACGGGTAAAGCTCTAAATTAAAAAGACTTCCCGACCGAAGGGTGCCGCAGACGACTATATCTCGAAAGCATTTCAATGCCAAAATAACATTAGACTTACCGCTTGCATTAGCGCCATAGATAACCGCAGAGGGCAGAATACGTTTATTTTCGGCACGTATAAGACGCTCATTAAGCGTAGTTTGAGAACCCGCTTTCATTGTAAGTGTTGTACGATCCTTAAAAGAACGAAAGTTTTCAAACTCAAAATTCAGTAGCATCGAAATCACTCCTTTGAGAATATTATCCCCTTTTCTATATATTATATACCGTTTTTTAAGTTTTGTCAATAAAAATTGAGATTTTTTCTCAATTTTATGATAAATTTAATGAAAAATCGCCTTGATGTATCAAAGCGATTCTATTCTCACTACTTTTCCGAGCGTAAGCTTTTGAATACCTTTTTGGGGTTAAAAAGACCCAACTATAAAATTTTGTCAAACCCATTGACATAAAGTCGAATCCATGTTAAAATAAATACAAATGTATTATAAAAAAATACATTTTAAGAAAAGAGGTTTTGTTATGAGTGAAAAGAAGCTGATCCTTCGCCCGCATAAGTATAACGGTGAAAGCGCGGTCATTTCCATGCGGCTTCCGAAAACGATGCTTGCCGATATTGATAAGATCGCGTCCGATACGGGGAAGAGTCGAAACGAAATCCTGTTTTTATGTCTGGAATTTGCCATGGAAAATATCCAGATCACCGAAGAATAAAGGAGAGTATGATTATGTCTGAATTTGTTATCGAGTGTCCGCACTGCGGAAAGTTCGCGCAAGCGAAAACGGGCTTTTTCGCCCGGAAAAAGATCGACTGTGTATGCGGTCATACGATCAATGTTCGCACGGACAAGCTGACCTCGCGGGAATGCCCGCACTGTAAAAACGTCGTGGCGTTTGACCAGTCCAAGGGCGATCGGGCGGTCTGCCCCGTTTGTCACGAGCCGGTCAACACCTACTACGAGCGGAGCAAGACCGCCGAGTTTTCCTGCGCGCAGTGCGGAGTTCGCCTGATCGTCGGGAAAGGCGCGTCAGCTTACGTCTGCCCCGTATGCGATCACGAAAACGATGTCGCGGAACGGATCAAGAGCGAGGAGATCAAGCGCGACGGCTTAGCGAGTATCATCAAATATGAAGGAGACCGCGAAACGCTCGTTTGGAAGCATCCGATCGAGGATTTTAATTTCGGCTCTCAGCTGATCGTCCACGAAAGTCAAGAAGCGATCTTTTTTAAGGACGGTCAGGCGCTCGACCTTTTCGGCGCGGGGCGGTATACGCTCGAGACCCAACAGCTCCCGATGCTCGAAAAGATATATCCGCTTCTGACCGATACGGAGGGAACGTTCCATTCCGAAGTATACTTTATCAATTTATCCGTTGTCATGGGCGTAAAATGGGGGACGGATTCAAAGGTCAGAATGTTTGATCCCGCCTCGGGATTACATATCGAGATCGGCGCGAGCGGTGAGTTTAATATCCGCGTTGTCCATTCCCGGAAGCTCCTTTTAAAATTGATCGGTACGACAGGCGGTTTAAGGGAGGAGGATCTCATCGGTGTCGGGAACGAAAAGACCTATTTCCGCGCCATGATCATGACACAAGTCAAGGCGTATCTCGCACAGTCGATCAAAGCTTGTGGGATCAACATTCTCGAGATCGACGAGCATTTGATGACGCTTTCGGACGAGTTGAAGGCGCGGCTCAACACGTATCTCGCGGAATACGGTCTGGAAATGCCGGAATTTTACGTCGGGAATATCCTCACCCCCGACGACGACCCGAACTTTAAGCGCGTAAAACAGCAGTACGCCGAGCAATTTTTACTGGTTCGACAGGAGCAGATCAAAAAGAGCGAAGCCGAAGCCGCCGCTCAGCGGAAGGAGGTCGAGGCGACGACCGCCGCGCGTATGAAGATCATCGGCGCACAGGGCGAGGCGGAGGTACTGAAAATGAAGGCGCAAGCGGAGGCGGAGGCGTACCGAATGCAAGCCGAGGCGGAGGCTATGGAGATGAAGATGAAGGGCTACACCTATCAACAGGAGACCTCGCGACAGGTCGGCTTAGAGGCGATGAAAAACGGCTTAGGCGGCGGAGCGAACGGCGCGGGGGCGCTCGGCGATCTCGCGGGACTCGGGATCGGGATCGGCGCGATGAGCGGCGTGATCGGTATGACGAAGGAAGCGATGAATCCGATCGCGACCGAAGCGGGACAGCTTGGTCAGCTGGCAAATCAGAGCGTTACCGGCGCGTGGGACTGTACCTGTGGACAAAAAGGAGTGATCGGGAATTTCTGTAACAACTGCGGCGCGAAACGACCCGCGTCCACTCCCGATACATGGGACTGTACCTGTGGGCAAAAGGGGATCGTCGGAAATTTCTGCAATAACTGCGGGAAGAAACGCGGAGAATAAGAGAAAGGAAAGGTTTTATGAAAATGAATAAGAATCAAATTCGGTTTCTCGTCATTGTGGCGTTGGTTTTCGTCGTTTTTTCGGTGATCGCGTTCGCGCCGCCGTTCGCGCGGACGGGCGTATTTTGGCTCGCCTATGTTTTCGGCGTTCTCGCCGTGATCGCGTAGCTTTACGTTATGAAAGCGGCTTTTGGGAAAGGGACGGTACGAAGTCGGTTTTACGGCTTCCCGATCGCGGGGATCGGGGTCGCCTATCTCGCGGCACAGCTCGTCCTCAGCCTCGTGTTTATGCTCTTGGCGGCGATCGCTCCGCTTTGGGTCGAGGTGATCCTTTTTGTCATCTTACTTGCGGCGGCGGGGATCGGCTTTATTTCCGCCGATACGATGCGCGACGAGATCGAGGCGCAGGATAGGAGGCTCGAGGAGAACACATCCTGTATCACGACGCTAAGATCGATCGTTTATCCGCTCGCGCGGCAATGCGACGGCGCGGAGGAGAAAAAGCGGCTGGAGGCGCTCTCGTACGAATTTCGCTACAGCGCCCCCGTCAGCTCTCCCGCGCTCGAGGGGATCGAGAGCGAGCTCGAGAGAGAGGTCGCCGAGCTTCAGCTCGCGGTGAGCGAGGTAAAGACGACGGAGATCCTCCCCCTTTGTAAAAAAGTAGGAGACACGCTCGTCGAACGGAACAGACTTTGTAAATTAAGCAAGGGGAATTGAAAACGAACCCTTCAACAAAAACAAAAAGCATAATAACCCAAATCAAACAAAAATGACAACGGAGGTACAAGACAATGGCTATTTTTAAGTGCAAGATGTGCGGAGGACAACTTGAGATCGAGAGCGGCGCGACCGTTTGTGAATGTGAATACTGCGGGACGAAACAGACGCTCCCCAAGACGGACAACGAACAGAATCTCAATATGTTTAACCGCGCGAACCATTTTCGCCAGCAATGCGAATTTGACAAGGCTTCGGAAATTTATGAGCGCATGACTCCGAACAGCGACGACGCGGAGCTATTCTGGTCGATCGTCCTTTGTCGCTATGGGATCGAGTATGTCGACGACCCGAAGACCGGGCGAAAGATCCCGACCTGTCACAGAACGCAGTTTAAGTCCATTTTAGAGGACGCAGACTATCTCGAGGCGCTGAACCGCGCCGACGCCGTTCAGCGGAGCATTTATGAAAGCGAAGCGGGATATATTGATTCGATACAAAAAGGGATCCTCGAGATCTCGAACAAGGAAGAGCCGTTTGACATTTTTATCTGTTACAAGGAGTCGGACGAAAGCGGAAAGCGCACACAGGACAGCGTCATCGCCCAGGATCTATATTATCAGCTCACTCAGGAGGGCTTTAAGGTCTTTTTCTCCCGGATCACGCTCGAGAGTAAGCTCGGCGCGGAGTATGAGCCGTATATTTTCGCCGCGCTCAATTCCGCGAAAGTTATGGTCGTCGTCGGGACGAGGGCGGAATATTTTAACGCGGTATGGGTCAAAAACGAGTGGAGTCGCTATTTAATGCTGATGCAGGAGGACAAGCGGCGCACCTTGATCCCCGCGTACAAGGACATGGATCCTTACGACCTCCCCGACGCGCTCTCGATGTTTCAGGCATAGGATATGTCGAAGCTCGGGTTTATGCAGGATCTCATTCGCGGGATCAATAAGCTCGCGAAAGCTGACGAGCCGACGAAAAAGACGGCAGTCGCGGAAGCGACCGCGCCCGCGATCAGCGGATCGGTCTCATCGCTGTTAAAGCGCGCCGCGCTGTTTTTAGAGGATCACGACTGGGAAAGCGCGACCGAGTATTGTAACAAGGTACTCGATCTTGATCCCGAGTGCGCCCGCGCGTATTTTTATATGCTTTGGGCAGGGTGTAAGATCGAGAGCGAGAGCAAGCTCGAAAGCTACTTTTTTAAAACATTTGAAGATATTGACGGTTACGGACTAAAACCGCTCGGTTCTTATCAGAAGGCGCTTCGCTACGCCGATCCCGAATTTAGGAGCAAGCTCGAATATTATCATAAAAGGGTCTCGTATAACTATGCAGAATTTTTGTTTGAAAAAGCGGATAGCTTTGATCGCTATATGGACGCAAAAGAAATATACGAGGATCAAGACCTGCAAGGCTTTATGGACGTGGAGGAAAAGATCGCGTTATGTCAGGAAAAGGCGCTGGAATATGGGTATGACGCGGCACAACGCATGTTCACAAACGCGGTCGTTCCGAAGGATTTTGACAACGCGAAGCCGCTTTTTGAGAAGCTCGGCGATTATCGGGATTCCAAAGAAAAGGTCAAGGCTTGTGAGATCGGCGTTTTAGAGTATCAATATCAGCAAGCCCTACGGACGCTCACGGGAGCGGAAACGCCCGACGGTTTTGAGAAGGCGAGGCAAGCCTTTAAAGTACTGGGCGATTATAAGGATTCCAAGGAAAAGGCGGCGGAAAGTCAGAAAGGGATCGAGCGGGTTCGGTTCAACGAGCTTTGCGCCCGGCTCGACGCGGTCGCGGTCGAGAAAAATCATGTAGCGGAAAATAATCACGCGCAGGAGAGACTGGAGAAGCTGAAACGGGAATTTCTGGATAGTCATTATGAGGGCAGTGAGGAGAAGGTCGCCGAATGTGATCGGCGGATCGCGCTCGCGGTGAAGATGAATCGGAACACAAAACGGAGAAATAAGATCATCGCCGCGACGGTCGCGGCGGCGGTGATCTTCGCGATCGCGACGCCGACCTTCATTTTACCGACGATCAATTATAACAGCGCGGTAAAAATGGCGGAGGAGGGGCGTTATGACGAGGCAATGACGCTGTTCTTGGAATTGGGGGAGTATAGTGATTCCGTCGATCGAATTAAGGAAACAAAGTATAATAAAGCGGTAGCGCTAGTGAAAGAAAAAAAGTATAACGAAGCTATTGAGTTGTTTCAAGAATTGAATGAATATGACGATTCTAAAAATAAAATAGAAGAAGTTAAAGAAATAAGGAATAATGAAGTTATATTGCTTATAGAAGCAGAACATTATGACGATATAGCTATGATACTGGGCGATGAAATGGTTGTTTTTTTTCGCAACAACCCATTTCCTAATATTGCGGTTGGAGTTTCCCATATAGCAATTTTAACATCTAACAAAACAGTTGTGGCAATGGGAAATAATTCGAACGGTCAATGCGATGTCAGCGAGTGGAAAAACATCGTTGCCATTTCTGCCGGAGGCGCTCACACGGTCGGACTAAAATCGGATGGGACAGTCGTCGCGACAGGAAGCAACAGCCATAGTCAATGCAATGTTAGTAATTGGACGGATATTGTTGCCATCTCGGCGGGAAATACGCATACAAGCGGGCTAAAATCGGACGGGACGGTCGTTACAGCCGGGAGAAAAGCCGAAGGGGACGATAGCGAAAATTGGGTTGGGATTAAGAAGGAATGAGACTATATATCGTGTAAAAATAATTGTGACAGAAAGGAACATTCAAATCATGGAAAACACAAATATTATCAAACGTATTCCCGAGGAGAAAAAAGCAGAATATTTTGACAAAATCGCCGAGATGTTTTTTGATAAAAATTTCGGTACAACAACAAAATCGGAAATAGAGCTTTTAATGTTCAGCATTTTAATGGACGAGATGATCGAAAAGCATAAAGGAGAGGATAACACGCTGGATTACAGTGCTTGCTCCGACTATAAAATAGGTAAAATGTTGGGAATAACGCAAGAAAAAGTTCGCTCATTGAAAATAAAAAAGCAAGCGCGTTATCCGGTGGAATTTGATTGGAGTAAATCCTTGTTATCCATAAAGGACAATATTGTTTATGACGAGCCAAAGAAAAAGATTATTATCCCTATGCCCGACCCTAATTTATACAACGAAATCCGTAATTTTGTTGAGGAACAAGGGAGATATATCGAAATACAGCGTGGGCAAAATTGCCTGCAAATGCGCCCGGAATATCTTTTCATGATCCTTTATTATCAAATAGACGATGAGAATAAGAAAGCGAAAGTTCGAGAAAATTTTGCAAAAGAATTAAGAAAACGAAACGAGGAAACCAGTATTGAATCCATAAGAACGGATCGTGAGCTTGAGGAAGCGGCTCGGCTACAAACTGAATCCAATGTTGAAAACCTATTAGACGTTTTTCAATCTATATTGGAAGATATTAGCCCTTTAGGCAAACCATTGCTAAGTGCAATTCGGGCGATCGGAAAGGCTTGGCGTAATGGGCGACATATGACTTGAAAGCATAGACTTCATAATGACGAATGTTCGTTTCTATAAAGTTGACATTGTAATCGTCATCGTTCAAATCGACAACACATTCCCGTCATTGTTGAAAATTTTGTCGTAGCCAAACACTTCGAGACTATCTGTAATCGGGAAAAGGCTCTCCGCCTGTGGATAGTCCTTTCGTTCCGCCCTTATTTTTCAAATTTCGACGCGATCCGCCAAATTACGCAATAAATCTTTCCAAAAGACTTGACATACAAATGCATGTCTGCTATAATACAGGCGTAATATGTTCAGCCGTACTCTGACAAAGGAAACACATAGAATCGGAATGAAGAATATAACAAAGAGTACGGCATTGATTTTAGGCAGTCGCTTGGGCGACTGCTTCAGCCTGTCGCAAAACCCCGGATTCACTCACGAATCCGGGGTTAAAATTTA
>JAMPCH010000057.1 GCA_023666265.1 Roseburia sp.
GTCGCGGATCGCCGCCTCCTTACCGTCCGGGAGGACGCCCGCGATGACCTCGTCGACGCCCGCCCGCGCGCCGACGGCGCGGGCGGTGCGCTCGTTATCCCCCGTCAGCATCACGACGCGGATCCCCATATCCTTTAGCTCCGCGATCGCGGCGGGGCTATCGTCCTTTAGCGCGTCCGCCGCCGCGATGACCCCGAGGAAGCGCTCCCCCTTCGCGAAAAAGAGCGGGGTACTCCCCTCCTCCGAGAGCCTTTTCGCCGCCGCTAAAGCCGTCTCGGGGACGTCCGTATAGCCTCGGATAAAGCCGAGATTTCCGCCCGCGAGGACTTCGCCGTGATACTTGGCGGTCAGTCCGCTCCCCGCGTGGATCGCGAAATCCTCGACCGCCTCGGGCGAAAGTCCGTCCTCCTCCGCCTTTTTTAAGACCGCCCGCGCGAGCGGGTGTTCGCTTTTCGCCTCGAGCGCGTAGGCGAGCGAAAGAAGCTCGCCGACGCTCGCTCCTTCGGCGGGGATCAGCTCGGTCACGCGCGGCTCGCCGGTCGTGATCGTCCCCGTTTTATCGAGGACGGCGAAGGCGACCTTCCCCGCCTCCTCGAGCGACGCCGCCGTCTTAAATAAGATCCCGTTTTTAGCGCCGACCCCGCTCCCGACCATAATCGCGACGGGGGTCGCGAGCCCGAGGGCGCAGGGACAGCTTATCACGAGGACGGAGATCCCCCGCGCGAGGGCAAAGCCGACCGTCTCACCGACGAGTAGCCAGACGAGCGCCGTCACCAGCGCGATCGTCATCACGACCGGGACAAAAACGCCCGAGACCTTATCCGCCGTTTTGGCGATCGGGGCTTTTGTCGCCGCCGCGTCGCTCACCATACGGATGATCTGAGCGAGGACGGTATCCTCGCCGACCTTGGTCGCCTCACAGCGTAAAAAGCCCGTTCGGTTGACGGTCGCCGCCGAGACCGCGTCGCCCGTCGACTTATCGGCGGGGATACTCTCGCCCGTGAGGGCGGATTCGTCGACGGCGCTGTTCCCCTCGACGACGATCCCGTCCGCCGGGATCCGCTCGCCGGGGCGGACGACAAAAACGTCGCCCTTAACGATCTCCTCCGCCGCGATCACCGTCTCCGCCCCGTCGCGGACGACCGTCGCCGTCGTCGGCGCGAGCTTCATCAAGCCCTTGAGCGCGTCGGTCGTTTTACCCTTTGACCGCGCCTCGAGCGTCTTCCCGACCGTGATGAGGGTAAGGATCGTCCCGGCGGACTCAAAATAAAGCTCGTCCATATACGCCATGACCGCCGCGTGATCGCCCGCCCCCATCGCCCCGATCATCGCGAAAAGCGCGTAGGTGCTGTAAACGAAGGCCGCGCCCGCGCCGAGCGCGACGAGGGTATCCATATTCGGCGCGCGGTGGATCAAGCCCTTAAACCCGCTCACAAAAAATTTCTGATTGATGACCATGATGACGACGGTGAGGAGGAGCTGAGCCAGCCCCATCGCCGCGTGGTTCTCGCCGATCAGCCCCGGGAGCGGGAAGCCCCACATCATATGCCCCATCGAGAGATACATTAAAAGGACGAGGAAGATCACCGAGGCGACGAGCCTTTTTTTGAGCTTCGGCGTTTCCGTATCGGCGAGCGCGTCGTCCGCCTTCGCCGACCGCTCCTCTCCCTTCTCCGCCGCGCCATAGCCCGCCGCCTTGACCGCCTCGATCACGGCGGCGGACGACGCCGACCCCTCGACGCCCATTGAGTTCGTCAAGAGACTGACCGCACAAGCGGTCACGCCCGGGACTTTTTTGACCGCCTGTTCGACCCTCGCGCTGCACGCCGCGCAGCTCATACCCGTCACGTTATATTGCTTCATCGCGACCCACGCTCTCCTTCCTTTTTAAATTATTCTTAATATACGCCGCTTGATCCGTTTCATTCTTTTTGGGAAGGGCGGCTTTTTCGCCCTTCGCCGTTTTTTCGACCGATGTGTCGGCTCGTCGACCGCTCTTTTCTTCGGGAAAGCTACTTCATCAGCTTACGGAGCATTTCGACCAGCTCGTCGACCTTCTCATCGTTCCCGGCGCGAATATCGTCGGCAACACAGGTCTTGATATGATTTCCGAGAAGCTCCTTGGTAAAAGCCCCGAGCGCGGCGTTCGCCGCCGCGACTTGGGTCAGGATATCGGGACAGTACGCGCTCCGCTCGACCATACCCCGTATCCCGCGAATTTGACCCTCGATCCGATTGAGGCGGTGGATGAGGCTCTTATACTCCTCCTCCGAGCGCTCCTTGGTTTTATGGCAACAACATTCCCCCGCTTCGCGGTCCTCACGCTCTTCGTCCACGCGCTCTTCGTCCACGCTTCTCCCCTCCCTTCGAGTTTCTATGCTCTATTATATACCCTATGGGGGTATTTGTCAAGAGGAAGAAAAGAAAAAGATAAAATATTTCGGGGGCGTTGCCCCCGAAAGCAGGATGCTTGCAGGCGAACGCCCCAAGCGGTGCAAGGATGCACCGCAAACAAAGCGTTCGCCCAGACCCGTCCCACCAAAGGGAATAATTCCCTTTGGAATCCTTTGTACCCATTGTTACTTTCCTGCGATCCCAACCTTGCGGCTGTCAGGTCGTTAGTCTGTTTCGCACCTCGATATAATAGGGGTGCGCCTTCTCAAATAGGTTTACAAAATCGAAAGACCCGGGAAACCAACCTTCCCGGGTCTTTCGATCATTCGGTTTTTCATCTGCTTTTACTAAGGCAACACCGCACAATTACCGCCGGACTTCGCCGAGCGAAGTCCTCGGCTCATGCCGTCCGATTGACAGCCATATTTTCCGCCATATTGCACAGATTTTCTTTGAAAGGCGTCAGCCTTCCTGCATAAAATCTGTACAATCTGACAAAAAATCTGACTGCCACTCGAACGACAATAATTGCGCGGTGTAGCCCTAAATTTGATCGGACTTCGCGTCATCCCGCTTTTTTGGGGAATTTAGCCGCTTCGTCAGCGCGTCCGTCAGGCAGCCGAGCGCAAAAATCAGCGCCAGCCAGCCCGCCAGCAGGAAGATCCAAAGAAAAGTTTCCGCCATCTCAACCGCTCCTTTCCGTATCATAATGCTCGGTAATACCGGGGCTTGTCCCTTTCCCGATCCCATAGCTATTATAGCGTATCATCTATCCCATAAAAAGGACAAAAAAGCGGGCATTGGCACGCCTTCTCAAAAAGGGAACATCGACCAAAAGGAAGCGCGGGATTTTGGTCAAGTATACAGAATATTCGGAAAACGGTTGCGATCCCGCTTATAAATATGGTATAATTGGTTTGGTATTTTTTGAAAGGAACGGAAGCTTATGAACGAATTTCTCAACACACTCGCCGAGATCAATAAAGTCGTCAACGATTTCGTGTGGGTAAAGATCGGTCTTGTCCTCTTGATCGGGACGGGGATCGTCCTGACGATCTTGACGCGATTCTTTCAGATCAGTCATATCGGGACGTGGATCCGCGAGACGATCGGCGGGCTTTTTACAAAAAAGACCCACCGTAAAGAGGGCGAGGGCTCGGTCACTCAGTTTCAGGCGCTTTGTACCGCCCTCGCCGCGACGATCGGGACGGGGAATATCGCGGGCGTCGCCTCGGCGATCGCGGTCGGCGGACCCGGCGCGGTATTTTGGATGTGGATTGCGGCTTTTTTCGGTATGATGACAAACTTCTCGGAGAATATCCTCGGGATCTATTATCGCCGTAAAAACGCCCAAGGCGAATGGTCGGGCGGCGCGATGTATTACCTTCACGACGGGCTCGGCGGCTATAAGCATTGTAAGACCCTCGGGAGGGTTCTCGCCGTCGTTTTTTCGATCTGCGCGATCCTCGCCTCCTTTGGGATCGGGAATATCGGTCAGGTCAATAAGATCACGGTGAACCTCGAGTCCGCCTTTTTCTCCGGGGTCGACAGCGGCTATGTCTTCGGCGACGTAAAATGGACGTCGCTCATCATCGGGGTCGTCTTAATGATCCTCGCGGCGTTTATCATCTTCGGCGGTCTCCGGCGGATCGCCAACACGGCGGAGAAGGTCGTCCCCTTTATGGCTTGCGCCTATATCCTCGGCTGTCTCGTGATCTTTTTTGTACATATCGACCGCGTGGGCGAGATGTTCGCGTCGATCTTCCGCTTTGCCTTCGGCGCGGAGGCGGTCGCGGGCGGCGCCGCCGGGATCGCGGTCAAAGAGGTCATTACCCAAGGCTGTAAGCGCGGGGTCTTCTCTAACGAGGCAGGTCTCGGCTCGTCGGTCATGGTTCATTCCGCGTCGAACGTCAAAGAGCCGGTAAAACAGGGCATGTGGGGGATCTTTGAGGTCTTCGCCGATACGATGATCGTTTGTACGATGACGGCGATCGTCGTCCTCTCCTCGGGCGACATCGACCTCGCGACCGGGCATATCGCCTCCGGGGTCGACGACGCGACCCTCGTCGCGCGGGCATTCAAAACCGTATTCGGGAGCGCGGGCGAGATCTTTGTCGCGGTCGCGATCTTAATGTTCGCGTTTACGACCGTCCTCGGCTGGTCTCATTACGGGTCGAAATCGGTCGAGTATCTCTTCGGGCTAAAGGGCGCGAAGGTCTACCGCGTGATCTTTGTCCTGATGATCGTCTCCGGCTCGGTGATGACCTCGAGTATCGCTTGGGACATCTCGGATACCTTTAACGGGATGATGATGATCCCGAACCTCATCGGCGTACTCGCGCTCTCGCCCGTCGTGGTCAAGATCACGCGAAACTATGTCGATCGGCGGATCAAGAAAAAGGACGTAGAACCCGTCCTCTCGGCGATCCCCGAGATACAGGAGGAATTCGCCGCCGCGCTCAAGGCGGAGGAATAAGAGAGAAAAATAAATTGCAGAACGAGGCAGGGGGCTCTGCCCCCCGCACCCCCCGCCAAGGGAAATGATTTCCCTTGGAACTCTCTGTTCCCATTGCCGCTCCTCCCATTCTCAATTCGGCGGCTGTCAGGTCGTAAGGTTGATAAATCGACCAAAAAATACTTACAAAAAGCTATGAGTCTCCCCCGGTCGGCGGAGGCTTGCGGCTTTTTGTGTATTCGACGATAAAAGGCGGCGATCTTCTCTCGAAAATCGCCGCTTTTCTTGTATTATCACTAAAAATTTGAATGAGACCTATAACAGTCTGTCAAGATCCCGTCCGCTGTATATAAATCGTCTAACCTCCATTATGTCGTCTATCACCACGTAAAAAACAGTATAATTTCCGACGTATATTCTGTAATAAGTGCTTTTTCTGTTTTTTGCGGAATGATACGGCTCAAAAGCAAGCGGCATTTTTTGCCGCTCCAGTATCGCGTTTTCCGTTTCCTCGATAAGCTTTTCGGCTGCCCGAGGATTATGAAGCACATCGGTAATATAACTCACAGCCTCATAAAGATCGTCCTCAAAAAGCGGAAGATAGCGTAGCTTATAATTTTTCATTCATCCTCCCGCGGACGCGGTCGAAAAGCTCGTCATGAAAGAGACGCCGATCCGTATTTTCCGCTATCGCGTCCGCTTCGTCCAGCTTTGCTTCCGTGTTATCCGTTAGCTCCGAATATCGCTCGATACTCATAACGACCATTGTACCGTATCCGTTTTTGGTGAGATATACGGGCTGTCCCTTATTTACAACGGCTTCGATCTCCGTGAATTTATTCCTCAGATCGGAGATCGGTCTGATCTGGATCATATAAAACGCCCCCTTTCTTTATCTTAATTTTATCATAATTATATCAATTTGTCAAGACGATTTTATATGAAAACAAAAGCGGGAACGATCCGACGACCGTTCCCGCTTATTTTTTTGGAGGCGCCACCCGGATTTGAACCGGGGGTCAGGGTGTTGCAGACCCGTGCCTTACCACTTGGCTATAGCGCCTTGTTTTTACTCTTCAAAGAAAAGTAAAAACAAATGAAAAACCTTTTGCCCCCACTGCTGCAAGGGCGAATGGAGCGGATTACGAGGCTCGAACTCGCTACCTCCACCTTGGCAAGGTGGCGCTCTACCGGATGAGCTAAATCCGCGATTTGTATTCCGTCCGAGCGTGAGCCCGAACGGAATACAGGGATATAGGAGAAATTAAATGAAAAAAGTGGCGACCCGAATGGGGCTCGAACCCATGACCTCTAGCGTGACAGGCTAGCGTTCTAACCAGCTGAACTACCGGGCCGGAAAAATGGTGGGAGTTACAGGGCTCGAACCTGTGACCCTCTGTTTGTAGGACAGACGCTCTCCCAGCTGAGCTAAACTCCCAAACCGTTTTACCCGTCGTTTTTTTGCGACTATTTCATTATACACACTCGCGGGGGATTTGTCAAGCCCTTTTTGGGAAATTTTTTTCGGAAATTTACGGTATTGCATTGCGCGGGATTTTATGCTACAATAGATAGGTGATACACCTTCACAAAAAAACGATCGGAAAGGACGGCGGCGCATATGATCCGAATCTCACTCGACCGAGGCTGGCGCATGAAACAGCCGACGCAAAACGAATCGCTCCCCGCGGGGGATCTCCCCGTCTCGATGTATGAGACGCTTTTAAAAAACGGTAAGATCGACGACCCCTATTACCGCGAAAACGAGGCGAAAAGCCGCGAGCTCTCGCGCGGGGACTATGATTTTAAAAAGAGCTTCCCCGTCGAGCGGTCGCTTCTCGCCTGTGACGAGGTGCTTCTCCGCCTCGAGGGGGTCGATACCCTCGCCGACCTTTATATCAATAATATCTATGTCGGGAGTACGGACAATATGTTTCGTACCTATGAGTTCCCGATCAAGGATCGGCTCGCCGAGGGCGAGAATAAGCTTAAAATTTCGCTTCGCTCGCCGATCCGCTATCTCGAGGAGGCGCAAAAAGCCCGCCCGATCTACGGAATGGACACCAACATCGCGGGCTATCCTCATTTAAGGAAGGCGCACTATATGACGGGCTGGGACTGGGGTCCCCGGCTCCCCGATCTCGGGATCTATCGATCGGTCTCGCTCCTCGGGATACATAAGGCGCGGATCGGCGGGGTCTACTTCCGCCAAAAATTCTCCGACGACTTCTCGGCGCTGACCCTTACGGTGACGGCGGAAACGATCCGCGCGGCGGCTTGTGACCCGACGCTCGAGGCGGAGCTGATCTTAGCGGACGGGCGCGTCCTACGCGGGGTCTTAACGGCGGGGAGCGCGGTCTTTAAGCTCGCTAACCCCGCGCTCTGGTATCCGCGCGGCTATGGCGGTCAACCGCTCAATAAGGTCACCGTCCGCCTCTACGACGGGACGGAGCTTTTAGACAGCGTGACCGAGACGATCGGCTTTCGCGAGCTGACCGTCCGCCGCGACGACGAAAGGGGGATCTTCTGCCTGCGCTGTAACGGCTTTGACCTTTTCGCGATGGGCGCGAACGTGATCCCCCTCGACCAGCTCCTTCCCCGGATCACCCCCGAGCGGACAAAAGCCTTTCTCCGCGAATGTGTCGACGCGAACTACAACACCCTCCGTATCTGGGGCGGCGGGCTTTATCCGAGCGATCTTTTTTTGAAGGAGTGCGACCGCCTCGGTCTGATCGTATGGGAGGATTTTATGTTCGCCTGCTCCGCCTATCGCCTGACCGAGGCGCTCGAGGAGACGATCCGCGCGGAGATCCGCGATAACGTAAGGCGGATGAGAAATCACGCCTGTCTCGCCCTTTGGTGCGGAAACAACGAGATCGAGAGCATGTGGGAGGGCTGGGGGATTCCCCGCGACGATGAGGCGAAGGCGGATTACGTCCGCCTTTTTGAGGAGATCATCCCCGAGATCTTACACGAGGAAGACCCGGATCGCTTCTATTGGCCGTCCTCGCCCTCGAGCGGGGGAGATCAATACGGCGAAGGCGGCGTCTTTCACGGAAGCTCGGACAATCGGCGCGGCGATCAGCATTACTGGGACATCTGGCATAACTTTAAGCCGCTGACGGAATTTCGGAAATTCGACTTCCCCTTCTGCTCGGAATACGGCTTTGAGTCGATCCCCTGTCTCAAAACGGTCCGGAGCTTCGCCGAGGAAGGGGATCTCAATCTCTGTTCCCCCGTCCTCGAGAACCACCAAAAATGTACGGCGGGGAACGAAAAGCTCCTCTATTATATCGCCCAGCATTGCCGCTATCCGTACAGCTTTGAGAAGCTGATCTACGCCTCTCAGCTCGTCCAGAGCGACGCGATCCGCTCCAACGTCGAGCATATGCGCCGTAAGCGCGGGAAATGTATGGGTAGCCTCTATTGGCAGGTCAACGACAGTAACCCCGTTATCTCTTGGTCGAGCCTCGACTACTTCGGGCGGCGAAAGGGGCTTCACTACGCGGCGAAGCGCTTTTACGCGCCCGTCCTCCTCTCCTGTCTCGAGGAGGACGTCTCGGCGGTATTACTCAACGTCTCGAACGAAACGCGCCGCGCCGTCAAGGCGACGGTCCTTTGGCGGCTTCGCGACGCGCGGGCGGAGATCCTCACGAGCGGGAGCATCGGTGTTTCCGTCCCGCCGCTTACCGCGCGGGACGCGGCGACCCTGAGCTTCGGCGACTACTTCCCGACCGAGCGCGAGCGCCGCGCGCGCTATCTCGAATACGCCCTCATCGAGGACGGGAAAATTCTCTCAAAGGGGACGTCGATCTTCGTCCGCCCGAAGAGCTTTCGCTTCGACGATCCCGAGATCAGGGTAAAGGTCGAGGAAAAGGCGAGTTACTTCCTCCTGACCTTTACGGCGCGGGCATTCGCGAAGAGCGTCGCGCTCGACCTCACCGAGACGGACGCGGTCTTTAGCGACAACTGGTTCGACATCAACGGGGACGAGCCGGTCGAGATCGTATTAGATAAGAATAAGCTCTCCGCGCCGCTCACGTCGGACGAGCTTAGCGAACAACTCACGGTCACGAGCTGTTTCGACCTTCAATAAGAAAAAGCTCGGGGGAAAACACGGGCGGATTTTTGTTGAAAATTCACGAGCATTTTTCCGTTTCGCCGCGCCGCTTCTGTACTTAAAACGAAATTTAACGCTCGGGCGAAAATAAGCGAAAAAGCCCTTGAAAAAATCCCGAAAAAAAGGTATAATATAAAGAGTATGGAAAGAAACGGAACGATAAAAGCCGCGCGTCGGCGCGGCAGCTTGGGAGTTTTGAATGAGTATTTTCGACATTCTGAGCCTGCTCGGCGGACTGGCGCTCTTCCTTTACGGGATGAACAATATGGGCGCGGCGCTCGAAAAAAAAGCGGGGGGTAAGCTCAAAGCCATCCTCGGGAGCTTTACCTCCAACCAGTTTAAGGGATTTTTACTGGGGCTGACCGTTACGGCGGTGATCCAGTCCTCCTCCGCGACGACGGTCATGGTCGTCGGCTTCGTCAACTCGGGGATCATCACCCTTCATCAGGCGATCGGCGTCATCATGGGCGCGAACGTCGGGACGTCCGTGACCTCGTGGCTACTTTCGCTCGCGGGGGTCGAGGGCGAGTCCTTTTGGATCCGGCTTTTAAAGCCGTCGTCGTTTATCCCCGTTTTTGCCTTCGCGGCGATCCTGATGATGATGCTCTTTAAAAAGGACTCGCGGAAGAAGGACACGGCGGCGATCTTGATGAGCTTCGCGATCCTGATGTATGGGATGGAGATGATGTCCTCCGCCGTCTCGGGGCTAAAGGATATACCCGAATTTACCGAGATCCTGATCGTCTTCTCTAACCCGATCCTCGGCGTCCTCGCCGGGACGGTCATTACGGCGGTGATCCAGTCCTCCTCCGCCTCGGTCGGTATCCTCCAAGCCCTCTCGCTTACCGGGAAGGTCACGGGCGGGACCGCCGTCCCGATCATTATGGGTCAGAATATCGGGACGTGTATCACCGCGATGATCTCGTCGGTCAGCGCGAATAAAAACGCGAAGCGCGCGGCGGTGATCCATTTAAGTATCAACGTGATCGGGACGATCTTTTGGCTCTCGATCTACTGTATCGTGACCTCGCTCGTCGACGTTCCCTTCGTTCACGAGGCGATGTCCCCGCTCGGGATCGCGATCATCCATACGACCTTTAGCCTCTTAAAGATCGGGATCCAGATCCCCTTTACGGGCGCTCTCGAGAAGCTCTCCTGTCTCATCGTCCGCGACGGGAAGAAAAAGGACGAGGATTTCGCGCTCCTCGACGAACGTCTCCTCTCGACCCCCTCGATCGCGATCGAACAGAGCCGCACCATCGCGCTGAAAATGGCGGAAACGGCGGTAAAAGCGCTCAAGCGCTCGTTTACCCTCCTCTTTGACTATAGCGAAAAGGGCGCGGCGGCGGTACGCGAGGGCGAGGATAAGACCGATAAGTATGAGGACAGCCTCGGGACGTTCCTCGTCCGCCTCAGTAGTAAGAGCATGAGCGAGGCGGACAGCCACGAGGTCTCTAAGCTCCTCCATATGATCGGCGACTTTGAGCGGATCGGCGACCACGCGGTCAATATCGTCGAGTCGGCGGACGAGATCCACGATAAAAAGCTCTCCTTTAGTATGGAGGCGGGACAGGAGCTCACCGTCATGTTAAACGCGGTCTCGGAGATCCTCGATCTCTCGCTCGACGCCTTTCGTAACAACGATCTTGAGAAGGCCTATCGCGTCGAGCCGCTCGAACAGACGGTCGATTCCCTAAAGCTCCAGCTCAAATCCTCTCATGTCGCGCGGCTTCGGCGACAGGAATGTACGATTGAGATGGGCTTTGTCCTCTCCGACCTTTTAACGAACCTCGAGCGCGTTTCCGATCACTGCTCGAACATCGCCGCCTGTATGATTGAGATCGCCCACGACAGCTTTGAGATGCACGAATATATCCTTCGCCTCAACGACAAGCATAATAAGCAGTATAAAGAGCGCTGTCGCTTTTATCTTGAGAAGTATTCCCTCAAAAACCTCCACGACTGAAACGGCGGGGCGAAGCATAAGATAAAGCGAGGGCTTGATCCGAATCCGAGGGGGATCGCGCCTGTCATAAAAAATAAAAGCAAAAACGAAAGGAAAAAGCGTATGAAATACGAGATCAAGGGGACGCCGCTCCCCGTCCTCATTATGAACCTCGCGGCGGGCGAGGCGGTCAAGACCGAGAAGGGCGCGATGAGCTGGATGTCGCCGAATATGGAGATGTCGACCAACGCGGGCGGCGGGGTCGGGAAGGCGTTCGGGCGCGTCTTCTCGGGCGAGTCGATGTTTCAGAACATTTACACCTGTCGCGGCGGCGACGGGCTTCTCGCCTGTGCGTCGAGCTTCCCGGGCGAGATCCTCCCGATCCAAGTCGGCGGCGACCGCACCATCGCGGCGCAAAAATCGGCGTTCCTCGCCTGTGAGAGCGGGGTCGAGATGAGTATCCACTTCCAAAAAAAGGGGCTCGCGGGCTTTTTTGGCGGCGAGGGCTTTATTTTACAGAAATTCACGGGGAGCGGGATCGTCTTCCTCGAGATCGACGGCTCGGTTATCGAATACACGCTCGCGCCGGGACAAAAGCTCATCGTCGACACCGGGATCTTAGCGGCGATGGAGCTTAGCGTCTCGGTCGACATTCAATCGGTGAAGGGCGTGGGGAACGCGCTCTTCGGCGGCGAGGGGCTGTTTAATACCGTCCTGACGGGTCCCGGGCGGGTATGGCTCCAGACCATGCCAAAAACGACCCTGATGCGCGCGGTCTCGCCGGGGGCTTCTAGTTAGAGAGGACGATGAGAGAAGAGAAAGCGTAAGAGAAGAAAACGCAAAAAACGATAAGAGCGGGGCTTTGCCCCGCACCCCACCCTAGGGAATAATTCCCTTGGGAATCCTTTATTCCCAACTCAATTCCTCCCGATCTCGACCTTGCGGCTGTTAGGTCGTAAGCCTAATCAAAGGGCATTTCCATTTCATTTTCGGTTGTTTGACGATCAAAAGGCTTCCGTGAATACACACGGAAGCCTTTTTCTGTTTTTATTTTGGGAAGGCGCGGGAGTTCCCGCCTTTAGCCTCCTTCCGAAGGTCACGAGAGGATCGCCCGATACGCCGTGAGGAGCGCCTCGGGTGTTTCCGCGGGGGAAAAGACCGTTCGGCGCTCGGTCGCGGGCGGTCGGTCGACCGCCGTTTTGCCGAGCGATTGGGCGCGAAGGAGCGCCGAAGCCTCCTCGCTTCGGCGGATCGCCGTTTCCCTCCCGAGGCGGGCGGTGTTCTCGTGCCGCTTTCTCTTTGCTTCGGTCTCCGCCTTGATCTGCGCCTCGATCCTTCGCCTTACCTCCGGCTTTAAGTCGGCACAACAGTAATGGGTCACGCTCCCGTCGGGGTGAATGACGATCCCGGACGAGACGGTCTCAAAGCCCATCATCGACAGCTGAGCCTCATACACCGGCACCATATCGAAATAATGCGCGATCTTTTTCTCATAAAAAGCCGCCGTTTCCGGGTCGTTCGCCATTTTCTCGAAAATATTCGGCGCGATAACGACGTTCCCCGTCCCCGAGGTCGCCGCGCCGAGGCGATCCATACTCCGCTGATCCTTTTCGACGCTCTCGATCCTGATCCCGCCGAACCGCGCCTCAAGGCGGCTTTTATACGCCTCCGCCGCCGAAAGCTCCGCGCTTTCGAGCGCCTCGGATAAACACTCGCCAAAATCCGCGCCCCCGCTCGGAGCGGCGGACGTTCCCCGACCCGGAGCGCGGAACGCTCCCATTCCCGTAATATTCATCGTCGTGTCCCTTTCCTATCCGCTTACGCCTTTGTGTTAAACTCGCCCTTGGCGATCCTCCGCGACATCATGCGGAATTTCTCCATGATCCGCTCCTTTTCGTCGCGGGCTTCCTTTCGCTTTTCGTCCAACTCGGCTTTTTCCCGCTTCGCCTGCGCGTTTTGGTTTCGGATCTTCTCCGCGTTCTCGCTCGCGGTCTCTAAATACGACTTTTTGTCGTCCTTGACGGTGACCGTCCAGCCGCCGATCCCGCCGTCCTTGTCGATGATCCAGCCCTGTGCCTCGACGCGCCAGCCGCGAGCCGCCTGCATTTGGCGAAAGCGCTCGTCGCAGTCCTTCATCGCGGCGATATTTTTTTCATACTCCGCCGCGAGCTCGGGGTCGTTCGCCATTTTTTCGAGGAACTTGGGCGAGATCGCGACGTTGACGGTCGACGACGAGCCGTATTTCATCCCGTAGGTATAATCCATCGCGAAAAAACGGTAGCCGTCGTATTTTTTCGACAGATAGGCGAGCTCGTCCGCCGCCGTCCTCTTGGGGGAGGCGGACGCTTTTTCCGCTTGGCGGCTTTCGGCGGTCGCCTTCTCCTCGCGGCTTTTCGCCGCTCTCTCCTCCTCCGCCTTTTGTTCGCGGGCTTTTCGCGCGGCGTTTTCCCGCGCGATCTTACCGTCCGGGTCGCTCGACCCCGAGCTGATCATCGTGATGTTCCCGTTTTCGTCGACCTGAAAGCTCAGGCTCGTTAAAGTCCCCGCAGAGGCGGCGACCGCGCTCTTGGCGCAGTCCGGCAGAGCCGCCAGATTTTCCTCGAGATATTTCGCCTTTTCCGGGTCGCTCATACATTGCTTTAAAAACGTGCCGGATACCGAGACCGTTGTCGGGACGCCCTCCATCGGGGTCGTCCCCGCGTTCATATAGGCGTACTTCCCCTTTAGATAGCTCGAATATTCGCCGACGCTATCGTACCCCGTCCTGATCCGATCCGTTTTTACCCCGCCCGTCGAGGTCTTGAGCTCGACCGTCGTTTCCGTTACGCCGCTCTCCTTATTTTTAGGTGAAGGCGTGCCGCTGTACGTATTCCGATAGGTATACCCGATCCCCGAGATCGCCATATTTATGACCATTCCTTTCCTCCGGAGGCAGTTTGTGCCGAGAACCGAAGTAAGCTTTTGATCGCCGCGTCCTTGCGGCGTATGGGCTTGCTTCTTACGGTTTCCTTGCCTATTTGACGAGGCACAAACAACGGGTTTGAAAAATCTTCGATTTTTCAAACTTTCCCTCCTTTAATAAAGTTCTTCTATCCCCTTTATCGGCGGAAAATTTCTCAAATAAAGCGAAATGTAACGAAACGGGCTTGAACCGTAACGAAAAAAGCCCGCGCTCCTTTCGGAGCGCGGACTTTCTGGTCATTCCTTTGTTTGGGTCTCAAGCCTCAATACCCGCTTCGCGGGCGGGAGCTGTTTATGCGCGGGCGGCTCGATGAGCTTCGCCGCGTACAGCGCGATCACGGCGAACATTCTCTTGACGGCGGCTAAAGTCCTCATCGGAAACGACCTCCTTTATATTACTTACGGTTTTTCATAGCTTCAGTATACTATGAGAATGTGAACGCTATGTGAAAGTTATATTATGTTTTCATAAAATGAGGAGAAAACTACGCCGAAAATTCGTCTAATATGACGAAAATAAAAAATCGTAAAAGCGAACGCCTTCCCCAAAAGAGATCACCGATCGCCCTCGCCGAAAAGGAAGCCCTTCGTCATCTGGATCACGAGCATCGACCCGAGGCTCAGGACATAGACCGAGAGCGTATGGGGGAGCGAGAGCGGGACGACGCGAAAGAGCGCGCTCAGCGGCGGGAGGAGAAGCACCGCGCTGAGCAGGACGAACCCCGCCGCGAACGCGAGAACGCCCCAGCGGTTAGAGAACATCCGCCCGCTGAAAAGCACGGGCTCGCGCGACTTACAGCTGAATCCGTGAAAGAGGCGGGAGAGACAGAGGGTCGCGAAAGCCATCGTCGACGCCGCCGCGTTCGGCGCGTCGACCGCCGTCATCAGCCCGAGGAAGTAAGCGCCGATCGCCGCCGCCCCGAGGATCAGCCCCGACCAAAGCGTCTCGGCGAGGAATTTTTTTGTCAGGATCGGTTCGTCCGCGCCGCGCGGGCGCTCTCTCATGACCGCGCCCGTATGCGGCTCGAGACCGAGCGCGATCGCCGGGAGCGAATCGGTCAAAAGATTGATAAAAAGGAGGTGGATCGGCTCAAACGGGACGGGCAGCCCCGCGATCGAACAAAACAGCACCGCGAGGATCCCCGCCATATTCCCCGAGAGGAGGAAGAGGATCGCTTTACGGATATTCGCGTAGATATTCCGCCCGTTTTTGACCGCCTTAACGATCGTCGCAAAGCAGTCGTCGGTCAGGATCATCGCCGACGCGTCCCGCGCGACCTGAGTCCCCGCTTTTCCCATGGCGATCCCGACGTCCGCTTGACGGAGGGCGGGCGCGTCGTTGACCCCGTCCCCCGTCATAGCGACGATACAGCCCCGCGACTGCCACGCCTTAACGATCCTGAGCTTATGCTCGGGCGTGACCCGCGCATAGACGGACTTCGTCTCCACGAGCTCGCTTAGGCGTTCGTCCGAGAGACGGTCGAGCGCCCGCCCCTCGATCGCCTCGCGGGGGTCGGCTAAGATCCCCGTCTCGCGCGCGACGGCGACGGCGGTCGCGAGGTGATCGCCCGTGATCATAACGGGCTTTATCCCCGCCGCGCGACAGTCGGCGACCGCCCCTCTCGTCTCGGGGCGGGGCGGGTCGGCGAGCGCGGTCAGACCGAGATAGTCTAGCCCGCTCTCGTCCCCGGGGCTGATCGTCCCCTTCGCGATCTCCTTCTCCGCGAAGCACAGTACGCGCATCCCCCGCGCGGCGAGCCGCTCCGCCGTCCGAAGCAGCTCCCGCTTCTCCGCCGCGCTTAGCGTCGTCCGCTCGACGACGACCTCCGCCGCCCCCTTTACGGTCAGGCGGCGGGTATCCCCCCGCTCGGTGAGGACGGACATCCGCTTTCGCTCGCTGTCAAAGGGGATCTCGCCGATCCGCCGCTCCTCCCGGCGAAGGCGCGGGACATTCAGCCCGCTCTCCCTCGCGAAGCGAAGCAGAGCCGTCTCGGTCGGGTCGCCGTCCTCCTCCGTCTCGGCGTCGTTACAAAGCGCCGCCGCCCGCAGTAACGGATAAAATTCGCCGTAACGATCCTTGACCGCGCCCGCGTCCGCCTCGGTCGCCCCGGCGACCGCCCGCCCGACGATCATACGGTTTCCCGTGATCGTCCCCGTCTTATCGGAACAGACGACCGAGACCGCGCCTAAGCCCTCGACCGCGCGAAGGTCGCGGACGACGGCGTTCTCGGCGGACATCTTCCTCGTCCCGAGCGAGAGGACGATCGTCACGATCGAGCTCAACGCCTCGGGGATCGCCGCGACCGCGAGCGCCACCGCGAAAAGGAAGGAATCCGTCACCGCCGCGAGATCGACCGCGCCCCCGCGCCGAAGGACGTTAAACAGGCTCATCGCAAAGACCGCCGCGCAGATCAGGAGGATTGCGGCGGAGAGCTTCTTCCCGAATTGATCGAGCGAGCGCTGGAGCGGCGTTTTACGCTCCTCCGCCCGTCGGACGAGGGCGGCGATCCGCCCGACCTCGGTCTCGCCGCCGACCGCCGTTATGAGGATCTTCGCCCGTCCGCCCGTGACAGAGCTCCCCGCGTAGACCATATTTTTTCGCTCGGCGAGCGGCGTCGCGGCGGAGAGCGGCTCGATCGACTTATAGACCTCGGCGCTCTCCCCCGTGAGGGCGCTCTCATTCACGCGAAGCGCCGCCGCCTCGACGATCCGCCCGTCCGCCGAGACCCGATCCCCCGCCTCGACGAGGACGAGATCGCCGCGTACCAGCTCCTCGGCGGCGACCGTCTTGACCCGCCCGCCACGTAAGACCCGCGCCGTCGGCGCGGACAGCCTTTTTAGGCTCTCGAGCGAGCGCTCCGCGCGGATCGTCTGGATCGTCCCGAGGACGGCGTTCATCGTCAGGACGGCGAGGATCACGGCGAAGCTCTCAAAGTCGCCGAGCGCCGCCGAGACGACCGCCGCGAGGAGGAGGATCGCGACGAGGAAGTCGCGGAATTGCCCCAAAAAGATCAGGAGGGCGTTTTTGCGCTTTCCCCCGACGATGACGTTTTCGCCGAAGCGTCGGCGGTTCTCGGCGACACGCCGCTCGCTTAAGCCCTCCTCGCTCGTCCCGAGCGCGGACTTCGCCTCGGCGAGCGCCTCCCGCGCCGTTTTTTCGTATACTTCGTTCATGGCTTGATTCCTCCTTGTCCTAGCTTGGCGGCGCGGACTTTAACCCGCCGCAAACAGAAACACCTTGTCAATTTCGTCACATCGCCTTATCCTCACTCGCAAAAACGCTAAAATTTGTCCTTTGCGGTCTCGGAGTTTTGCCGGATCGGATTTTCGTCCGGTCGAGAAAAAAACGCAGGCAATATGCCTATATTGGCGAGGCTTTTGACGAAGAGCGGGCGGAAAGCCGACCGGCAAAACCGGGGTCAAGTTCGCGCCGCCAAGCTAAGGCAACACCGCACAATTACCGCCTGCGGCTTTGCCGTCCGATTGACAGCCATCTT
>JAMPCH010000058.1 GCA_023666265.1 Roseburia sp.
GGTTCGCTCAGCCGTCCGAATCTTTGATTCGGCTAACGGCGTGCGGTTCTTATAAAATAGGAAACAAGGGGGATCGGGGTGACGATCAAGGAAAAGCTTTTTGAGCTCTTAGCGGAAAATCGCGGGAGCTGGCTCTCGGGCGAGTGGATCGCGGGTCAGCTTTATGTGTCCCGAAACGCGGTGTGGAAGGCGGTCGGCGCTCTCCGAAAGGAGGGCTATCAAATCGACGCGGTGACGCGGCGCGGGTATCGGCTGGCGGAGAGCGACACGGTCTTTTCGTCCCTTTCCGTCTTGGCGGGGCTTGACCGGGCGCTTCGGGAGCGGCTATCGATCCAAGTGGTCGAATCGACGGGATCGACAAACCGGGACATAAAAGCCCTCGCCGAGGAGGGCGTCGGCGAAGGTCGGGTCGTGATCGCGAAGGAGCAAACAGCGGGGAAGGGGAGACTCGGGAGGAGCTTTTCTTCCCCAAAGGATACGGGGCTTTATATGAGTATCCTTCTCCGCCCGCGCTTTCCCGCCGAGGAGGCGCTTTTTATCACGACGACGGCGGCGGTCGCGGTCTCGGAGGCGATCGACGCGCTCACGGGTGCGGAGTCAAAGATCAAATGGGTGAACGACGTTTACCTGAACGGAAGGAAGGTCTGCGGGATTTTGACCGAGGCGGCGGTGGACTTTGAGGGCGGAGGGCTGAACTACGCCGTCTGTGGGATCGGCGTAAACCTGTCTGCGGAGAAGCTGCCGAAGGAGCTGGAGAATATCGCTGGCGGGATCTTAAACGAGGATCGTGAGCTTCGCGGTGCGCTCGCGGCGGAGATCTTAACGCGATTTTTCTTTTATTACGACCGCCTCCCGTCGCTCGATTTTTTATCGGAATACCGTCGGCGCTCGCTCCTGATCGGGCGTGAGATCGGGTTTATCCGAAATGGGACGGAATACGGCGGGACGGCGGTCGACATCGACGAGCGGGCGAGGCTCGTCGTTCGTCTCCCCTCGGGGGAGCTTATCGCTCTCTCGTCGGGAGAAGCAACATTAAAGAAGGGAGAATTGATCAAATGAAAACGAACGGATCAAAAATGAAGGTGACGGATCTGACGCTGATCGCGTTATTCGCGGCGATCGTATCCGTCTTGTCTCAGGTTTCCGTCCCCATGCCCTCGGGCGTTCCGATCACGCTCCAGACCTTCGCGGTCGCGCTTTGCGGCTATTATCTCGGCGTAAAAAAGGGAACGGCGGCGATCGGGGTCTATATTTTGCTCGGCGCGGTCGGCGTTCCCGTTTTTACGAATTTTAAGGGCGGCTTCGCCTGTCTTTTTTCGGTGACGGGCGGATTTATTTGGGGATTTTTGATATTCGCGGCGCTTTGCGGACTGCGCTTTCGGAAAAAGCCGCTTCGGATCGTTTTCGGGCTGCTCGGGGGATTGATCCTGCATTTTTGCGGTGCGCTCCAGTACGCGCTCGTTATGGGGATCGATCTTATACAGTCCTTTTTAACGGTATCCGCGCCGTATTTGATCAAGGACGGCGTTAGCGTGGTCCTCGCTTTTTCCCTCTCGGAGGTGATCCGTAGGGCGGTCGGGCGATTTTTCCCCGTGGCGGAACGATAGACGAAGATTAGAAAACGTATAAAATAAGCGCGGCTCGGTCTTGACAGGCGAGCCGCGCTTATGGTATAATAAAGCAGTCGAAAAGGTGTTTGACCTTTTATTGAAAGTTAAAGGTACCGACCGCCCAAACCCCTTGCGTTGCAAGGGCTTCGGGGGGTTGGGTGGTGCTTGGTACACAAAAAGTACACATTTCTAGCTTCTTTGGTTGATTTATTATAGGTATATTGGGCTTACGCAGAACAACAAATCATGCGTTGTGGAGGAATATGAAACAAACAGATTCAATAAAGCGAATGAAATTTATAACAGATATTTCAAACTTCATATTTGTTTCGGACGACCCCGAAAAGGTTGATGCTATCTTTTTGCCTGGTGGCTCACACCCTGAACAGCCTGAGTATGCTGCAGAGTTGTACCGCAGGGGATATGCGAAATGGCTTATTCCGTCAGGCGGTGTCAGCGTTAAGCGTGATAAATGGCCTGGCGTTCGTTCTAAGGCAGATGTATACAACGGCAGCTATCGGTCTGATTGTGAGTTCTTGACGGATGTGCTTATTAAAAACGGCGTACTTGCTGATGCAATCGTCGGAGAAAGTGCGTCAGGGCATACCCGTGACAACGCATTTCTATCCCGAAAAGCTGTTGACGAAAAAGGAATAGAAATAAACACCGCATTGATTGTTTGTAAAGCGTTTCACGCTCGGCGTTGTCTTATGCTTTATCAAATGGCCTTTCCTGATGTTGAAATAAAAGTCTGCCCGATTCATTGTTACAACATTACAAAGGATAATTGGTACAAGAGTGAACAAGGTATCAATCGTGTACTTGGTGAGCTTGCTCGATGCGGCAACCAGTTTGTCGGGGATATTAAGGAGTATTTGTTGTAACAAAACAAATTCCAGCTTACCAAGATAGTCATTCCTCGTACGGAGGAAGTACACAACTTTGTACACAATACAAACTACTTCTATTCGCTTGAAACTGCGCGAAGAAAAGATAGGGAACGCTGGAAATGCTTGAAACTACACGACATTGATTAAGGCTAAACCCGCGACCCTATTATTGAAAGTTAAGGGTACTGACCGCCCGAACCCCTTATATTACAAGGGCTTTTGAAGATGGACGGCGTTTGGTCATCGGTCGGCTGTAAAATTCAAATTCGACGGATCGCGCTGATCACTTCCCCGGATCGGGAGCGAGGAGGCTATCATGGTACTTGGAACGACCTATATTTTTACAAGCAATCTGGAAAAGTCCGTGAATTTTTACCGTCAGCTGCTCCAAGAGGAGCCGCTGAAAGCGAACGAGGACAGATGGGTCCAATTCAGCAATAAGATCGCGCTGTACAACAGGGCTTATGATGAAAAAATAATCGGAAAAGAACCGAGCGAAAAATTTAATCAAGCCTATATCGATGATTTTTTTAAGGAAACAGGCGTAAGAAAAAACGATCTCGTGGTTTTTAATTTTTATGTTGACGATTTGCGGAGCGAATATGAGCGGTTAAAAAAATCCGGGATCGGCGAGCTTTCGGAGCTCATGTATGTCAATATCCATATGCCGTATTGGTATTTTAATATCATCGACCCGGACGGGAATACACTCGAGATCACGGGAAAATATCGATCGGGATAATTTCGGTTTACGACACGATCGACCTTATGGGGAGGGCATACGGCTTTATACACGACATAAGCTTTTTACCCGCTAAAAACCGCATAAGGGAAGGAGAAGAAAAGCCGAAAAAGCCCGATCCTTCCCAAAAAGAAAGGAAATAAAAATGACGGGATTTCGCTATGACACTCAGCTTATGATCGAGGGAACGGATTTAGACGAGGACGCGATCCACGATCATTTTATCGAGCATTTTAAGGGCGACTGTTTACTCGCGGTCGGCGACGGGGAGGTCGTTAAGATCCATTTCCACACGAACGAGCCGTGGAAGGTACTGGAATACTGCGCCGGTCTCGGCGAGATCTATGACATTATCGTCGAGGATATGGATCGTCAGTCGAGGGGCTTAAAGGGGTAGAAGAAGTCTAACGCCGCGAAAAGGGGAATGACAATGAATTTATTCTTGATCCTGGCTTCTTTATTTTGTATCGGTTCTCTGACGGGTTGGATCCTCGAGGTCTTTTATCGGCGATTTTTTTCGTCGGTGAACCCGGAGCGAAAATGGATCAATCCCGGCTTTTGTACCGGTCCGTATCTCCCGCTGTACGGGAGCGGTCTTTGTGTATTATACCTACTCGCCTCGCTCGAGTCGGCTTCGGTCATTTCCGATCCCTTTTGGAATAAGACCGTACTGTTTTTGTGCATGGCGGCGGCGATGACCCTGATCGAATACGGGACGGGGCTTTATTGTCTAAAGGTCGCGCACGTCCGCCTTTGGGATTATCGAAGTCAATGGGGAAATATCCAAGGGATCATTTGTCCGAAATTTTCGTTTTACTGGGCGCTGATTGGTGCGGCGTATTACTTCCTGATCCATCCGCGTATCCTTCGGGGACTGGAATGGCTTTCACAAAATCTCGCCTTTTCGTTCTTTATCGGGATGTTCTTCGGGATCTTTCTCATCGACGCGGTACAGTCCGCACAGCTCGTCGCCAAGCTTCGGAAATTCGCCGTCGAAAACGAGGTGATCGTCCGCTATGAGGCGATCAAGCTCCATATCCGCGAGACCCACGAAAAAAATCGCGAAAAGATCCACTTTTTCTTCCCGTTTCGCTCCGATCATTCGCTTTTGGAGCATTTACGGGAAATGCGCCCGACCTTAGAGCTTCACGTCAAGAAGAAAAATAAATGATAGGAAATAAAAATACCGAATAGGCTTCCCGAGAAGCGCTATTGTTGCTTGACACGCAAAACGCAAAATGTTGAAAACCCGAAAAATATCGAAAATTTCCGCCAAAAATTCCAAAAATACCGTAACCAAGCCGTTTTCGGGCGTTGAAAGTAGGAATACAGTAAAACCTTTTGCATATTGCTTGTCAGAAAAATTTCGGCGGATTTTCCGTTTTCGAGGACGGGCGGCTTTTTTCGGGAGATCGTTTAAATTTGTATGTAAGAACCGTTTAAATCGCATAACCGCGCATTAAAACAGGGTTAGGCAATCGAATTAAAACAAATTCGACGCTGTTGAAAACTTTGTTTTTGTCGCGGAACTCGCGGAAGTAAGTTTTCAACAGGTTTTCCACCGAAATCAAGGCGCATTGAATGAATAATTCTTAAAAATTATTCAATAAATATTCATCATTTTTGAATAATATCCACATTTTATGCAACGAAAACGTGAATAAAAGTGCCTTTTTCAGGCACTTTTATTCATTTATTTGTAGCCGCCCTTGATCCGATCCAGCTCGCGCTTTGTAATATGGAAACAAGCGATAATATCCTCGTCGCTTTCTTTTTTCGCGGCGGCTTTGATCAGCGCGGATCGATTTGCGACAATAATGCTGTCAATCCGCGAAATGAAAAGCTTTTCGCCGCCGTATTCGCCGATCAGCTTCAGATACGCCTCCATACCGATCAGCTCGGCGATCGCCGACTGTTCGCCCTGTAAATGCTCGGGGCGGATATAGTCCAAAACGTTCATGCGATCAGTCCTTTCCCTTTCCCGATTTCCTTTTCTCCCGCCTCTCCGCCGTCCGCACATACCGCTTCAGCTCCTCGATCACCGCCGAGCCTTGCTCCTCGGAAAAGCCCTTGAAAATATCCTCTCCGGGATCGACCTCGATCCCGACGACCTTTCGGATCACGCCGCACAGGCGCTCCCTCGGCGGTGATTTCGAAGGCGTGGTATCCAGCTCCGCAAGGCGGTATACAAGCCTAAAAGCGAGCCCAGCCTGCTCGCCCGTCATTTTGGCTTTCGCCGTCGGCGGAGGCTCGGACTTGGCGATCCGAAGGTAGGAGTACAGCTCTGTGATCACCTTCCGGGCTTCTACCTCGGTCAGCTCCCTGACCGAGGTTTTCCCCGAAACCCGATACACGACGCTATGTAAGCCGTCCTCCCGATTCCCGGATTCGACGATCCCGCAAGCCGCGCCGAGACCGTATATTTTCCTCGTCCATTCAGTCGCCGCCATGCTCCGCCCTTTCCAGCTTCAGCTTGGACGTTTCCTCGACCGCCACGGAAACGCCGATCCCTTTCATCACGGTATCAATCGTCTCCGCCGTCGGGGTCATTCTCGCGAGCCGACATACGCCGATCAGCTGATCCCACACCACCGCGTCGGCGAACAGATACGCGTAGTCCTTGGCGCTGTCGTCGTCGAAGCCGCCGATCGCGGCGAGCGCCGCGCGATCCTTTTCAAAATCCGCGCCCTTCAGCTTTTTCCTCAGCGCCTTTTTCTGCTTTTCGTCGCAGGGGAGCTGTCCGAAAAATTCCTCGGTCGTCAGGCGGGTAATATCTCCCGTGTACAGCGCCGCGAACAGCCGCTCCAGCGCTTTGGACGCGATCTTGTATTCCGTCTTGGCGGTCTCCTTGATCAGGTCGGGATACGCCTCGCCGAAAAGCTGTTTTAAATACGCGGGGGAAACCACGGTGACCGAGGTCGCCTCGGTGTAGGTCAGCCTGTTTCCCGCGCCGTCCGAGTACGCGACCGACTTTTCTTTTGTGTCCTTGAGATCGTCCGCGCCTTGGATCAACAGCTCCGCCTCGATCGCCTTTTTGCGCTCGTTCATGCTCTTGATCGTCTCGGTAAGCTCCGCCAACTCGGTGATCAGCTTGGCGTATTCCCGCGTCATGATACCCGTCATTTCGCCACCGCCTTTCCCAGCTCCGCCGCGCAGTCCGGGCAGATCTCAATGCCCTTAAATCCCACGGCGCGGAGCTTATCGCCGCAAAAGCGACAAGCGGGAACGTGCTTTTGGATCACGATCTTCCCGCCGTCGTCATATACGTCGACGGGCGTATCGCGGTCGATCCCCGTCTCAAAGGCGAGCGCTTTCGGGATCGTGATCCCGCGTTTTGATGTAATTTTTTTGTGAAACATAGCGTACCTCCTGTTTATTTTTCTTTCCTCACTCTGCGTTTTCGCGGGCTTGTGACCGCTGTCGCTTGACAGCCGCATTCAGGCGGGAGCAAAGCTCCCGAAATATTTATTTTCCTTCGCCGAAAAGCCGGATCATTACGCCCTTCGATCCCGCCGGGTGCTTTCAGCGTTTTTGTTATTTCCCGTTCCGCTTGTCTTCCAAAACCACTCGCCGAATTTTCGTTGTGCTTCCTTTGCTTTTGGCGATGAACGCGCATGCTCCGCTGTCTTTTTCAAATATTCATAGTGGATCTCACAGACCTTTTTCCCGGGGATCGGATCGCGTCCGCACCAAAAACATTTTCCTTCTCTCTGCCAATTGTCACGCTTTTTCGGTTGCGCCGCGTTGTATCTTTTTTGTTTGTAATAGCACTCAACACAAAGTCCCCAATGTGTGATCGGTCTTTTGCGGCATCGCATACAAAGTCCCTTTGCTTTCGCGGCGGCAACATATCTGTTCTGACGCTCCCTGCATCTCTGCTTGCTTTCTTCGCTAAACTTGGAATAGGGCTTTCTTTTCGGCGGCGGGGTATCGTTGATACAGTCGTCGTACTTACAGTTAAAGCAGTCCATGTCACAAATTTTACTCATTCTTTTTCGACCTCCTCCGTATTTCTCCAAAGCCTTTTTACCTCCCGCACGACCGCCCTTCCCGCGATCACTACCCCCGGGATCAGCCACTCGCCACCGACCGCGAAGTACCCGCGAACTTTATACGAATATGCGATTGCTCCCGCCGTCATCGCCGCTGTCAGGATCAACACGGCGACGAGGAGGGTGTATTTGGTAAATCGGTTCATGAGCGCGCCTCCTTTGCTTTGCGACCTTTGGTCTTTTTCGACTGCCTTTTCGAGATATACAGTACCGTTCTGATCCGCAGATAACACCAGACCTCGAACGCGAACCCGCTTCTCAGCCGCTGACTGGATTCGTACTGGAGAGCCGCCTCCTGCGCGGCGCTGAACACAGCTCCGCGATCCTCCCATGAATGATTTCGCGTGAACCGCTTGGCGACCGTAAGCGCCTGTTCGCCGAAATCGGCAAGAATGTCCTCGTCTTCCCATTCCATCACGAAGCCTCCTTTCATTTTAACGCCGTTTTTATACTGTTTAAATCGATCCCCCGAAGGTCGATCCGCATGGACTTTGCCATCGCCGCAAGCCCCGCAAGGTCGCACCGTTCGTTTTCGACCGCGTTCCCAAAGAGGCGAACCGCCCCGCGAACGCCTTCGGCGGACTGCGCGATCTTGTGCAGGAATCTGATCTCGGCGGATTCGGCGGGGAGCGCGGGGAACAGCAGACGAATATCCTCGAGTTTTACGTCGCCCGTTTGTAAAAACGGTCTTTGCCATGTGCGATTGTTGACCTGACGGTAGATCTCCCGCGTCTTCCCCTCGACCCGCTCCCGGATCCCGTTGTTCCCGACCAACGCCACGCCGAGCGTCTGCCCGTTCCCGTCGAAGTAATCCGCGATACTCCGAAGGGTCTCGATCGCTTGAAAGGTCAGGAGCTGAGCCTCGTCCACGATCAGCACCATGCCGTCGTGGAGCTTTCCGACGACCGAGAACCAAAGGTCGTCCGTCGCCGCGATCAGCGGGATATTTAGCTTTAAGGCGAGGAGCTTCAGGACGGCTTTCGCGGACTTTTGACACGGGTTCGCCGTGACCGTGACGGTATTTTCCGCGTTGTCGGCGGCGTATTTTCGAATCGCCTTCGTTTTTCCGATCCCCGCGTCGCCCGTCACGATCGAGAACCCGCCCTTGATGTGACAGCTCCGGATCGTGGCGTAGACCTTTTTACTGGTGCTGATCGGCGCGTAGGGGACTTCCGCATACGCGGCGGACGCCGCCTCTTTGACTTCGAAATATTTCGCGAGAATCTCAAACTGCTTATCGCTGTCGCCCTTGTATTGATCCTTGCGGAGCTGGGAGATGATCGAGGCGGAAACGCCGACCGTCAGGGCGGCTTTATTCGCGCTCCCGAGCTCGGCGGCGAGCGCGTCAAACTTTTCGAGCAATTCCGATTTATTACAGTTCATGACTTTTCCTCCTTTGGGCGTTGGCGTTCATCAGCTCAAGATCGATCGTGATCTCGTCGATGTTCCCGAGCGCGGGATTTTCTTCCTTGAACTTATCGGACAGGACGGGCGTAAAGGTAGTCGGGAGGTCGATATGATAATTTTCCATTCCGCGATCCGCGAGACGAAGGGCGGCGGTAAGAAAGTCGATCCGCTGATCGGCGCTTAAGCTGTCGATCAATCCCTTCCCATAATCCTTTACCAGCTTTTCGGCGCGGCGGCGAGCCTTTTCGGCGTTCCCGATCGCGTCGCGGTCGTCGGTCAGGTACGGGATCAGCAGATCCTCCCCAAGCGCCCAAGTGAAACGATACACGTCCGTTTTCGCGTCATAGATACGAACCGAGCGAATATTCGAGGGGTCGTAGCGAACGTAGACCTCCTCGCCGATGTGAAGCACCGTGTCCTCCGCGCGGTAGTAAATCTTCTCGCCCGCGATCGTAACGTATACGCCGTTTCGGGAGATCTTTTGTATCCGCGTCGTCCGCGCTAAGAGAATATCGAGATCCTCCTCCGCCGCGCGGCGGAACTCGGTTCGCCGGATCGATTCGTTCCATACGGCGATCCGGGTCTTTCCCTGATAGCGGCGTTCCTTCCCGCCATACGGCGCGGCGTTATACCCGCCGTCGATCAGCCGCCCGAAGATGTCGACGATCTGCTGATCCTCGGGGACGATCCCTTTCTTCAGCTTCCATTTCAAGCTTTCGGGACGTTCGAGGATCGTTCCGCCGCAGAAGGTCTCAATCATGCGGGAGATCTGATTTTTGACCGTCCCGAAGGTTCGTTCGATCGGCTTCGCCTTGGCGTTTCGCACCTCGGCGTTGTGCATTTCGATCCCGAGACCGTCCAGAATGGTCGGCGGAAGCTCAAGCTTATTCCAGCTCGCCCTTTTACGATGACCGCGCCCGCCGATGTCGTGGGTCAGAAACTCGGAGCCGTTATCGACGTAGATAGACTTCGGAACGCCGAAACGGAGCATGGCGTGACGGAGCGCCAACAGCGTGGACTGGGAGGACGGATTGTCCGTCAGGTTCCAGCCGACCATCACGCCCGACTTCGCGTCGGTAAAGGCGGTCAAGCTCATTCGGTGCAGTTTTCCGTTCTCGCCCATGGTGATGAAATCGAAGGTGTGATTGTCCGCGATCCAAACGTCGTTCGCCTCGATGTCCTCGTAAAGCCGCTCGATGTACGGTATGTACTTATCCTTGAGCGCTTTTTCGCCGCAGCGGAAGTACGTTTTCACAGCCTCGGGAAGCTCGTCCGCCAAGCGGCGGAAGGTACGCTCCGAGGGGATCTCGGAACAGAGATCGGGGTAAAATTCCGCCGCCCACTCTTTCATCAGCGCGTAGCACCGGGCGATTGGGAGCCGCCGCTCGTCGAGGTAAAACCACATAAATCCGTCTTGGAGTACTTTCGGGATCGTTTGCTTACGCTGTCCCCGGTTGCTTCCGCCGCGCCCGTCGATCAGACCCGAGAGGTCGCCCGCCTCCTCGGCGCGGAGCTTTCGGTAAAGGATATTCGGGCTGACCGCGATCTCGGGGTGTGCGAGGGCGATCTTTTCACAAAACCGCCGATCGGCTTCCGATTTTTTCAGCGCCGCTTGCGACTGCCGGAACAACAGCCAGTCGCGGAGAATGATCTTCCACAGCGCGATCCGCTCCCGTTCCCGTTCGGAAAAATCGCTCAGATTTTTCCGGGTCGGGGCTTTCTTCGGTTTCGGCTTTGGGATCGGCGGCATTCCCGCCTCCGAAGCCTGTCGGCTCTGAAGAATCCAGCGTTCGTGATCGGTGAGCTCAGATAAAGGAATCAAAAATTCCTTCCAGTTATTTTTTGCCTTTTCGTCAGTAGGTACAGCGATAATTTTATGAACATCAATTTGTTGCTGAATGTACCGTACCGAACACCCCCTCAGTTCGGCAAGCTGGGCGGTCGTACAAAAATTCATTTTTTTGTCCTCCTAGTCTTGACAAAATGGGTTTACTCTGATATACTGGTATCAGAGCCTTTGGAGTTGAGCACGTCCAACATTTCTTGGTACGTATCCTTGACTTCCGTTAAAGCGGTTATCGATGTTGCGATCATTTTAACCTTTAACGCGGGCTCTATTTTTTCGTCCGAAATCAGAGCGTTCATCAGCCGGACGTTATCGGCAAGATTTCCGCATATCGACAAGTAAACGGATTCGATCTCACGGTTCTCCATGGTTATCCCTCCTTTCCGACCGGATTTTTCACGATCTGTCATCATCTCACGACCTGCCATCATCGGTGCGGGTAGGTCAGCTCCCGCAGACAGGCAATCGCTTGCCTGTTTCGGCTATTCGGCTTCGGCGATAAAGCGCCGCTCTTCGTAGTCGAACGTTCCGATCCACGTTCCGTTCACAAAAACATTTCCGACCGTGGCGGTATCGGCGTCGATCGAGAGCGCCCCTTTCGGAAGGCGGTCATGGGAACGGAGGTAGCGGATCAGGATATGTTTTTTCTTTTTCAGCGACACGACAGTCCCTCTCTTTCACAAAGCTCGTCGAGCGAGCAATTCAGCGCGTCGGCTAGGCGGATCAGATTCTTCACACCGGGCGTGGCGCTTCCCGATTCGTACTCCGAGAGCGTCGCCTGTCTGATCCCGACCCTTTCGGCGAGCTCCGTTTGGGTCAGCTTTCTTTTTTCGCGCTGATGTCGGATCCCTCTGCAAAGCATAGGCTCATCTCCTTTCTGTCGAGCAAGTCGGCTAAAAATTTCGCGGTCACGCGGACGAAGCCGTCGTAAAAGGTCTGTCCGCAGATCTCTTGGTTCAGGTAGTAATTGCCGCTTTTGTACCGTTTGACGAGCCACGCCTTGCACGGATTGAAGCGGTCGGGGAATCGGAGGATCTTCATCTCCTCAGCTCCTTTCGATATAAGTATGTATTTTCAGATGAAAAAACAAAATCAATCTTCGACAAAAGTAAAATGCGTATGTTTATATCTGCTTACCGCCATTTGAGATATTTTTATGTCGCTGTTATTCATGATAAAGTTCGCGATCTGTTGGCAAGAATAATCGCCCGAGACGATCATATCGTCAATCTTTACTCTGAGCTCCGGCGGAAGCGTTGAAATTTTACTGGGCTGAACATACCGATAAGCTTTTCGGATTCTTGCGGTCGGCAAGGCGCTTTGTTTGGCGCGAGCGGTTTTCTCGGAAGCGGCTTGTGCCAAAACCGGCGCTAACGCCTTCATCAATTCACTCGCCATTGTAACGGCGGTGGTCGTGATGATCTCCTCGATCCCGATCCCGTATGTCCCCGTCCGCCGGAGCTGGGGTAAGACCTCGGCAGTGACCCAACGTTTAAAGGCTTTCGCGGTCGGGAGCTTACTGGAGAGGATCAGGCTATATAGTCCGCTTTCGTTTATAACGGTTACTTTTTGCAGTCCCCCGGGGGTCATCATTTCGGTGACCCCTTTGTCTTCGCAGTCGACATGGCTTGCGATGGCATTATTCAGGGACTTTCCTTTTCCGTAGCCTAAAGCTTCAGCCACGTCCTTCCCGACAAACCACGGCTCGCCGTTTAACGCGACCGTTCTGATCTTCCCAAATTCGGGATTTGTAAAAATTGAAATTTCGTTCATTTTCTATTCCTGCCTTTCTTATTTATATTGATTGACTTTTGATGTGATATGGGATATAATGAATATGAGAGAGGGGGTGCAAATATGGATATTGGAGATTTTATCGGTCTCGGAGTATACAACGCTAAATGCGTAGAGAAAGATTGCAAAGTATACAACGTTGAACTAACCAACAGCGAACTTATTTCTACGATTGTTGCAAGCATGCTTTCCAAGTATCACCAGTTACTGATGTCCGAACTACTCAAACAAGGAATTAAAGTTCCGGATTTCTTTCACGGGGAAAGAGAATATCGTTTTTCTGACGATAAGATTTAATAATGCTTGCGATTAGATCTGCTCTTTCGTCAGACGTAATAAACGTTTTTTCTTTTCCTGTATTCGATTTCCGCCGTTCTTGCAGCTCCATTGCAAGGGCGGCAATTTCTTTCGGATTTCCCTTGATCGTTATTTTCATTGTTTTCACCTCCTTTTTTTGGATTGACAATACTTTCCGCAGATCGTTAAGCAAAAATGATCTCATAGTAGTTACCGATAAATGGATGCTTTTCTTCATAACATACGATACAAGCGTAGTAATGCCCGTCGTTTCCGTCGTACTTGTAAATATTGGGAACTTCATCAAAATCATTGGCATTTCCCCACCTTACGGATTTCACACCATCATCTTTCATACAGCTTTTCGCCAGCATACTCGCTACGATCGGCTTGCTTGTCAAAAAGATTCGATAACGGCATAACAGCATATTCGCTAATCGCTTGTGATCCATGTTAAAATGAACCTCTTTGCTTTTCGATTCGTCCATGTTTCTCCCCACCTTTCTTTTTTTGAATTGACAATGCTTTTCCTTTTTGGTGTCTGTAATTTTTTGCATTTAAAGATTCAAATCGTCAAGTTTTATATGTAATTCTTTGGCTATTGCCATTGCATGAGAAAGCGACGGGGATATGTATCCGTTTTCCAGTTGCGAGACATAGCTTTGATTTGTTCCAACCTTATCAGCTAGGTCTTTTTGCGTGAGATTTAAATCTTTTCTTGCTTTTTTTATCATTGCCGCTAATTCCAAAATTTTTCACCTCCTGTTGTTTTATCCCCGTTTTTGTGATATAATATCATTATAGTAATATTTTAACATAAATATATTGATAAAATCAAGTATTTTTTTGAAGTTTTTATCAATATATTGATAATTTGGAGGTTTTCGACAATGCAAGGTTTGGGTTTTCGTGTAAAATCACTAAGACAACAGGAAGGATTAACTCAAAAGGAGTTTTCAAAAAAATTATTTATTTCGCAGTCGTATCTTAGTGGCATAGAAAAAGGCAACATAATAATTACAGAAAAATTGTTCAGATTGATATGTCTTGAATTTGGCGTTAATCCTCAATGGCTAAATACAGGCGAGGGAGAAATGTATGACGACGTATTTGAAGACGACCCGGAATATCTGTATAAAATTTCAAACGAGATGATCCTGCAGCTCATGCAACTATTAAGTACAAAATCAAATGTCGAATACGGACATATTACTTATTCCTTCCAAGCCTTAATAAATATTTTAAATTTATCTAATGCTGTTTCAAAAGAACGTATGGAATACCTTGAAAGTATCGAAAGACTTTTAGCTGACATTGAAAGAATGTTAAGTGTATTCGAGGATCAAGGATCGTCTTACAGAACCTTTGATATTCATAAAGAAAACATAATTAGCGATTTAAAAAGCTTGTTTGAACTTTTTTGACATAACTATTACCAAAATTTGCACCGCCCTCCCGGGCGGTCTTTTTTTATGCCCCCGAGCAATGGCACTGCCGAGTGCCACTCCACAGCGGCACTAGCTAGCGGCACTACGCAATGCCGCCGATCAATGCCACCCAAAATTACCGTCAGCCATTCCTTGATTTTGCCCTTTCCCCTATGGTACAATAAGATCAAGGAAAATATATTTTTAATGGTATATACTATTAAAATAGAAATCAAAGGGGAAACCACCATGAACGAAATCTTAAACGTCATATACAGCGGTCTTTTGACCGTCGGGATCACGGTCGTCGGGTTTTTTCTGAAACGCTGTTTCAGCGACCTCGACGGCAAGGCGGAAAAAGCCGAGCTTCAGAAATGCGCCGAGGAGGTCAAGGAGTTCCGCAGTCAGTACGCCACCAAGGAAGAGGTGCGGGAGATCCGAACGCAAATGAACGAAATGAAGTCCTCGATCGAGTTTCTGAAAGAGGAGACCGTCCGCAAGTCCGACTTTATCCGGGTCACGACCGAGATCTCGGCGAAGATCGACGATCTGAGCGCATATTTAAGGGGGAAATTTTGAAAAATCAAAGATTTTTCAAACCGTCGTGTTCTTCCTCGTCAAACTCTCTCGGAAGAACACTTCCTCCAGAGGAAGGAAAGGATTTAAATATGAATGCGATGGAAATGAGTGAGAAGATCCGTCAGAATCGCTTTATCCAAAACAACGGGCGCATTTTACGGGCGATCAATATTCTTCGGACGCAGTATGTCAGCTTGTCTGATTTACGGTACGGGCTTCCGTCCGACATTACTGACGGCGAATACGCGGACAGCGTGAACTACCTGACCGAGATCGGATTTATCCACGTCCGAAACCGCGAGACGAAGGAAAAGACCACGCTCGCCGATACCGAGCTTCGGCTGTTGGAGGCGAAGCTGTCCGGGAACGGGATCCGATTTTTAGCCGGAAAAATAAGCGACGACTGCGTGGAGAGGTGAGCGTATGAGTAAGCGAAACCGCAAGCATAGCAAGATCGACAAGCTCCCCGAGGATCTCAAAGCCGCCGTGGATATGATGCTACAGGGGGATTTCACTTACGCGCAGGTCGCGGACTTTATCCGCGACAACGCGGGGATCGAGATCTCGGAAACATCGGTCTGGCGGTATACACAGGGGCTGAACGCGACGGTACAGTCACTCCGTATGGCGCAGGAAAATATGCGCGTGATCGCGGAGGAAATGGATCGTCACCCCGATCTGGACGCGTCGGAGGCGATCGGGCGACTCCTCAGTCATCAGATGATCGCGGCGATCCAAGAGATCCCGCAGGAGAAGTGGCAGGAGATCGACCCCGAAAAGCTCCTCGACAAGTCCACCGCCCTCATGCGGGCGGTCAGCTATAAAAAGGGCGTGGACGTAAAGGTCAAAACCGTCAAGGACATGGCGTTCGAGAGCTTTAAGGAGGACATTTTCGCGGCGCTGGCGCAGGAGCGCCCCGAGCTGTATCAGCAGCTCGTATCGTTTATTCGGGAAAAGGAGAGCGCGGAATGATCTATGTCATCACAACGGGCGCGGGGAGAGAGGCGGAAGCCGCCGACGCGCTCCGAGGGGCGGGATATACCGTATACGCCCCGCGCGCGATCCGCCGAAGGCGAAGCGGCGAGAGGATCGACTTCACGGCGGAGATCCTGTTCCCGGGCTATCTTTTTCTTGATGTGAAGGCGCTCACGGCGGCGGATTACTACAAGATCCGAAACGTGAAAGCGGTCGGGCGCTTTCTCTCCCAAACCTCCTGCCTTTCGGAGAGCGAGGCGGAATATATCCGCCTTCTCCACAACCGGGGCGAGACGATCGGGATCGGTAAGGGCAGGATCGAAAACGGGCGGCTAAAGATCGAGAGCGGCTGGCTCAAACGGTTTGAGGATCGCATCGTAAGGTGGTCGGCGCGGCAGCATAAGGCGGTCGCGGAGATCACGCTTTACGGAAAGTCGTACAGGATCACCTGTACGGTAGACATACGGCATAACGACGGAATTGATCTCGGTGAGCACCTCCCGGTCATGGTCGGTATGTCCAAAGCGGATACCTCGATTGAATGAAATCGAGATGGCGAAGCATACCCACCGAGATTTCATTTAAATGACCGTGTAAACCCATGTAAATTCAACGGAAGAAAAATTTAAGTAAAAGTACCCTATGAAAATTACAACGCGAAAAAACAGCCTTTTTGGGGCTGTTTTTAAATTTACGCAAAAAAAGACGAGGTGAACGGTATGGCAAGCAGGAAAAAAAGAAGCCTGAAGGCGCTCGGAGCGGCGCTCACAGGCAATGAAAAAAATCAAGAAAACCGCGATTTAAACGGATTTAAACGACTTTGCGCCGCATACGTCGGGACGGGAGACGAGCGACAGCGCGAGCGGGCGATCCGAAGGATCGTGCGGCAGGAAACGGGACTGGCGGAAATGCTCCGGCAAAACGACGCGATCCTGATCGCGACCGCCGAACGGGCTTTGGCGGAGCTGGCGCTCGGCTGTACCGTGACCGAGCGGCGGATCAGGACTTCGCCGCAGGGACGGACGGTCGAGGAGGTCGTAAAACAGCTCCCGCCGAACCAAGCGGCGCTCGAATTTTTCCTCACAAACCGCAATTCGGAAAAATATTCCAAAAATCCCGAGACGAAGCCGGAGGACGACAGAGGTCGGATCGCGGAGCTTGTGGAGGTACTCAAGTCTGTAAAATCATAGATTTTACAGACCCGTCGTTTTGTGCCTCGGCAAATAGGCAAGGAAGCCGTAAGAAGCGAGACGAAACGAGCCGCAAGGACGCGGCGAGAAAAAACTCGCTTCTAAGCTCGGCACAAAACTTCCTCCAGAGGAAAGGAGTGATTATAACATGTCAAGTGATCTGATCTTTACGCCAAAGCAAAGCGAGCTAATGGGACTTTTTAAGCACGGGAGGCTCGCACGACTGAACCTCCTCGAAGGATCGGTATCGTCGGGAAAGACTTGGATCTCGCTCGTTTTGTGGGCGTTTTGGGTCGCGTCCATGCCGAGCGATAAGCTGTACCTGATGAGCGCGAAGTCGCTCACGACCCTAAAGCGTAATTGCCTTATTTTATTGCAGGAGCTGGTCGGGC
>JAMPCH010000059.1 GCA_023666265.1 Roseburia sp.
TATCATATTTTGTCTTTTTGTGCAACTTTTATTTTTCAGACAAACCCTAGTATAAGAAATGCTCTCCGCGCAATGAACCGCCCCGCTCGCACACCTTCCCCAAAACAAAAAGAAAAATCTACACCCCCCGAATATGGCGCTTCCACCGCCCGAGGGCGTAAAACGCGACCGAGACCGCCGCCGATACGCCCCAGCCGACCGGCCACGACCACCATACGCCGTCGAGCCCCAGCCCGAGCGGACCGGAAAAAACATAGGCGAGGATCACCCTTAGGATCAGGTCGGTAAAGGTCGTCACGACGAAACAACCGACCGCCCCCGCGCCCTTTAAGACCGCGTCACAGTTGAGCTTCGCGGTCACCGCGAAGTAAAACGGCGCGACGATCGCGAGGAAGCGACAGCCGACGAGGATCGCCGCCGCGTCCTCGCCGTCTCTCATAAACGCGCGGATCAGCGGTTCGCGGAGACCGAGATAAAGCGCCGTGATCGGTAGGGCGATCATCGCCGACATCGCGAGCGAGGTCTTAAAGCCCCTGACGATCCGATCGAGCTTCCCCGCCCCCGCGTTTTGGGCGGTAAAGGCGGACATCCCGTTTGACATCGCGGAGACGCTCGTAATCACGAAGGTATTGAGCTTGATCGCCGTCGAATAGCCCGCCATCGCCGCCGAGCCGTAGTCGTTGACGATCCGCTGGATAAAAAGATTCCCGACCGAGACAAAGCTTTGTTGGAGGATCGAGGGGATCGCGATGACCGCGATCTTCCCGAGCATCTCGAGCGAAAAAAGCCGCGCGGCTTCCCCCGCCGGCTCGCGCTCGCCCTCGCCGTCGGCTATACCAAGCCTTTTTAGCCGGCGAAGGAGCGCGAAAAGCGCGAGGACAGCCGCCGCCCCCTGGGCGATAAAGGTCGCCCAAGCGACCCCGGGTACGCCCATATTCAGCCCGACGACCGCCCCGAGGTCGAGGAGGATATTCCCGACCGACGACCCGATCAGGAAGTAAAGCGGCGTTTTTGAGTCCCCGAGCGCGGCGAAAACGCCGTTACAGACATTGTAAAACATCAGGAAGGGGACGCCGTAGACGTAAATATCGAGATACGCCCGCGCGTCGCCGAAGACATTCTCCGGCGTACCGAGGAGGCGGAGGAGATCGGCGGAAAAAAGCGCCCCGATCAGCGTCAGGATCACGCTCAATACCCCGATCGAGACGAGCGAGGTAAAGACCGCCGTCTTGAGCCGCCCATAGCGCCGCCCGCCGAAAAGGTTAGAGACCACGACCGAACAGCCCGAGTTACACCCGACCGCGAACGCCATAAAAAGCATCGTGATCGGATAGCTCGCGCCGATCGCGGCGAGCGCGTTTTCGCCGTTCTTGATAAAATTCCCGGCGATCATACTGTCCGCCATATTATAGAACTGTTGAAACGCCACGCTCACCAAGAGCGGGAGCGAATAGCGCCATAAGACCGAGGAGGGCTTACCCTCCGTCATATCCTTATTCAATGGGAAACATCTCTTTTCGTTTAAAGAATGATCGGCTTTGACGTAAAGTCCAGCCCGCAGGGGCGGGGCTTTTGAAAGGCGAGCGCGTAAAGATCGCCCGCGTCCGCCTCGAGGAGCGCGAAGCGCCTCGCCTTATCCCCCGTCCCCATGAGCGCTTTCAGCGAGGTATCGATCGGGAGTGAGCATTTCGCGGCGGCGAGGATCTCCTTCCCCCGCTCGTTCATACCGAGAATATGGATATAGGGCGGCGGAGCGCTCGGGTCGCTCTTTTTGATCCCGAGGAAGGCGGAGAGGAGGATCCGTCGGATCCGCGCCATGGTGTATCGCTTCGTCTTGGTGAAGACGGCGACCTCGGCGAGCGAGCCGGAGGCGCGGATCGCCTTATAAAGGCGGTTCTCGAGCCCCGCGAGGACGTTCGGGACTTTTAAAAGCTCGTTCCTCGACATCGTGCGGAGCTTGGCTAAGATCGCGGTCTCGAGCCGCGCGAGGTCGGCGGTCTCGGCGGCGATATCCGAGACGGCGAGCGGCGGCGCGTAGGCGGAAATATCCTCCCCCGCGCGGATCATTTTTCGGATCGCGGAGGCGGAGGCGTAGCCGTTTTCGGCGTTTTCGCCGTCATGCGCCGCGCCGATCCGCTTGACCGTCACGGGGCTAAAGGCGCACCCGAGCTCGTCCATCGCCTTGAGATATTCGATCGCGAGGGTGTTATTCGGGGTCGTTAAAAGCGCGACCACGTCGTCGGTGTAATACTTCTCGACCGCCTTTTGGAGCGCGGCGGGATAGGGGTCGCCGCCCTTCATAAACGTATAAAAGTCGTCGGTCTGAGCCGCGTAGAGGACGGCGGCGGCGGCTTCGCGGAGAGCGCTTATATCGCCGCTCTCGCTCCCGAAGCTCAAAAGCTCGACACAGCCGAGCGCGTTTAAAAGCCCGACCGCGCCGAGCGCGAATTGTTCCGCGCTCGCGAGCGCGTAAGCGACGGGAAGCTCGATCACGAGGTCGACCCCGCCCCTTAGCGCCGCCTCGGCGCGGCGATATTTATCGAGGATCGCCGCGTCCCCCCGCTGGGTAAAATTCCCGCTCATAACGGCGGCGATATGGGTCGCGCCGTAAAGCTCGCGCGTCCGCTCGAGCTGATAGCGATGACCGTTGTGGAAGGGGTTGTATTCGGCGATGATCCCGCAGATCTTCATAATGTCCGACCTTTCTGTTTTGGTGTTGTTTTGGTTTATTTTTTTGGGGAAGGACTGCGCTACGGCTGGTGGTGTTGCCGCTTCCGCCCGTCGGCGGCTCGGGCGGGGCTTGTTTCTCCGCCCGTCGCGGCTAACTCGCCCGCGGCAACACCACTGGCCGTAAGGTAGTCCTTCCCAAAAAAATAAACCGCTTTTTTCTTTCATTGTACAACAAAAGCGGGGAAAAAGCAATATTTTTTCGGAAAAGACTTGATTTTTTTCGCGGTTCGCGTTACAATGAATGTAATAACATATTTAAACGAAAGGAACATAAAACCATGAATATTCTTGTTATCAACGCGGGAAGCTCCTCCCTCAAGTATCAGCTCATCGAGATGACCGACGAAAAGGTGATCGCCAAGGGGAACTGTGAGCGGATCGGGATCGGCGGACATATCAGCCATAAGACCTTCGACGGGCGGACGCTCTCCGAGGATTGTGACTTCCCGACCCATACCGAGGCTTTTGAGAAGGTCGTAGACGTTCTCACAAAGGGCGACGCCGCCGTCATCAAGAGCATGGACGAGATCGCCGCCGTCGGACATCGGATCGTTCAGGGCGCGGAGGTATTCAGTAAGACGACGCTCGTGACCGACGAGGTCATCCAAAAGATCGACGACCTCTCCGAGCTTGCCCCGGTACATAACCACCCCCACGCGCTCGCGCTTTGGGCGTGTAAAAAGGTCATTCCCGAGAACGTACCGCAATGCGTGGTATTCGACACGGCGTTTCACCAGACGATGCCCGAGAAGGCGTTTATGTTCGGTATGCCCTACGAATGCTACGAGAAGTATCATGTACGGAAATACGGCTTTCACGGGACGTCGCACCGCTTCGTGACCGCCGCCCTCGCCGAAAAGCTCGGGAAGGACATCAAGGACTTAAAGATCGTCTCTTGTCACCTCGGGAACGGCTCGTCGATCACGGCGGTCGACGGCGGGAAGTCGATCGATACCTCGATGGGCTTTACGCCGCTCGACGGGGTCATCATGGGGACGCGCTCGGGTTGCGTCGACCCCTCGGCGGTGACCTTTATCGCCAAAAAGCTCAACCTAAGCCCCGACGAGATGAGTAATTATTTAAATAAGGAATCGGGCTTCCTCGGCTTGAGCGGGATCTCGAGCGACAACCGCGACATCGAGGCGGCGGCGAGTAAGGGCGAGAAGCATGCCGCGCTCGTCGGCGATATGCTGACCTATGAGATCAAGAAGTATATCGGCTCTTATACCGCCGCGATGGGCGGGCTCGACGCGGTGATCTTTACGGGCGGGATCGGCGAAAACGCCGCGAAGGTTCGCTCCGCCGCCTGTGAGGATATGGGCTACTTCGGGATCGAGCTCGACGAGGCGCTCAACGAGAAGGTCCACGGCGATTTTGTGAAAATTTCCAAGGACGGCGCGAGGACGGAGGTCTGGGTCGTTCCGACGAACGAGGAGCTTTTGATCGCGCGGGATACAAAGGAGCTTTGCGGGCTGTGAGATCAAGAGGGGAGCTTATGAAAAACAAGCCGTTCGGCGTTAAAATAACGATCGCCGTGCTGATCGGCGCGGTCATATGCCTTTTCGGCATAACCGCGTGCGCCGAGGGCGGCGACCCCCGAAACGAACGCTCGGAACGCGAGTTGACCGAGGTGGAGGATACGCTCACGGACGCGCTCCCTTCGATCGAGGGATTGGTTTCCGTCGGGATCGTTCAAGGGGAAGGGAAAGTCCAACTCGGGGTATCGGACGACGCGTTCGCGGACTCGGTTCGGGACGAAGTTCGGACGATCGCGACCGAGAAAGGCTTTTTATCCGAAGACGATCCCTTTGACGATCTGTTTGAGATCGTTTCGGTCGGTATACCGTCGGCTCGAACCGCGAAAAAGAACGGTTGGGTCAAAAACGGAACGAACAGGCTGTATTATAAAAACGGCGAAAAGGTAACACGAAGCACGACGATCGACGGGGTTCGGTATAAATTTTCGGCGGACGGCGTTTGTGAAGGAAGGTATACGGGCTGGACGAGATCGTCAAAGGGCTGTAAATATTGGGATAACGGAATATGGGACGGGATCGTTCACGAAAAAATCGAAAAGCGAGATCAAGAGTGAACGTTTCAACAAAAGATGATAAACCCTCTCGGGGAGTACGCTCCCCGAGAGGGTTTTCTTGTTTGGGGAAGGTGGCGAGAACAGAGGATTTGAGATTTTAAGACGGGGACGCTGTCCCCGAACCCCTGCCAAGGGAAATGATTTCCCTTGGAACCCTCTGTTCCCATTGCTGCTTTTCTTCTAGTCTCGACTTTGCGGCTGTCAGGTCGAAGGTTTGGTTTGATTTCAAAAAAGGGAAAAACTCTGCGATGTATCTTCAAATTAAGCGCTAAATCATAATTCCGACAAAAGGCAGACCTCATATTATACGCCGCATTAAATCGCCGGATCAAAGGGCAAGCCTCGCGGTCGAACGCCGCGCGAGACCGCGAAAGCGAAGTCCTTCCCTAAAAAAATTAACAAATACCTCTACCAAATCACCGTACAGAGCCACGCGGCGAAGGCGCAGACGAAGGGGTAGACGAGGATACGGACGATCTGGCTTTTTAAATTAAAGCCGTATTTGTGAAAGCTCTCGCACGCGTCGACCTCGGGATAATAGCGCTGAAAGAAGCGCGAACGGGTCACCAACAAAAAGTCGAAGCAGATCATATCATACGCCTTATAGGCGTAGAGCATGATCAGAAACCGCGCGAAAAAGCCCCAAAATCCAAAGCCCGCTCTTACGCCATCCCATACCGCCAAAACGGCGGCGGCGGCGACCATAAAAAGGCTCAGGATCAAGAGCGCCCAGCCGAGGATATGCTGTCCCTTAAAGCGCTCCGGCTTGGGCTGTATCAGCGCCTGCGCGTCCTTAGGCGCCGAGCCGAAAAATCGTTTCTCCTGTACCAGCGCGACCGCCGAATACAGCATAAGCGTGATCCCGCCGATCGCGAGGAGCGAAAGTAAAAAAGTTATCATATCGATCCGCCTTTGATTTATTTTCGTTTTTTATGTACAGTACTGCTCCAGTACCGCCTTGAGCGCGCTCGCGCTCGCGCTGTGTACCCGCGCGACGGGGATCTTTCGCTTCTTCGACCGCCGGGCGACCCCGTTCACCATTTTATGGGAACAGGTATCGGTAAAAACGACCATAAGGTCGGGATCGCCGAGCTTATTCTCAAAATCGGCAGGCATTTGGGTAAAAATTTTCGCCTTACAGTTGTAGGAATTACAGATCTCCTTATACCGCGCGGACATACGGTCGTTCCCGCCCACTACGACGACGCTCATTGATTTGTCCTCCTTTTCTTATAAGTTAGCTTTCGCTAACTAATGCTTATGTTATCTTCTGCTAACTTCTATTTTACCATATCCCGCCCCGCTTGTCAATGCCTTTTTTTATTTTTTGGGGAAGGGTAAAAGCGGCGGGTCAGTACTTCTCCGCCGCTTCATTTGTTATATTATACCGATATGCCATTAAAAACCGTACCAAAGATCAAGCAAAAGCCGGAATTTATGCGGGTTTGCGCGGATTTTTGCCTACGGCTTTCATTGCCGATCGCCGTTAATCTCCTTGATCAGCGCCGACTGAAGCGTCGCCGAGAAATTGATATGCCGCGCCTCGGCGGCGGTATTGAGCCAAGCGGGGATGGTGCAGTTCTTTCGGATCGCCTTTTTACCGTATTTTTCGGCGTATTCGTCCATATCAAGCAGGATCACGCTAACGATACCGCCCTCATACTCGTCGGCTTTTATTTCAAGGGGATCGGAGGCGGCGGGCGGCTTTCGCCCCTCCTCCAGCTCGTCGAGTACCCATAGACTTGCCGCGTCTATCGCCATATAGATCGCGTCGGATAAGTCCTTCCCCTCGGTAACGCAACCGTTAAGATCGGGGACGATGACCGTGTATCCGTTGTCGTTCGGATATAAACAGATAGGATATGTCAGCTTCATATAAATTCTCCTTTCCCTTTCATTTCAGACCGGCTTGCTTCAAGATCGAATGACAGGTCTTGACGTCAAGATCGCTGGTGTGTATGGGGACGGTGATCTTGCCGGATCTTTGGGGATGGATGAGCTGTAAATGTGAGCCGCGCTGACTTTTTTCGATCCATCCGTTGGATCGAGGTATTCGTATCATTTCCTTTGCCGTCAACGCCATCACCTCATAGTTGATTATAAGAACCGCACGCCGTTAGCCGAATCAAAGATTCGGACGGCTGAGCGAACCTTGAAACAGATGATCGCCGCTTGACGCGGCGTGTCGGCTTGCGCCGCCTTGTTGGAACTGCGTTCCAACACATATATTATACACGCATAATGCGTATTTGTCAATGGATTTTTTAGGGAAGGAGATAAAGTCGGCTATTTTTCGCGGAATAACATTCAAGATCCCGCTTTTCGTGAATTTTTCGGGAATTGTCGGTTAAAATAACGATGACCGCGCGGGAACGCGCAATAAGGGATCATATAATATTTTTCGGAACAGGAGAAAAAAGCTTATGAAAAAAAGGAAAATTCTCGCGGCGTTGATCGTCGGGAGTATGGCGCTGAACCTCTCGGGTTGCAGCGGCGAAAACGAAGGAACGGGATCGGGGAGCGGGAGCGCGTCGACCCCCGCGCCTTCCCAAAATAATAATAACGAAAACGTCGGGGATCACCTGACCCTTAAAGTCCTCACCCACCGTACCGACCGCGTCGAGGACGGCTCGCTCGCGGAGATGACGAAAGCCTTTGAGGAGGCGAATAACTGTACGGTCGAGTATCAGGGCTTCACCGACTATGGCTCGGACGTACCGACGATGATGAATACGACCGAGTACGGCGACGTACTCATGATCCCCGATACCGTGAAGCTGAAGGATCTCCCGAGCTTCTTTGAGCCGCTCGGTACTTACGAGGAGATCGACGCGAAGTATAACTGGGCGAGCCAAAAGATGTATGACGGGGTCGTCTACGGGATCGCGCATTTAGGCTCGATCGCGGGCGGGATCTGTTATAACAAGCGGATCTGGCGGGAGGCGGGGGTAACGACCCTACCGACCTCGCCGGAGGAATTTATCGCCGACCTAAAGCTGATCCGCGATAATACCGACGCGATCCCGTATTATACCAACTTCGCCGACGCGAGCTGGACGATCGTCCAATGGGCTTCGCTCGTCAACTCCGCCTCGGGGAGCAGCACCTATGAGACCGACATTTTGACCTCAAAGCGCGATCTTTTTGTCCCCGGCGACGCGTATTACGAGGTCTATAAGCTCATGTACGAGATCTTCGCCGACCCGACCCTCCACGAGGAGGACCCGATGACGAGCGACTGGGAGGGCTGTAAGGCGGCGATCAACGACGGACGGATCGCGACCATGGTCATGGGCTCTTGGGCGGTGTCACAGTTTCAAGAGGCGGGCGACCACCCCGAGGACATCGGCTATATGCCCGCACCGTTTAACGTGAACGGGAAGCAGTACGCGGAATCCGCCTCGGATTACTGTATGGGCGTGAACAAGAACCGCTCGGACGAGATCAAGGCGCTCGGGAAGAAGTATATCGAGTGGTTCGTCGAGGATTCGGGCTTCGCCGAACAGGAGGGCTCGATCGGCGCGGTGAAGGGTTCTCCCCTCCCCGATTATCTGACGGATTTTGAGAATTGCGAGCTTTTCCTGACCGAGCCCGCGCCCGAGGGGCTGGTCGGCGTATGGGACGCGATCAACAACGAGTCCGAGGTCGGGACATGGCAGGGCGACGCGGCGAACTTTAAGATACGGATCGCCGAGGCGGCTTTCGCGGGAGAGGGCTTGGATCAGTTCGAGTCCGTTCTTACGAGCGCGAACGAGAAATGGAACGCGACCCGGGATAAAAACGCCGAATTTGCGGCGTATATCGGCTAAACCCATCAATTTTTTCCTCTGTCCGTTCGGCTCGGGTATTTCGACGCCCGAGCCGAAATTACATTAAAATAAAAGAAAGGGTGATCTTATTTATGACAGGCGCGAAAAAGCGGACGCTCGCGCAGTTTTTGAAGGGCTATACGGGTCAGAAGTATATGACGACGTTTTTATTCCTCCTGATCCCGCTGATCCTCCTGATCCTTTTTACGATCATCCCCGCGATCAATATGGGGATCTACAGCTTTCAACAGCGCGACCAGCTCGGCGTGAGCTGGGAATGGGTCGGATTCGACAACTACACGAGGATCTTTACCGACGACGCGTATCTCTCGACCTTTAAAAATTCGCTCTATTACCTCGTCGGCTCTTTTTTACAGCAGGTATTCGCCCTCCTCATCGCCTCGATCCTTTGTTCGCGGATCAAGCTCTCGGGATTATTTAAGGGAATTTTATTCTTCCCCTATATGATGAACGGGGTGGCGGTCTCGCTGATCTTTCGCCGATTCTTTCAAAAGGGCGACGGGATCACGAATACCGAGGGGACGCTCAACAGTATTTTTATGCTTTTCGGACTTGACCCCGTGAAATGGCTGAGCGACCCGAGTATCGTCAACTACTGTCTCGTTTTCGCCTCGATCTGGCGCTATATCGGCTTTGACATCATTATGTATATCGGGGCGATCCAATCGATCGCGCCCGATATATATGAGGCGGCGGATCTCGACGGCGCGAACGCTTGGCAGAGGTTTCGCTATATCGTCTTCCCGAGTATCCGCCCGATCGTCTCGCTCCAGCTCATCTTAGCGGTCAAGGGCGCGATCTCGGTCTTTGAGATCCCTTATATCATTACCGGGGGACGGACGGGGACGAGTACCTTCGTCATTAAAACGATCGAGACGGCGTTTCAGTATCAAAAGATCGGGCTTGCCTCGGCGATGGCGGTCGTCCTGCTCGCGATCATTCTCGCGGTGACGGCGATCCAAAAGGCGGTATTCAGGGAAAGGAGGTAACGGCATGGAAAACCCGACGCAACGGCAAAGCCAAATTCCCAAAAAAAGAGAAAGCACCAAGCTCGGGCGGGCGATCTTTCAGGGGCTGAAATACGCCTTCCTGATCTTCTGCTGTCTGCTGGTGATCGTGCCGCTCGTGGTCGTCCTGATCGGCGCGTTTAAGACCCACGACGAGTATATCTCGACGGGCGTTTTTGAGCTCCCGAGCGTCCCCCGGATCGAAAATTTCGGGATCGCGTTCATCAACGGAAAGGTTCTCCAAGGACTGCTCAATACGGCGATCATTCTCGTCGTCTCCTGCTTTGGGACGATCATTACGGGGACGATGACGGCGTTCGTGCTTCAGCGCTTTCGGATGCTCTTTACCCGCGCGGTAAAGGCGGTCTTTCTCTTCGCCTCGCTCCTCCCGAATATCTCGATGCAGGTCACGGTCTTTCAGATCGTGAGTAAGCTCGGGCTTTATGACTCGCTCGCCGCCCCCTGTGTCCTCTATATCGGGACGGATATTATCTCGATCTATATATTTATCCAGTTTCTCGATAATATCTCGGTCTCGCTCGACGAGAGCGCTTTCCTCGACGGGGCGGGCTATCCGCGTATCTATTGGAGCATCATCCTCCCGATGCTCCGTCCCGCGATCGCGACCGTCCTCGTGATCAAGTTTGTCTCGATCTATAACGACTTCTACACCCCGAACCTCTATATGCCGAACCAAAACCTAAGCGTCGTATCGACGGCGCTCTACCGCTTTATCGGTCCTTACGGGGCAAAGTGGGAGGTCATCTTCGCGGGGATCATTATCTGTATTATCCCGACGCTCGTGATCTTCCTCGCGCTCCAAAAGTCGATCTACAGCAACCTCGTGACAGGCTCGGTCAAGGAATAGTGTTTCCCCTCTTTTTGGGAAGGCGCGGCTCGCCGCCGATCTCCGCAGAGCGGCGGGCACGGGCTTTCCCTTCTTGATCGGAGCGGGAGCGGAAAATCAGAAAACGCGGGTTGACAAAAAGGTAAATCCGTGGTATACTATGATCGAGCGAAACGCTCGCGTATGGGAGCTTCGGCTTCCGTAAAAAGCAGTGATCCCTACTGAGAGTGGGAGTGGTAAAAGCAGTGATCCCTACTGAGAGTGGGAGTGGTAAAAGCAGTGATCCCTACTGTGAGTGGGAGTGGTGAATGAAAGACTGCGTTTCGGCGCAGTCTTTTTTTTAAAAAAAGGAGCTTTTTATGCAAACGAGCCGCTTAAAATTTTATAATGTAAATATGAAGTACATCAGGAATTTATCCAACGTCGACGACAATGTATTGTCGGTCTCTCCGCAAATCGGTAAGGAAAACCGTCCGTTTGTGGGCGTTCTCTTGATTTGCGGAAAGAAGGAATACTGCGTTCCGCTCTCCTCCCCAAAGCCCAAGCACGAAAAAATGAAAAACGATAAGGATTTTTCAAAAATATTAGACCGAGATGGGAAGCTGATCGGCGTTTTGAATTTCAATATGATGATCCCCGTAGACAAGCGTTTTATAAAACTGGCGCACTTGGACGCGTCCAAAAGCGACACCGATCAAATCGCCGAATACAAGCAATTGATGAGAGACCAACTGGCTTGGTGCAACGCGAATATAGATACGATCGTCAGAAAGGCGAATAAGCTCTATGAGCTTGTAACGCTCACTCCCGAAAAATCCCGCAACCTCACCCGCCGTTGCTGTGACTTTAAAAAGCTCGAAGCGGTCTTGGACAAGATGCTCCTGCGCGACGGGTCGGAGGAATACATATTCTGAGTTTGTTTTGTTGTCTCTGTTGTGAGAAACCTCTTTGACCGACCAAAGGAACAAAATATCAGCCGCGATCCCCCCAACCCGCGCTTATCAAAAAAAGGAACGAAAGCGTCCCCGCTTTCGTCCCTTCCCCAAAATTAACGCCGCCCTTTTTTGGTCAGCCTCAAGAGCGCCGCGACCGCGCCGTAAAGGACGCCTGCGACCGCCCAGATCAGCCATACCCAGACCCCTCTGCCGACAAGCGCGAACAGGTAGATCAGGAAGATCGCCGTCACGACCAGCCAATAGACCGCGGAGAGCGCATGCGCTAATGTCTGCGGCTCTTCTTTTTTCGCACGGGTAAAGCTGCCCTCCTCGAGGAGGCGGGCAAAGCCGCCGCCGAGCGTCCCCGTGTACACGAAAAGCGCGACCCCGGTCGCCGCGAACAGGAGGAGCAGACAGACCCCGACCGCGCCCGCCATATCCGACCCGCCGAAAAAGGCGGATAGGATCAGCGGGACGGGCGACAGGATCAGTAGGACGACCGCCGCGATGTTCAGAGGGTCGAGCGTGCCTTTGAGCGCCTTCTCCCGCTCGCGTACCATACCCTCCACGCCGTATTCCCGCTCAAACGGCTCTTTCGCGAGAAACTTAAAATCCCGCTCCGCGCGCCGCAAAGCCAGTAAAGCCCCACCGCCGCCGCGATCAGCGCGAGCAGGACGCACATGCCGATCCCGCCCGCCGCATCCTCCGAGATACCCGAGCCGGGAAGCTCGCTCGCCGCGCCGAGCAGGATCAGACAGATCGGCGAGACCGCACAGAGAAAGACCCCGAGCGCCATTTTCGGCGCGGCGCTTTTACGAATATTGAGGAACTCCGCCGCCTGCGCCATCGTGACGCGGCGAAGGCGCGTCCCCACGTCCGCCGAAAGCGATCCGGCGTCCTCGAGCTCGTCCTTTAAGAGATAGTCGGTCGATACGCCGAATACCTCGCTTAGCTTTAGGATCTTGTCGAGATCGGGGACGGACTGCGCCCCCTCCCATTTCGAGACCGACTGCCGCGAAACGTCGAGCTGTTCCGCGAGCTCCTCCTGAGACCAGCCCGACCGCTTCCTCAGTTCAATGATTTTATCCGCTAAGATCATGGTGATAACCTCCCTTTCACGGACAGTATACCGTTTTTGGCGGTTGCGTTCAACCGCTCCCGGCGGTAAATTCCGCAACCGGCGGTTGCGGGGGCTTGTCTTTTTCCGCTCAAAGCGTTTTTTTCTTTTGGGGAAGGCGTGCTTTGGGGCGGTTTTCGTTCCTTTTTATAAGGAAAGAGATTTTGATAGGTCGCGGGGAAATTTTTTCTTTTGCCGATCAAAGCGGCGGAAAGCAAGTTTATGTTGAGAGTGGTTCGGGGGAGTTTTCGTCCCGTTTTCCAACAAGAGCATTTTGGGGAAATTGCGGCAATTTTTTTGCCACTTTGTCCGACCAAAGTGGCGCAAAGTCGCCCTCGCGGAAATGTCCTCAACCCGTTTAAGGGCTTTCCGAACTTGTATGCCCTTAAACGGGGTCGGACGGTTTCCGCTCGGGGGATTTGGCTAGACGGCGCATTTTGTTTATCTGTCCCCGCTCTTGTTTTTTCGTCAGCGAAGATCAAGGGATTTCCCGTACAACCACTACCGATCGGGCTTAGGTTTTATAATGATACCAACTTTGTTATTTGATCTGCTTTGCCTTCCTTGTCCTTTATGCTTTTTCCAAAATCACACCATACCGCCGGCGGAGATTTGGGACGAAAGACAGGGGACAGGGGGATAGTACTATCGACGGAAGGTGAACATATTTGCGGCTTCCCGGGCGCAAAGTCAGCAATACCGTTAAAAATTTATCAATGCGTATAAACTTGCTTGCTTAGGCTTGGGAGATTAAAAGAACCTCAGAGTGGCAAAAAAATTGCTACAGTCTTTTAAGATTGTGATTTTTATAAAAAGGGTCAAAAACTATCCTAAAATGCGCCGTCGCCTCTCATTTTCCATTTCCTCTTCGACCTCCGCCAAAAGCTCTTTAAAATTCCGATAGCGTTTTCCCCGATCGGGGTTTCTCCCGATAAATTCGCTTTCCGCCAGCGCTAACGTCGTATCGTCGGCGAAGATCGTCAAAAAATCCATCAACTCGTTATCCGTCAACGAGTTAAAAACGGCGTTCGCGTAATCTCTTGTACTCATTTCGATCCCTCCTCGAAAGGTAAGCTGTATTATTTGTTGTGCCGAAAGCGAAGCCCCTTCCCCAGATCAACCCTCTTTTTCCAGCTCCGCGAGCTCGTCCGAGGCGGCGATCCATTCCTCGGTCTGTTCGTCGAGCTTCCTTTGCGCCTCGGCGAGGGCTTCGCCGAGGGCGGCGATCTTCTCAAAGTCAGCGGCGTTCGACGGGTCTTGCATCTGCTCGCCGAGCGCCTTGATCTCCGCCTCGAGGGCGGCGATCCGCTCCTCGGCACGGGCGGCGCGGGTCTTACACTTTCGCCGCTCGCTTTGGAGCTCCTTTTTCCGAAGGTATTCGGCTTTTCCCGTGCCGTCGCCCGTCGGCGCTTTTTTTACGGCGAGCGTTTTTTCCTCCGTCTCGTTAAAGAAGGCTTCGAGGTCGTCGACCTCCTCGACCCCCTCCGGGGTGAGGCGAAAGACCCGCGTCGCCGTGCGGCGGATCAGATAGCGGTCGTGAGAAATGATGAGCGCCGTCCCGTCAAAGCCCTCGATCGCCGCCTCGAGCGCCTCGCGCGAGGTGATGTCGAGGTGGTTCGTCGGCTCGTCGAGGAGAAGGAGATTACACCCGCTCATCATCAGCTTTAAAAGCGCGATCCGCGCCTTTTCCCCGCCGCTTAAGCTCCCGACCCTTTTAAAGACCTCCTCGCCGCCGAAAAGAAAGCTCCCGAGCGCGGTACGCGCCTCGGTTTGGCTCAGCTTTGGGTACGCGTCCCAAAGCTCGTCGAGGACGGTCTTTCGGTCGCTCAGCCCGGTCATAAGCTGGTCGTAATAGCCGACCTTTACGCCCGGACCATAGGCGACGCTCCCCGCGTCGCCCGCGATCTCTTTCATCAGCATTTTAAAAAGCGTCGTTTTTCCCGATCCGTTCGCGCCGAGAAGGAAGACCCGCTCATGCTTTCGGACGCGAAGATCGACCGCGCGGAACAGCCGCCTTCCCTCAAACGAAACGGAAAGATTTTTTGCCGTTAAGATCTCGTCCGTGACCGGGTCGGTACAGTGAAAGCGAAAGCGGAGCTTTTTCGGCGGCGCCTCGGGCTTTACGAGCTCCGCCTCGAGCCGCTCGATCTGTTTTTCCTTACTCGCGATGGTGATGTAGTTGTGCGCTTGGTTAAAGCGTTTTTGTTGCTCGATGATCCCCCTGATCCGCTCGATCTCCGCCGTTTGGTTTTCATAGTGCCGCCAAGCCGCCTCGAGATCCTCCTCCTTTTTCCTTCGATACAGGGTGTACCCCCCTTTGTAAGCGGTGAGCCGCTTATTCTCCAGTTCAAAGGTGCGCGTCGTTACGCGGTCGAGGAAATAGCGGTCGTGGGAGATCACGAGATATGCCCCCCGATAGTCGAGGAGAAATTTTTCGAGCCACGCCGACGCGGCGAGGTCGAGGTGGTTCGTCGGTTCGTCGAGGAGAAGGAGATTTGCCCCCGAGAGGAGGAGCTTGGCGAGCTGTACCTTCGCTTTTTCTCCGCCGCTTAAGACCGATACGGGCTTTTCCTGCTCCGCCTCGGAGAAGCCGAGACCTAAGAGACTGCTTTTCGCGCGCGCGCGACAGGTCAGCCCCCCCTCCGCCTCAAAGCGTTCGGAGAGCCGCATTTGCTTTTCGAGCCGCGCGGGGTCGGTCTTTCCCCCGTCGATCTCGCGGTGAAGCTCCTCCAGCTCCTCCTCGAGCCTTAAAAGCGGGGCGAATACGCTCAACACCTCGTCGTACATGCGGATCGAGCTGTCGCGGACGACGTGCTGTTCCATATAGCCGAGGGTCGCGTCCCGAGACTTCACGAGCTCGCCGCCGTCGGTCGGATATTCTCCGCGCATCAGCTTAAAAAGCGTCGTCTTCCCACAGCCGTTTCGCCCGACCAGCCCGATCTTGTCGCTCCGCTCGATCTCAAAGCTCACGTCTCGGAACAAAAGCTCCGCGCCGAAGGAAAATTCGACGCCTTTCGCGTTATATAAACTCATTTTTTGTCATTTTTCCTTTTGCTTATTCACGAAGAATTTTTTGGATCTCTTCCTCCGTCATACCGTATGCCCTCATTCGGGCGATAATTTTTTCTCGTCCTTCGGCTCTCCCTTCCTCTCTTGCCCCGTTTAAAAGGGAAGCCTCATCGTGGAGAGCCTTTTCTCTGATCCAAGCGACCTCGCGGGCTTTCGCTTCTTCGCTCGTGTCATAGGTGACTTTTACTTTATGCCCCATAAACTTTCCTTTCGCTTATCGGGGAATATATTTTTTGATCTCTTCTTCGGGTACGCCGCAGGCTCTCATATTGGCGACCATTGCGTCTACTCCTTCGGCGAAGCCTTCCTCCCTCGCGCCGTGCATCAAGGAAGCCTCATCATGGAGCGCTTTTTCTCTGATCCAAGCGACCTCGCGCATTTTAGCGTCCTCGCTCATATCATAGATCACCTTGACCGCCTTTTTCATGATCGGTACGTTTGTTTGTTCCAGCATCTCGAAATCCTCCTCCTTATCGGCGCTGATGAATTGTAACCAAAGCTCGCGCTGGTCGCTTAAGGCAACACCGCACAATTACCGGCTACGCCTTTGCCGTCCCATCGACAGCCATCTTTTCCGCCATATTGCACAGAATTTTTTTGAAAGGTGATCTCCCCCGGGCGGGGGAGGTGTCACGCAGTGACAGAGGGGCTGACCGACAGATCAGCCTTCCTGCAAAAATTCTGTACAATCTGACGAAAAATCTGACTGCCGCTGGAACGACAATAATTGTGCGGTGTAGCCTTAAATTCGGCGTTTTACCGATCTTTTTCAGCTCAAAAAAGTGGATGGCGAATTTATCGGAGAATACCTCGCCCGTCCCCTTGATGATCGCCGCGACCTCGGTGTGATAGTCCTTCCCCTCGAACATATTAAAGTTCACAATATTGATCGTGATCGTCTGTTTCAGATCGCGGTAATATTCCCCGCTTTTCAGCTCCGAGGTATACAGCTTCGCCCAGTAGAAGAGACCTCCTCGGGAACTTCCGGAATGCTAAATGGCGACGGAATTTTTGCGCTGTGCTTTGTCGGGTTTCCGCAGGAATACTGTATGTATTTCAAGGGAAGCCGGCAAAGCACAGCGCAAAAAGGGCTAGTCAGGCAGTATTTCGGAAGTTCCCGAGGTGGTCTAATAGTCCGATCGCGGAAGTCCGGCTGGTTTTTCATTTGAATTTCCACATTGACGAGCTTATCGTCCACTTGTAGGCTTAGGTCTAAGCGACTGAACTTCCCGTCCAGGGTCTCGGGCGGAAGCTCGGGGTTCGTGACCGTGATCGAGCGGATACGCTCCTCCGGGATCGACAGCATACAAGATATGTTTGAAAAATCAA
>JAMPCH010000005.1 GCA_023666265.1 Roseburia sp.
TGGTTCTCAAGACATTTCCTCTCTTTTTTACTTCGGATTTCTTTAAACTCCTCCCGCCCCTGTTCCCGGGTGTTAAGAGGCAGGTTTTCGTTTCTTTTTGGAATAAGGAACGAAAACCTCCCCAAAAGAACACCTTCCCCAAAAATAAAACCCCAAAAGGAGAAAATCTATGAAAAAACGAACCCGTTCCCTCTCGCTCTTGCTTACGCTCACGCTTTGCGGTTGCGCGACTGAGACGGACGTTTCCCCTGTCGCCGAAACGACGGTAACGACAATAACGGCGGCGGAAACATTCCCCTTTTACAGCAGTATAGAGGGATCGGACAACCCGCTCGACTCCACGGAGGCGGATCGGGCGCTTCGGGCGATCCTCGCCGAAGCCTATCCGACCGCGCTCGACTATTACCACCTCTATTTCGACGGAGCGGTAAGCGATCTTTCCTACCCGGCGGAGGGCGACGAGGAACACGAACCCGTGATCACCGTGACCTTGCCCGATTTTGACGATCGCGGCGAATATCTTCTTTTGCCGAAGGAGCTTCCCCAAACGGCGGCGGAGCTTCGGGACGCGCTGACGGCGGTCTTTACCGAACGCGTAACGGACGAATATATGTCAAGCGTCGAAACGGCGGAAAACGTAACGCGCGGCGAGAACGGGATCACGGTAAAAAGCTCGACCGCGCTTGTTCCGATATTTCTCGAGCTGGACGGACGCCTGTATCGCTACGAAGGCGTGCGCGGCGGTGGTCTTTCGCTCGAATGGACGACCGCAAAGGTCGTCGCGCGGACGGAAACGGAGATCACCTTTGTCTATCTCGGCTACACGATGAGCGATACGCTGATGGACGCGGGTCTCGGAAGGCTCGTGTATGAGGACGGGTGGAAATTCGATTGGTACGACCTCTTTGACCCGATCGAATGGGTCGATTATCGGGAATATTATCCCGAGCTTTGTGCGTGAGTTTTGGGAAGGGGTACTTTGGGCGGGATTTCGTTTCTTTTTATAAAAAAGCGCAAATTTTATAATTTTTCATTTTTGAAAAAGGAAAATAAACACCCCCTTAACACCCGGGAACAGGAAATCAAGATGCGCCGTCTAGCCAAATCCACCGAGCGGAAACCGTCCAGACCCTTGGGCTGAGGACATTTCCGCGAGCAAGCAGGATGCTTGCAGGCAAAAGCCCAAAGCGCCGCAGGACGCGGCGCATACAAAGCTTTTGCCGAGGTGACATTTCGCTTCCTTTGCTCGGGCAAAAGAAGAAAAAATTCTGCCGCAGTTTACCAAAACCGCACTTGTTGGAAAAAGAGACGAAAACCTCCCCAAAAGAACGACTTCCAAAAAACAAAAAAACAAAGACCCTCCCGCTCACCGTTTCACGCGATCGCGCCGGCGATGAGAGGAGGGTTTATTTGTTTATTTTACCGCGCTACGCGGTCGTTTCCCTTAGCGGAGCGCCGCCTGAGCCGCCGCGAGACGCGCGATCGGTACGCGGAACGGCGAGCAGGACACATAGGTCAGACCCAGCTTGTGGCAGAATTCCACCGAGGACGGGTCGCCGCCGTGTTCGCCGCAGATCCCGACATGGAGCTCGGGACGGGTCGCCTTACCGAGCTTGATCGCCATTTCCATAAGCTTACCTACGCCGGTCTGGTCGAGCTTGGCGAAGGGATCGTTCTCAAAGATCTTCGCGTCATAGTACGCGTTGAGGAATTTCCCCGCGTCGTCGCGCGAGAAGCCGTAGGTCATCTGGGTAAGATCGTTCGTACCGAAGCAGAAGAATTCCGCCTCCTTCGCGATCTCGTCGGCGGTGAGCGCCGCACGCGGGATCTCGATCATCGTCCCGACCTCGTACTTTAAGTCAGAGCCGGCTTCTTTAATGACCTCGTCCGCCGTCTTAACGACAACGTCCTTCACGTACTTTAATTCCTTGATCTCCCCTACGAGCGGGATCATGATCTCGGGAACGAGATCCCAGTCGGGGTGCGCCTTCTTTACGTTGATCGCCGCCTTGATGACCGCCTTGGTCTGCATCTTCGCGATCTCGGGGTAGGTCACCGCGAGACGACAGCCTCTGTGACCCATCATCGGGTTAAACTCGTGGAGCGACGCGATGATGTTCTTGATCGTCTCGACGCTCTTACCCTGTGCCTTCGCGAGCGCCTCGATGTCCGCTTCCTCGGTCGGTACGAACTCGTGGAGCGGCGGGTCTAAGAAGCGAATGGTAACGGGGTTGCCCTCGAGCGCCTCATAGAGCTTCTCAAAGTCGCTCTGCTGCATCGGCTCGATCTTCGCGAGCGCCGCCTCTCTCTCCTCGACCGTGTCGGAGCAGATCATCTCGCGGAACGCCGCGATACGCGCCGGGTCAAAGAACATATGCTCGGTACGACAAAGCCCGATCCCCTCCGCGCCGAGCTCGCGCGCCTTCTTCGCGTCGGTCGGCGTATCGGCGTTCGTTCTTACCTTGAGCTTTCTGTACTTATCCGCCCAAGCCATGATCCGACCGAATTCGCCCGCGATCGTCGCGTCCACGGTCGGGATAATGCCGTCGTAGATGTTCCCGGTCGAGCCGTCGATCGAGATCGGGTCGCCCTCGTGATAGACCTTCCCGCCGAGCTCGAACTTCTTATTCTCCTCGTCCATCTTAATATCGGAGCAGCCCGATACACAGCAGGTGCCCATACCGCGCGCAACAACAGCCGCGTGAGAGGTCATACCGCCGCGGACGGTCAAGATACCCTGAGAAGCCTTCATCCCCGTGATGTCCTCGGGCGAGGTCTCGAGACGAACGAGAACGACCTTTTCGCCTCTCGCCTTCCAAGCCTCCGCGTCCTCCGCCGTGAATACGATCTTACCGCAAGCCGCTCCGGGCGAAGCGCCGAGCCCCTTCCCGACGGGGGTCGCCGCCTTGAGCGCCTTCGCGTCGAACTGGGGGTGGAGAAGGGTGTCGAGGTTGCGCGGGTCGATCATTAAGACCGCCTCCTGCTCCGTCCTCATCCCCTCGTCCACGAGGTCACAGGCGATCTTGAGCGCCGCCTGAGCGGTTCTCTTACCGTTACGGGTCTGGAGCATATAGAGCTTCCCGTGTTCAACGGTGAATTCCATATCCTGCATATCCCGGTAATGATCCTCGAGGGTCTTGCATACTTCCTTGAACTGAGCGAACGCCTCGGGGAACTTCTGTTCCATTTCGTTGATGTGCATCGGGGTACGAACGCCGGCTACGACGTCCTCACCCTGGGCGTTCGTTAAAAATTCGCCGAATAAGCCCTTTTCGCCGGTCGCGGGGTCGCGGGTGAACGCGACGCCGGTCCCGCAGTCGTCTCCCATATTCCCGAACGCCATCGACTGTACGTTGACGGCGGTCCCCCAAGAATAGGGAATGTCGTTATCGCGGCGATAAACGTTCGCGCGGGGGTTGTCCCAAGAGCGGAATACCGCCTTGATCGCGCCCATGAGCTGTTCCTTGGGGTCGGACGGGAAGTCCTCGCCGATCTTGGACTTATACTCCGCCTTAAACTGAGAGGCGAGCTCCTTCAGATCGTCGGCGGTGAGGTCTACGTCCTGTTTTACGCCCTTTTCTTCCTTCATCTTGTCGATGAGCTGTTCAAAGTATTTCTTCCCGACCTCCATCACGACGTCGGAATACATCTGGATAAATCTTCTGTAACAGTCCCAAGCCCAGCGGGGGTTGTTCGACTTTTTCGCCATAACGTCGACGACCTGTTCGTTAAGACCGAGGTTTAAGATCGTGTCCATCATACCGGGCATCGAAGCGCGCGCGCCGGAACGCACGGAGACGAGGAGCGGATTCTCGAGGTCGCCGAATTTCTTCCCCGTAATGCCCTCCATTTTAACGATATACTCGTTGATCTCCTTTTGGATCTCGGGGTTGATCTCGCGCCCGTCCTCATAATATTGCGTACACGCCTCGGTCGAGATCGTGAAGCCCTGCGGTACGGGGAGACCGATGTTGGTCATTTCGGCAAGGTTCGCGCCTTTGCCCCCGAGAAGCTCGCGCATATCGGCGTTACCCTCGGAGAACAAATAACAATACTTGTGTGCCATTGGTGGTTACCTCCAGTTTCATTTTTTTGCGGCTTGTCCGCTTTCGTCTCTTAAAAAAGCAGTCTCGCTGCACTACATTTCTATTATAGCAGATTTTTGTAACAATTTCCAGTATTTTTTGAAAAAATTTTGAAATTTTTTTGTACTTTTTTGACAGGCGGCTTTCCTCCGCCGTTTTTGCGGACGGGGCGACTTTTCCGATGGTCGTCGGTCGCGGTCTGCGGGGACGCGGAAAGGCGGTCTCCGCCTTAAAATCCAACAAAAAAGCCTTGCATATCGCGCCGCGATGTGATATAATGAATAATGTAAGGAGAGGGTTTTATGCAATTTGAGTGGGATGACGAAAAGAATAAGGAAAACATACGAAAGCATAAGTTGAGTTTTTCGACCGCGAAATTCGTTTTCAACGACGAAAACAGAGTGGAAATTTTCGACGAAGGACACTCAACGGACGAGGAGCGATACTTAACGATCGGTCTGATCGAACAAGTACCGATCGTCGCCACGGTCATATATACCGAGAGAGGGCAAAAAATAAGACTGATCTCGGCGAGAAAGGCTACCGCCGAAGAAAGGAAGATGTATTATGATGGTTCACGAGGAATTAAACCCCGGCGATAAACTTACCGAGGAACAGATCAAAATGCTTGAGGCGCTCAAGGACAGCCCGGTCGAATACGACGAGGAGAACCCGCCGCTGACCGAGGAACAGCTAAAGCAATTCAAGCGGGTATCGCCCGAACGTCAGGCGTACCTTCGCGGCGAAGAGACCGTCCCGATCCGCCTCTCGCCGCAGGCGTTTGAAAAAGCGAAAGCGATCGGGAAGGACTATACGGCGGTATTGAGCCGTATCCTCGAGAACGCGCTGAACGATAACGAAACGATCCGGCGGTATCTTTAAACTATGAAGGACACGATCTGTAACGAAACGCCGAACGCCGACACGATCTCGGCGATCCGGGAGGTACAAGCGCTGAAAAACGATCCCGATAAAAGGGTCTATCGCTCCTTCGGCGAGGTGTTGGAGGAGCTTGACAAAGGCGAATTTCTCCTCGACCGCGACCTCGCCCGAACCGATACACACAGCGATCCCTTACGACCTCGCGGCGAGGAACAAGACCCGCCGACCCAAAAAACTTCACAAAAATAAAAGCATATTTTTGTAAAAACACGGAATTGAAAGGAGGCGCTTTCGTGAGTAAAAAGCTAAAGCCCTTGCTGATCGCCTCCGGCGTTACGCTCGGCGTCTTGGCGATCGCGTTCGTCGCTTTTTGGATTTGGATTCACACCTACTATTTCGAGATCACGCCCATCGAGGGTATGACCGTACAAAACGAGGAATGTCCGGTGGAGGAGGCGGAGCGGCTAAAGGCGGAGGGATATGTGATCTCCTATCCTCATTTTCACAATATGACGGGCTTTAATTTTGATAACGACCGTCACGTTTACGCCGTCTTTAACCGTCAATGTAACGGCTATGCGGGACAGATCGCGCTCGAGTATAAAAATTACGCGCGGCTGGATTATACCGTCGACGTGAAGCCGAACGAAACGCTCACGATCGCCTTTACGGGGACGGGGTATTTTTACGACGACCGCGAGCCGGTCTCGCTCGATAAGACCTTTGTCTTTGATATTAAGGATATGAGCCCCGAAAACCTACCGACGCTGATAAAGGAGGAATGAGCTTGACGACCGAGCGAAAGAGCGTAAAGACCGTTTTACTCGTCTTTATCGGCGTATTCGCCGCGATCGCCGTCGCGGTCGCCGCCTTTTTGGGCTGGGCGAATACCTGTTTTATAGAGGATACGCCGAGCCGTATGCTCGTATGCGCCGACGAAGCGGAGGCGGAGGAGGCGGAGCGGAGGCGGAGGAGGCGGAGCGGCTGGTCGCCGAAGGATATATTATTTCCTATCCACGCTTTCATAATACGACGAGCGTCAACTATGACAACGATTGGAGCGTTTATAAAGTCCTTAACCGCGAATGTTCGGAATACGCGGGACAGGTCGCGTCGGAATACAAAAATTACGCGCGGCTGGATTATACCGTCGACATCGAGCCGAACGAAACGCTCACGATCGCCTTCACGGGGACGGGGTATTTCTACGACGACCGCGAGCCGGTCTCGCTCGATAAGACGATCGTGTTTGATATTCGGGGCATCAGTCCCGAACACCTACCGACGCTGATCGAGGGGTGAGCCGCGCTTTCCCGTAAAAGGAAGCAAGCCCCACCGATCCGAAAAAATGCACAAAAATAAAAAGTTTTTTTCGGGAAAAATTACGAATTTGACGAGAGAGCGGCGGGAACGCCGCTCTTTTCTGTTGACAAAAGGGCTTTCCTATGGTATACTGAATGTAACGGTCGCCGACCCTTTTTCGGGCGGCGGCGAAGTAACAAAGCGGGAGGTTTTACATATGTCCGATTCTGCGATGACCGCGACGGCGGTAATGAACGAGGATTATATCGAGGACGAGTTTGGCTTGGGGCTAAAGGGGTTTCTTTTGGCGCGGCTCGTTTTTTTAGGGCTTTGTCTTTTTATGGTGCTGGGCGCGTTGGTCTGCGTTTTTACGGGGCTGACGAATTTTGACGTCCTGATCAGCTCGGCGACCGCGCTCACCCCGAGTAAGGTCGACCAACATTTCACCGGCTATCAGATCTGTATGTTCGCCCAGGGCGTTTACTCGGTCGCGAGTCCCTTCCTCGTCTTTCTCTTTATGACGAAGCGCAACAAGCTTTTCGCCTTTATCGACCTCGGCGCTTTCCTCGTTTTTATCATCGTCTCGATCGTGATGGGCGCGGCGGCGACCGTCATCAACGGCGAGACTGTTTCCCTCTTTTTTAACGGCTCGGCGTGGATCGCCTATCTCGTATTTAACCCGGTTTGGTCGTTTATCGCCCTTTTTGTCGGGAAGCATTTTAAGTATATGCCCTTTAAATAATTAACGAAAGGACTTGTGTTTCAATGATTTTAGGTTCGTTTTTAAACGCCCTCTCGATCCCCGTGATCCCCTATCTTTTTATCGGGATCGCGATCGTCGTCCAGCTCGCGGGCTTCGCCTTCCTTATTTATCGTATGAAGGCGACAAAGTCGATGGACGCGGTCAACACCGCCCAGCTCGATAAGATCACCCATATCGTCGGTCTCGTCTTTATCATCTATGTGGCGATCGAGCTGATCGGGGCGTTCGCTTGTGTTACGGCGAATGAGATCTGTCGCGGACTTTATCATTACCCCGCCGGCTCCGCCTGCGTTTTCTGTAACGGCTTGGGCGGTCACACGGGCGCGTCGGATATACTCATGCTCGGGATCTATTTTGACGCCTTTATCGTCAACAGCTATGTGATCGCGGCGGTCAACACCGTCAAGGACTTTTTCGCCAAAAAGAAGATCCACATCCTTTAAAAGAAGAGTTTATCCCAAGCGAAAGCTGTCGAACAGGACGGCTTTCGCTTAATCTTATGTAATGTGTATAATGTAAAAAAGAAAGGACGACCGGCTATGACAATGACCCAAAAAATCCTCGCGAAGGCGGCGGGACTATCCTCCGTAAAAGCGGGACAGCTCATCAAGGCGAAGCTCAATATGGTTCTCGGGAACGATATTACAAGCCCCGTCGCGATCAACGAATTTGAGAAAAACGGCTTTACCTCGGTCTTTGACCGCGAAAAAATTTCGCTCGTCATGGATCACTTTACCCCGAATAAGGACATCAAGGCGGCGGCTCAGACTAAGCAGTGCCGCTCCTTCGCCCAAAAATACGATATTTTGAATTACTACGACGTGGGCGATATGGGGATCGAACACGCGCTCCTCCCCGAGAAAGGGCTGATTGCCCCGGGCGAGGTCTGTATCGGCGCGGACAGCCACACCTGTACCTACGGGGCGCTCGGCGCTTTCTCGACGGGGGTCGGCTCGACCGATATGGCGGCGGGTATGGCGACGGGCGAGGCGTGGTTCAAAGTCCCCGCCGCGATCAACTTTAAGCTCTCGGGCGAGCTTCCCAAAAACGTGAGCGGGAAGGACGTGATCCTCCACATCATCGGGCGGATCGGCGTGGACGGCGCGCTTTATCGGTCGATGGAGTTCACGGGCGAGGGGCTGAAGTCCCTCTCGATCGACGACCGCCTTTGTATCGCGAATATGGCGATCGAGGCGGGCGGTAAGAACGGGATCTTTGAGGTCGACGACGTTACCCTCGCTTATGTGAAGGAGCGGGTAGACCGCCCGTTCGAGGCGTTTTCGCCCGACGGCGACGAGGACTACGAACAGGTGATCCCGATCGACCTTTCGGCGATCGAGCCGACCGTCGCCTTCCCCCACCTCCCCGAGAATACCAGGATCCTCTCCGCGATCAAAGAGCCAATCGGGATCGATCAGGCGGTCATCGGCTCTTGTACCAACGGGCGTATCTCGGATATGCGCGCGGCGGCGGCGGTCTTAAAAGGAAAACATATCGCCAAAAACGTCCGCTGTATCGTGATCCCCGCGACCCAACAGGTCTATCTCGAATGTATCCGCGAGGGACTGGCGGAAATTTTCATCAACGCGGGGTGCGTTTTCAGTACGCCGACCTGCGGTCCTTGTCTCGGTGGACATATGGGGATCCTCGCGGCGGGCGAACGCGCCGTCTCGACCACCAACCGTAACTTCGTCGGGCGAATGGGACATACCTCCTCCGAGGTCTATCTCGCCAGCCCCGTTACCGCCGCCGCAAGCGCCGTCAAGGGCTATATCGGCGCGGATATTTTGGATTTTTAAAAGAGAACGATAAGAGAGAACGGTTAGAGAACGGTAAGAGAGAAAAATATTTTTTGTGGGGACGCTGTCCCCACACCCCTGCAAGCCTTTGAAAAGGCTTGACCTAAACTTCTGTAATCTTTAGACAATGTTGTTAAAGAAAATATTTTGTGATATTTGACAATCATTGACATAAAGCCGCAAGCTTACAGGTCTGCTGAAAATGAAATAAAACAATATTGATTTTTGCTACTTTTTGGCACAAAAAGTAGTGGGGTTCGGGGTGCGACAGGATGTCGCATAGCAAGCGCCCCAAGCGCCGCACGGACGCGGCGCAAAACAAAGCGCTTGCAACAGAGCGCCCCGGCTGAATATATTTTTCTCAGTATTTCTCTTAATAATCTCTTAAAATTCTCTCTATAATTCTCTTAATAATCTCAAATAAATCTCTCAAGAAAGGACAAGACAATGAAAGCGATCGGAAAAGTACATAAATACGGCGACAATGTGGACACGGACGTGATCATTCCCGCGCGGTATCTCAACACCGCCGACCACAAGGAGCTTGCGTCCCACTGTATGGAGGACATCGACAAGGAATTTATCCACAAGGTAAAGCCGGGGGACATCATCACGGCGGGGGCGAATTTCGGCTGTGGGAGCTCGCGCGAGCATGCGCCCATCGCGATCAAGGCGAGCGGGGTATCGTGTGTGATCGCGTCGACCTTCGCGCGGATCTTTTATCGGAACGCCATCAACATCGGGCTACCGATCATGGAATGTGACGAGGCGGCGAAGGACATCGAGGACGGCGACGAGGTCGAGATCGACTTTGATAGCGGCACGATCACCAACAAGACCAAGAACCGCGCCTATCGCGCGGAACCCTTCCCCGAGTTTATCAAGGAGATCATCAACGCGGGCGGGCTTTTAAACTCGATCAAAAGGTAAACGGACGGGACGCAGTCCTTCCATAAAAAAAGAAACACAAAAACAAAAAAGAAAGGAACAGATCACTATGACAAAAAACATCGCGGTCATTAAGGGTGACGGGATCGGTCCCGAGATCGTCGCCGAGGCGATGCGCGTCCTCGATAAGGTCGCCGAGAAATACGGGCATACCTTCCGCTATGAACAGCTCCTCATGGGCGGCTGTTCGATCGACGTAAACGGCGTCCCGCTGACCGACGAGACGGTCGAGCGCTGTAAGGCGTCCGACGCCGTCCTTATGGGGAGTATCGGCGGGGACACCACGACCTCGCCTTGGTACAAGCTCCCGGCGAACCTCCGCCCCGAGGCGGGGCTTCTCGGGATCAGGAAGGCGCTCGGGCTTTTCGCCAACCTCCGCCCCTGTCTCCTCTTCCCTCAGCTTTCGGGGGCTTGCCCTTTAAAGAAGGAGATCAGCGCGCGGGGCTTTGATATGCTGATCATGCGCGAGCTGACGGGCGGGCTTTACTTCGGGAAGCGCTACACCGAGGAGCGCGACGGCGTGACGGTCGCGGTCGACACCCTCGAATACAGCGAGCCGGAGATCCGTCGGATCGCCAAGAAGGCGTTCGAGGTCGCCATGCGGCGGCGGAAAAAGGTCACGAGCGTCGATAAGGCGAACGTCCTCGACAGCTCCCGCCTCTGGCGGAGGGTCGTCGAGGAGGTCGCTAAGGACTACCCCGAGGTCACGCTTGAGCATATGCTCGTCGATAACAGCGCGATGCAGCTCGTCAAAGACCCCGCGCAATTCGACGTGATGGTGACGGAAAATATGTTCGGCGATATTCTCTCCGACGAAGCCTCGATGATCACCGGCTCGATCGGTATGCTCGCGAGCGCGAGCATGAACGAGACGAGCTTTGGCTTATATGAGCCGAGCGGCGGCTCCGCCCCCGACATCGCGGGGAAGGACGTCGCGAACCCGATCGCGACGATCCTCTCGGCGGCGATGATGCTCCGCTTCAGCTTCGGACTTCCCGAGGAGGCGGACGCGGTCGAGAAGGCGGTCAATACCGTCCTCGAGAAGGGCTATCGTACCGGCGACATTATGAGCGAGGGGATGAAAAAGGTCGGCTGTTCGGAGATGGGGCGGCTGATTTCCGAGGAAATTTAACGACGACGAAATAATCAATACGGGAGAGCGATCAAAGGCTCTCCCGTATTTTTATGTTATTCTCTCCCAACGCGTTTTCCCGCTTTTTGAATAAAAGCGAAAAATGACGTTATACTTATTACAGGACAAATTGTCCTATTTGTCAAGCCTTTTTTTCTTCTGATTTATAATAATAAGGAGAGAAAGGGGGTTGTCCGCTATGTTTGAGAGGATCAGAAACCTACGCGAGGATCACGATATGACCCAGAAGGAGGTCGCCGAATACCTTTTTTGCGACCAGTCGCTTTACTCAAAGTACGAGCGGGGCGTCAGAGACGTTCCCGTCTCGGTCGTGATCAAGCTCGCGCGGCTCTATGATACGAGTACGGATTATATCCTCGGGCTGACCGATCGGAAGAAACAATGAATTTCTTTAAGAAAAATTCGTGAAAAGCTTTTCACACTATTGACAAAAAACGGGAAAAGCTATATAATAGGAAAGGTGATCGCCCGGAATGGTGTTGGGCGGGAAAATATAGGGGGATTATTCCCCGGGAAAGGACGGTATCTTACCGATGAGAAATTTTTTATGGAGGCTCGGGTTTATCCTGACCCTACTCGGCGTGATGTTTACCTTTATGACGAGGCGGGACGTGATCGATAATATGAAGACCCCGCTCAACTATAACCTGATGAGCGCCTCGGACGTAAAGGAAGGCGCGGTCGTCGAGGGGAATTTATTCGTAAACTACGGCTCGTATGAGGAACAGTATACCACCGGGACCTTCGGGAATAAGACCGGCAGCTCCTCCTACTGGTATCTGATCCCCGTCGGCGACGAGGAATTTATGGGGATCTATACCGGGAACAGCGACCTTATCGCCACCCTCAACCGCCAGACGGACGAGACCTATGCCCTCCTCAACGAGGAGACCGACGCCGACCCCACCGTCGTCCATTTTAAGGGGAAGATCGTAAAAATGGATTCCGAGGACGAGACCTACTTCCGTAACGGGATGCTCGAGCTCGGCTTTACCCCCGAGGAGATCGAACAGTACGGGATCAAAAGCTACATAAAAATTATTTTTTTTGACAATATGTGGATCCCCTTCGCGATCGGGATCGTCGCCCTCCTCGCCGGGATCGCGATCCTCATCATTATGTTTATCCGTAAACGTCAGGGACTGTAAGAGAAGGACGTAAGAGATTTTTTAAGAGAATTTTAAGAGAATTTTTGAGAGAAAAATATATTTAGCCGGGGCGTTGCCCCGGACCCCACTTCCTTTTGTGCCAAAAGGAAGCGAAAATCAATATCGCTTTATCGAAGCATATAAAAAAACAAGTCCGCGCTATTAGACAAGAACTGACTAATAGCGCGGACTTTTTAAGCGGTAAAATCTTTTTAAAGCGATTATTAAAGTTTAGGTCAAGCCTTTTCAAAGGCTTGCAGGGGCGTGGGGACAGCGTCCCCACAAAAATATTATCTTCTCTTACGTTCTCTTACCCCTGAACAAGCGCGGTGAAAGCGGCGGCGTACTTCGCTTGGAGGGCGGCGGCTTCATCGTTGGTTTTCCCGACGGTGGTATAATAGATCTTGATCTTAGGCTCAGTACCCGAGGGTCGGATGACGAGGCTCGCACCGCCCTCGAGATAGAGGGTGATGACGTTCGATTTCGGGAGGGTGATCGGCTCGGTCTTCCCGGTGACGAGGTCGTGCTTTTCCGACGCTTGATAGTCCGCCATAGCGACGACCTTCGCGCCGGCGATCTCCTTGGGGAAGTCGCTCCGCATACGATCCATGATCTCCTTCATCTTCGCCATACCGCTCGCGCCCTCAAAGGCGAAGTTATCAAGCTTATTACAGTACGAGCCATACTCCTCATACATCTTCTTCCGCGCCTCGATGAGGGTGATCCCCTTCGCGCGGTAAAACGCCGCCATTTCACAGATCAGCATAGAGGCGACGACCGCGTCCTTATCGCGGACATAGCCGCCCGCGAGATAGCCGTAGCTTTCCTCAAAGCCGAAGATATAGCGATCCTGTTCGCCCTTCTCCTCGAGGAAGCCGATCTGTTCGCCGATGAACTTAAACCCGGTCAATACCTCGACGAGCTGAACACCGTACTTCGCGGCGATCGGGCGGGTAATATCCGAGGTCACGATCGTCTTAACGGCGATCGGATCTTTAGGCATCGTCCCGATCGCGGTACGCTCGCGGGCAATATATTCGAGTAAGAGCGCGCCGACCTCGTTCCCGGTAAAGAGGGCGTAATCGTCGCCGTCGGGGACGGCGATCCCCACGCGGTCACAGTCGGGGTCGGTTGCGAGGAGGAGATCGGGCTTCTCCTTTTTACAAAGCTCAAGCCCGAGCTTTAACGCCTCGCGGATCTCGGGGTTCGGATAGGGGCAGGTCGAAAACGTTCCGTCGGGCTTCTCCTGTTCGGGGACGACAACGACGTTCTTGATCCCGATCTCGTCTAAAATACGGCGGACGGGCTTATTCCCCGTCCCGTTGAGGGGGGTATAGACGACCTTTAGTCCCGCCTTCGCGCAAACATCGGGGTGGATCGACTGTTTTTTGACCTCAGCCATATAGGCGTCGATCACGTCCGCGCCGATATAGGCGATCTCGCCCGCGGCACGCGCCTTCTCAAAATCGGCGGAAAGGATCCCGTCAAAAACGTCGATCTTATTGATCTCGGCGAGGACGCGATCCGCCGCGTCGATCGTGAGCTGACAGCCGTCCGCGCCATAGACCTTATAGCCGTTATACTTGGCGGGGTTATGCGACGCGGTCACCATCACGCCCGCGTCACAGCCGTGATAGCGGACCGCCCACGAGAGCATCGGGGTCGGCATCAGCTCGGGATAGAGATAGACCTTGATCCCGTTCGCGGCGAGTACCTCGGCGACCGACCGCGCGAAATAGTCGGACTTGATCCGACTATCATAAGAGACGGCGACCGACGCGCCCGAGGGCTTGACCTGTTTCAGATAGGCGGCGAGACCTTGGGTCGCCTTACATACGGTGTAGTAGTTCATGCGGTTCGTCCCCGCGCCGATCACGCCGCGAAGCCCGCCCGTCCCAAACTCGAGCTCGCGATAAAAGCGGTCAAAGATCTCGTCGTCCTTCCCCTTGATGCTGTCGAGCTCGGTCTTTAGGTCGGGGTCGGCGACCGCCTTTTCGAGCCAGCGGGTATAAAGTGCGTTTGTATCCATCGTTACCATTCCTTTCTGAGGGCGGGCGAGCGCCGCGCCCGACGTTACTGTCTGTTTCCAGTATAACATATTTTAAAGGGAATTTCAACCGCCCGTAAAAATTTTGTTGGGGGATTTTTACGGGCGGGGTCGTTTTTTTGTTTTATTTTTGGGAAGGGTCGGAGGGCGGCGGGTTTTCGTTCCTTTTTCTTATAAGTGCAAATTTAGAAAATTGCGGTAAAAATTCTTCCTTTTTCGGGTAAAGCGACTGAAAATCGATTGCGGCGAGAGCGGTTGAGGTAGTTTTCGACCCTTTTTCCAACAAGTGCAGTTTTGAAAAAACTGCGGCAGAATTTTTGCCACTTTGACCTTCCAAAGTGGCGCAAAGAAGCCCTCGCGGAAATGTCCTCAGCCCAAGGGTCCGGACGGTTTTCGCTCGGGGGATTTGGCTAGACGGCGCATTTTGATTTCCTGTTCCCGGGTGTTAAGCGGGCGGGGGTTCGTTTCTTTTTATAAAAGGGGGCGAAATCCTCCCGCTTTATCGCCTTTCATAAAAACCTTTCCCTCCCGGGGCGGGAGGGAAAGCGACTCAATTGTTGTATTCTTTTTTCTTTTTGGGAAGGAAGGTCAATTCACGACCGCTCCGTCCTCGGCGAAGGTATACGCTTCCCCGTCGATCGTCGCCGTCCCCGTGACGAAGTAGCCGTCCGCGCCGGCGTAATACTTCCGCTCGCCCTTAACTCTGATCCATTTGTTTTTGACGAGCGTCCCGTCCTTCCAATACCGCCGACCCTTCGCCGAGGAGGTGAAGCCGGTGTATGTACCTTGACAAGCGCCGCTTTTGTCGAATTGATAGCGAACGCCGTCGATCGTGGTACTGCTTGTCGCGAGAGAGCCGTCTTTTTGGACGTAATACCGATCGACGGTCTTTCGCTCCTCCTTCTCGGCGTTCCATTTATCGTGGGTACACTCGACCCAGCCGCTCGTTTCGGTATTGACGACGCTGTACTTACGGATCACGGACGAATAATTTCGGGCGGCGTGCTTTGTCCGCTCGGAAATTCTGATCGCGGTGATCTCGGTATTTTGGGGAAGGTTCGCCGCCTTTTTGACCTCCTCGGCGGAGATCACGGGATCTTTTAAAACGCTGAACTCACAGGTATAGGCGGTCTCGGCGCTCTCATAGAGCGTAAAAACGGCGGTAAGGTCATACGCGGACGAAAGCCCGCGCTCCTCCGCGACCCATTCCTTATTATAGCCGAAGGAAAGGACGGCGTTTCCGCGATTAAAGCTTTCCGTTTCCGCCGCCGAGAGAACCTTCACCCCGCCGAAATCCACCACTCGCCAAATTTCCTCGTCGGTCATCTTTTCGCGATTGACCGCCTTGTGTAACGCCCGATAATGCGCCTCCTCGTCGCGAAGGGAAAGAATCTCGATCGGCGTGAACGTATCCCCGACGAGATCGCGCGCCTCCGGGTCGGATATACGGTTTGGCGCGGACGGGAGAGTCGTGAGGAGCTTCACGTCGTTTTCGCTCACGAGATAGATGTCGCCCTCGGCAAAGGCGAAGGCGACCGGCTCATTCTCCGCGATCGCTTGATCCACTCGGGGATAAGAACATTCGACGTAGGCGGCGCTGTAATTATCGACCGAATACTCCGCGATCGTCATCTCGCCGATCACCTTTTCGTCCACGAGCGCGAAGCAGACCCCGTAGCGGGCGACCCGCTCATCGGGTGGATTCAGGAAGTAGATATTCGTCATTTTTACCTCTTCCGGGTCATAGATGTTTGTACCGACGCTACTCGGGAGAAGCGTCCGCGCGTATTCCAAAAATCGCGCCTCGTCGTCCTCCTCCGCCGCGAAAGCGGGAACGGTAAAAAAGCCGAACATCGAAACGATCAGAAAAAGCGAAATGACTGTTTTAAAAGCTTTCATTTTGGTATTCCTTTCTTTTCTTTTGAGAACGGCGCTCCCGTCCGTCTCACATCTGCGGGGCGTTGATCCTCAACACCGCGCCGTCCTCGGCGAAGGTATACTCCGCCCCGTCGATCGTCGCCGTCCCCGTGACGAAGTAGCCGTCCGCGCCGGCGTAATACTTCCGCTCGCCCTTTACTCTGATCCATTTGTTTTTGACGAGCTTCCCGTCCTTCCAATAGCGCCGACCCTTCGACGAGGAGGTAAAGCCGGTGTATGTACCTTGACAAGCGCCGTTTTTATCGAATTGATAACGAACACCGTCGATCGTGGTCGGTCGCTTTACGAACGTTCCGTCGGATTTGATGTAATAGCGATCTCCGTCGATCTCGTTCCAGCCGAATCGGTAAAATGTGAGGTTTTCTTTATCCTTCCGATAATCGGCGAATCGTAAGATCGTCGGTTCGGTGAGCTGTTCGGCGGAAACGGGAAAATCCTCTCTTTTGAATGACGGCTCTTTGACAGGTCCAAAGGCGGTTTCCTCCAAAAGCTCAAAGGAATCCTCGGTCACGAGATAATTCCCCACAAAAGCGATCGGCGTATTCTTGTAAAACGCGTCGTCGACCGCCGGATAGATTGGGTAGTAGTCGCCATTCAACTGAAAGAGAAAAGCTTGCGGCAGTGTAAATGCGTCCAACATATAGGCTTCGACCTTAGAGACCGCGACGCCGTCCTTAAACAAGAAACAGATATAAGTATCATCTTTATGTAGGTCTCCCGACGTATTGCCGATGCTATATCTCGGGAAAATATCCGACATCGCCCATGAATCGTATTCCTTATCCCAATGGTCGGGGATCAAACCATACACTTGCTTTACGACCTCTCTCCGAATATCGTCGAGCGACAGCTCCTCCTCCGCCGCGAACGCGGGAACAGCGAAACAGCTTAACATCGAAACGATCAGAAAAAGCGAAATGACTGTTTTAAAAGCTTTCATTTTGATATTCCTTTCTCCTTTCCGCCGGCTGCTCTTTTATTCAAAAAAGTACCGACATTTTTCGTAATACGCCGCCTGTTCGTCCTCGAATAGGGTCGTTAAAGCGGCGGGGTCGCCCTCCGCCCGATAACGCCTCAACCCCTCGAGATAGCGGTCGCGGTTTTTATCCTCGATCACGACGGGGATCAAGTCGTTTTTGAGACATTCGCGGAAAAGGATCAGCCGCCCCGTCCGCCCGTTCCCGTCCTGAAAGGGGTGGATACACTCATACCGCGCGTGAAACGCCGCGAGAGCGGACAGCTCCGCACCTCGCGCGGCGTAGCGGTCGAGGAGGAGCGCCATTTCCCCCGCGACCTCGTCGGGTCGCGCCGTTTGCGCCATACCGACCATATTCGGGCGCTTTTTATACTCGCCGATCGCGTAGCCGTTCGCGCGATCCTCGAATACGCCCGATTTCAGCTCGTAGTGAAAGCGCTTGATCAGCGCCTCGGACAGCGGCTCGTCAAGCGTATCGAGCATATGGTTGAACATTAAAAAATGCCCGTTCATCTCCTCGACGTCCTTCGCGCGGTAATAATCCTCCGAGATCGGTAGCCGCCCCGTATCAAAAAGCGAGGCGGTCTGTTCCTCGGTGAGCGTGCTTCCCTCGATCCTGTTGGAGTTATAGGCTAAAAGTCTTTGGGTGAAGGCATATACCCCGCTCCGATCGAACTTCTTTCGCTCGATCCGAAAGCGCTCGGTTAAAAAATTCAAAAATTCCTGTTCTTTTGTCATTCTCGTGACCTCCCGCGTTGATTTCCTTCTTTATCTCCATTATACCGAATTTTCGCTCCTTTGACAAGTTTTTTTAAAACCCCTCTATTATATATAACAACCGAAACCCCCAAAATGTGACACCAAATTTTCAAAAATTTTCGATTTTTGCGAAATTTCGTTAAATTTCAACAAACGAGGTTTTGTTTTTCGCGCCGCTTTTGTGAACTATTTTGTCCCAAATTTTCCAAAAATTGCCCCTTTACGCGAGCGCGAGAAGGCGCTAGCCTTCCCCAAAAAAAATAAAAACAAAAACGGCATATCCTCACGAAGCCGCAAAGATATGCCGTTTTGGGTTTGTTTTTACCGATCGCCGAGCGCGACATACGCGCGGCGCGGGCGGACGTTCATATACGCGGGGCGAATGATCTTCTTCCCGTTGACGAGCTCCTCGATCCGATGCGCCGACCAGCCCGCGATCCGCGCCGTCGCGAAAAGCGGGGTATAAAGCTCCTCGGGTAGCCCGAGCATCGAGTAACAAAAGCCGCTGTAAAAATCGATGTTGGCGCTCACGCCCTTATAAATACGGCGCTTTTTGGCGATGAGCGCCGCCGCGAGCCGCTCGACCGTACTGTAAAAGCGAAACTCGCGCTCCATCTGCTTCTCCGCCGCGAGCCGCTCGACATAGCCCTTAAACGCGACCGCGCGCGGGTCGGAGACGGAGTAGACCGCGTGACCCATCCCATAGATCAGCCCGCTTTTGTCAAAAGCCTCTTTATTGAGGAGCTTCTCGAGATAGGCGTTGATCTCGTCCTCGTCCTCCCAGTTGCGGACGACCCGCTTCATCTCGCCGAACATACCGCAGACCTTGAGGTTCGCGCCGCCGTGCTTCGGTCCTTTGAGCGAGCTGAGCGCCGCCGCGACCGCCGAATAGGTGTCCGTCCCCGACGAGGTCACGACGTGCATGGTAAAGGTCGAGTTGTTCCCACCGCCATGCTCCGCGTGGAGGACGAGCGCGAGGTCGAGGACGCGCGCCTCGAGCTCGGTATAGCGGCTGTCCGGGCGGAGGAGATGGAGGATATTTTCCGCGATCGAGAGGCTTTTATGCGGTCGGTGAATGATCAGCCCCTCGTTATCGATATAATACTTTTTCGCCTGATAAGAGTAGACCGTCAGCATCGGGAAGACCGCGATCATCTCGAGCGACTGGCGAAGGACGTTCGGGATCGAGAGATCGTTCGGGTGGTCGTCATAGGCGTAGAGCGTTAAAATACTCCGCGCGAGGGTATTCATAATATCCGCGCTCGGCGATTTCATCACGATGTCGCGGACAAAGGCGGACGGGAGCTGGCGATAATCGGCGATGAGCCGCGTAAAGGCGTTAAGCTCCTTTTGGTCGGGGAGGTCGCCGAAGAGGAGGAGATACGCCGTCTCCTCAAAGCCGAAGCGCTTATCACCCATAAATCCGCGGATCAGGTCGCGGACATTATACCCGCGGTAATATAATTCGCCCTCACAGGGGACAAGCTCGCCGTTGACCTCTTTTTTTGAGATGATCTCCGAGATCTCGGTCAGCCCGGTAAGTACGCCCTTCCCGTTTAGGTCGCGAAGCCCGCAGTAGACGTTGTGTTCGAGATAGAGATCGGGAGATATGCTGCCGTTTTTTTCACAGAGCGCCGCGAGCGACTCAATCTGCGGCGTTACCTCCGAAAATGGGTAGTGTGATGACATCTTGAAACCTCCTGTCTGTCTCGTTGGAAGAATAATCCCCATTATACAAATTGTATAATCCAGTATAACATATTTCTTCGGAAAAAGCAAGAGGAAAAGCCCAAAATAGTGAATTTGACGAAAAAATTTCCCCTTCGTAAAAGCGAGGGGAAATTTAGGTTTTGTTTTTTTCTTTTTGGGAAGGATCGCCGCTCCGCAAGCCTCCCCTAAAAGGGGAGGTGTCCCGAAGGGACGGAGGGGTCAACAAAGCTCACAACCTGACAGCCGCAAGGGTCGCCTCGTTCATCGCCGCTTGTGAGTTTTGTTCCGCTTCAACAAAACTCACGACCTAACAGGCAGTAAGGTCGTTTTGATCAGCTTTGATCGAGAGCTTTATTTCGATTTAACAAAACTTACGACCTGACAGCCGCAAGGTTGAAATTAGTAAGACTTGTAATGGGTATAAAGGATTCCAAAGGGAATTATTCCCTTTGGCAGGGGTCCGGGGACAGCGTCCCCGGCAAATATATCCCCTCTCTTTTATTCTCTCTTTTACGTCTCTCCGCACCCTTCACAATCGGCGCAGTCGATCTCCAAGGCGAAGGGCGGTTCGAGCCCCTCGCGGCGGTAATAGTCGGCGATCGCCGCCTTGACCGCCTGTTCCGCGAGGACGGAGCAATGGAGCTTGACGGGCGGTAGCCCGTCGAGCGCCTCGACGACCGCCTTATTCGTCAGCCCGAGCGCCTCGTCGAGCGCCTTCCCCTTGATCATCTCGGTCGCGATCGACGAGGTCGCGACCGCCGCGCCGCAGCCGAAGGTCTTAAACCTCACGTCGCGGATCACACCGTCCTCGATCCTTAAATACATCTTCATAATATCGCCGCATTTCGCGTTCCCGACTTCGCCGATCCCGTTCGCGTCGGCCAGCTCGCCGACGTTACGCGGGTTCGCGAAATGATCCATGACCTTCTCCGAATATACCATAGCCATAGCCGTGATTCTCCCTTCGTTATTGTTTGGAGATCCGCTCCCAAAGGGGCGACATCTTCCTGAGCCTATCGACGATCGGGGGGAGGACGCGTAAAAGCTCGTCGACCTCCGCCTCGGTCGTCTCGTCCGACATCGTGAGCCTTAGCGAGCCGTGGGCGACCTCGTGGGTCAGCCCGAGCGCGAGGAGAACGTGGGACGGGTCGAGCGACCCCGAGGTACAAGCCGACCCGCTCGACGCGGCGATCCCCGCGAGGTCGAGCTGGAGGAGGAGCGACTCCCCCTCGATCCCCTCAAAGGAAAAGTTGACGTTCCCCGCGAGACGCTTCTCCGCGTCGCCGTTGAGCCGCGCGCGCTCGATCCTCGACAGCTCGCCGATGATCCGCTCCCGATAGCTAAGGAGGCGCTCGTTCTTCGTGATAAGTCCCTCCTTCGCCCGCTTGAGCGCCTCGGCGAGACCGACGATCGCGGCGATATTCTCCGTCCCCGCCCGCCGACCGCTCTCCTGACCGCCCCCGTCGATGAGGGGCGCGAGCTTTAGCCGCCGATCGGCGTATAAAAGCCCGACCCCCTTCGGCGCGTGGAGCTTATGCCCCGAGAGCGAGAGTAGGTCGATCTTCTCCGCCTTAACGTCGATCGCGACGTTCCCCGCCGCCTGTACCGCGTCGGTATGAAAAAGCACGCCCCGCTCGCGACAGATCGCGCCCAGCTCGGGGATCGGCTGGATCGTCCCGATCTCGTTATTCGCGTACATGATCGAGACGAGGGCGGTATCGGGGCGGATCGCCGCCGCGAGGTCGTCGGGGCGGACGATCCCGTTCTCGTATACGGGGAGGTACGTGACCGTAAAGCCCTCCTTCTCGAGCCGCTTCATACAGTTCAAAACGGCGTGGTGTTCAAAAACCGAGGTGACGAGGTGCTTTTTCCCGTTTTTCGCGCCGAGGGCGGCGGCGCTTTTGATCGCCCAGTTATCGCTCTCGCTCCCGCCGCCGGTAAAAAAGATCTCGCGCGGCTGGGCGCCGAGCGTCTCGGCGCAGTCCGCCCGCGCCCGATTCAGCGCGATCGCGCTCTTACGCCCGAGCGCGTAGATCGACGAGGCGTTCCCATACCCCTCCTTGAGCCACGGGAGCATCGCCGCCAGCACCTCGTCGCTGATCCGCGTGGTCGCGGCGTTATCGAGATAAATTCTTGTTTCCGTCATAGCGTATTTCCTTTCCGTTCTAAAAGCCTACTTTTTTAGTATGCTTTCGTTGTGACCATTATACCACGGGATCGAAAAATTGTCAAGGATTTTTTACCTTTTTATTTATGACAGGAGCGGGAGCGCCCCGTTTCGGCGTAGCGCGGCGGCGGTGGGTTCGAGCGGCGGCTCGTTTTTTGTAACCGCTTTGTAATAATTTTGTAACCGTTTTGTTATTGAATTTTTTGGGGAATTGTGATATACTGAAACGCGGGGTGATCCGATGTTATTTCAAAAGAAAAAGAAAAACGCGGGGGTCGACGACGAACTCCTTCGCCGTCTCGAGACGCTCTCCTTTCGCTATGTGACTGAGCGCGACCCCGAGACGCTCCGCGAAAAGAGGCTCGGCGACGGGGGCGCGGCGAATGTGATCGACGGTGAATTTGTGATCGTCTGCGGCGGGCGGAACGTCTTACGCTGTCCGCTCGATCGGGTGACGGCGGCGGAGCTGATGAACCGTTCGGGGCTGACCGCTAAGGGCTTTGATCTCGACGAGGGTCGCGAAAAAAGCGTCATCGCCTATTACAGCGACGGCTCGGTCGGGGTCGATCGGGCGAAACGGCGGTAAGGCAACACCGCACAATTACCGGCTACGCCTTTGCCGCCCGATTGACAGCCATATTTTCCGCCATATTGCACCGATTTTCTTTGAAAGGCACAAAGCCTTCCTGCATCAAATCGGTACAATCTGACAAAAAATCTGACTGCCACTCGAACGACAATAATTATGCGGTGTAGCCTTTAAAAAACCGGCTCGTTTTGTGCCATTATCCCACCTTTTACGCCGAAACCCTCAAAGGTTTGTACATTCTGCCGTTGACAGAATTTGGAATATTGTGTAAAATAGTTGTATGTGTGCGCCTATGCGGCGCTTTGAACGAAAGGAAGGAACGGACCTTGGATCAAAAGCGAAACCTCTGTATGGGCTGTATGAGCCGAAAGGACTATGACGGTCCCTGCGAAGTATGCGGCTATATCGATAATACGGCGTACCCCCCGCGCTTCCTCGCGCCGAGGACGCTCTTAACCAACCGCTATCTCGTCGGTAAGCTCCTCTCGTATAACGGCGAGGGGGCGCTCTATCTCGGCTATGATACCGAACGCGACGAGATCGTCGAGCTTCGCGAATATCTCCCCGAGACCCTTTGTGCTCGCGTAAAAAACAGCGAAAGCGTCACGGTGAACGACGGCTGTCTCCCGCTCTATAAGTCCTATCTGTCGGAATTCGCCGATCTCTATAAGGCGCTCATGAATAATAACGAGTCCGAGAGTATCCGTAAGGTCTACGGGATCTTCGCCGCGAACAACACGGGCTATGTCGTGATGGAGCATCTGAGCGGTAAGACCCTCGCCGAGATGATCGGCGAGGGGGGCGAACGCCGCGCCTTCGCCGAGATCCGCGAGCTCTTTCCCCCGCTCCTGACGGCGCTCAATCTCCTCCATTCCCACGGGATCATCCATCGTGGCTTAAGCCCCGAGTCGATCCGCGTCGACGAGCGGGGGCGGTTAAAGTTGACCGCCTTTGGGATCTCGGCGAGCCGGACGGAGAACTCGAGCATCCCCTGTGAGCTTTTCGCGGGGTACGCCGCCCCCGAGCAATACGAGGTCTCGGAGCGTCAGGGGACTTGGACGGATATTTACGGGATCTGCGCCGTTTTATACCGCCTCTTGACGGGCGTCGTCCCAAAGGAGGCGAATACCCGCGAGTTGAGCGACGATCTCGAATATCCCCACTTTATCGACCCGTCGATCCCCGCGAACGTCTCGGAAACGATCATGGCGGGGCTAAAGCTAAAACAGGACGAGCGGATCAGGACGGTGAACGAGCTCGTCGCGCGGCTCTTTGAAGAGCCGAAGCCCGAGGAGGAGACCGAGGAGGACGACGGACCGATCGTCCCCGCCGTCGCGCTCGAGAACCGCCCGACCTATACGCCCCCGCCCGCTAAAAAGAACGCGCCGACGCGCAGACCTTCCCCAAAAAAGGGTAAGAAAAAATCGGAGAAATCAAATATCGGCTCGATCATCGGCGTCTCGGTCTTTCTCGCGATCGTCGTTTGTTTCGTGATCGCGATCGCCTATTTTTCTCAAGAGTCGCGCCGCCTCGCCGAGTTTCCGACCGAGACGACCCCGACGACGACCGCCCCGCTCACGCTGAGCGTCGCGACGACGACCCCGCCCGCGACCGTCTCCGCCTCCGCCGCGACGACGAGCGGGAGCGCCGAGCTGATCCTCCTCCCCGATTTTGTGAACCGCTTTTACAGTACGCTCGAGAACCGCTATTCCATGCTTAAATTTAACCCCAAGTATGAGTATAACAACGAATACGCCGAGGGGATCGTCTTTGATCAGGACATCGAGCCGAATACCAAGGTAAGCGGCGGGACCGAGATCACCGTCAAGGTAAGTAAGGGTCCCGAATCCGTCCCCCTCCCCGACTATATCGGGAAAAAGCTCGAGGAATATACCGCGCTTTTGAGCGAGGCGGGGATCAAGTATGACACCGCCGAGGAGGAGACCGCCGAGGTCAAGGAGGGCTATGTCGCGCGGTGCAGTAAAGAGGTCGGGGCGATGATCCGCCTCTCCGAGGACGAAAAGGTCGTCGTCTACGCGGCGAAAAAGCCGCCCGAGACCTCGCCCCCCGAGACCGAGCCGCCGCGTACCGAGCGGACGACCGAGGACGAGGAGCTAAACCCCGACGACATCGAGCCGGAGGAAGAAGAATAATGGACTTAGATCTGATCCGCGCGGAGATCGACGAGATCGACGAGGAGCTTCTCCGCCTTTTTGAGAAGCGCTCGGAGCTGGTCTGTCGCGTGGCGAAATATAAAAAGGAAAACAATATGGCGGTCTTTCAGGGCGATCGGGAGAAATATATCCTCGATAAAGCCGCCGCCGCCGTCTCCGACGAGATGAAAAACGGGGTAAGGCTTCTTTTTACGACCCTGATGGATATTTCAAAATGTCGCCAACAACAGCTTTTGACCGAGCCGCGCCCGTTTAAGGCGTATTCGCCGGGGAAAAAGAAGCCGATCGCCGCGACGGTCACGCGCGGGAGCTATTCCGCCGAGGCGTGTAACCGCTTTTTTGACGGGAATTGCGACATTCGCTACTTCCGTAACTTTGACGAGGTCTTTTCGGCGGTGGAGGCGGGCGAGGTCGACTACGGCGTCCTCCCGATCGAAAATTCGACGGCGGGGAACGTCAGTACGACCTATGACCTTATGGGGAAGCACCGCTTTTATATCTCAAAAACGGTCAAGATCCAGATCGACCATATCCTCGCCGCGCGGGCGGGGACGGCGCTCGCGGACGTAAAAACGGTCTATTCCCACGAAATGGCGCTCCGCCAGTGCGCGACGTTTTTAGAGGGCTTCCCCGCCGACGCGATCCCGATGAGCTCGACCGCCGAGGCGGCGAAATACGCCTCTTACGCCGACGAGCCTTGCGCCGCGATCTGTTCCGCGCCCTGCGCCGCGCTCTACGGCTTAACGCCGCTCGCCGAGGGGATCTCGGATATCGGCGATAACTATACGCGCTTTATCCTGATCTCTAATCGGCTCGAGATCCCCGACGACGCGTCGGTCGTCTCGCTCTCGCTCACCGTCCCTCATACGCCGGGAAGTCTCTATCGCCTCCTGACGCGGTTCGCCTTTTGTGGCTTAAACCTTTCGCGGATCGAGAGTAAGCCCGTCCCGCCCGACCTCTCGGAGCTAAAGGACGACGCCTTTGACTTTATCTTTTATCTCGATTTTATCGGGAATATCAAAAGCCCCGAGGTCGTTAAGCTCTTAAATAACCTCGAGGACGAAATGAAATATTACCGCTTCCTCGGAAACTACGCGGAGAAATAAAATTTTGGTTTTGTTTATTTTTTAGGGAAGGCGTGCGCTTTTACGTGCTTGATCTTAACGGGAGGGAAATATCTATGACGAAAAAATTTTTGAGACGCTTCCTTTGCGCGGCGTTATCCGCCGCGACGGTCTTTTTGGCGGGAACTTCGACTTCCGCGGACGAAAGGCTCGAAAAAAAGACGATCGTCGAGGAGCGGGTCGCCGCCGAGGGCGTGTATAAAAATTGGGACGGGGTCTCTAACGTCGCCCAGTTTCTCGGCGCGAACGGGGAATTTTGCTTCGCCTATGACGGAGAGGAATACGTCACCGTCGTGAGGACGCGCGAGGGCTCGACCTTAAAGAAAAAGATCAAGCTCAAAAAGCCGTATCCCCTCTTTGGGACGGTGACCGCCGACGCGGAGGGGAATTATTACCTCGTGACCGGGCGGGTCAACGAGACGGACGACACGAGCGTCAACACCGTCTTTATCAGTAAATTCAACAAAAACGGGAAGCTCATCAAGACGGTCGGCGATAACGGGAGTTCCTCGCTCGCGTATTATTATTCAAACGATTATCGGACGAAGATCCCCTTTGATGGCGGCTGTTGCGCTGCGGCGATCAACGGAGATCTCCTCACCGTCAATTACGCGCGGGAGATGTACAGCGGTCATCAGAGCAATTCGGTCTTTACCGTAAGGATCGACACGATGAAGGCGGTCGACCTCGGCGTTTGGTATAATTCCCATTCCTTCGCCCAGCGGGCGATCCCGTTCGGCGACGGCTTTGTTTACGTGAGCGAAGGAGACGGATATGACCGCGCGTTTACGACGTGGGCGGTCCATACCAAGAATAACGCCGCGACCTCGACGAACGAAGGGAATATTTTTCACTTTTGGGTCGAGAAGGGTACGTTTGACCGATGGGATATGTTCACCTTAAACGATAACTTCGCCCATATGGGCGGGTTAGCCGCCGTCGGGGATAAGGTAGCCCTCGTCGCGACCTCCGCCAAGTCGATGAACAAAAACGCCGAGGACGAGAACGAACAGCTCTTTATCCAAATTTTTGACCCGTTTAAAGACCTCTCTAAAAGCGGCGCATATGTCACGGAGGGGAAGCGCTCGGGGAAATCGGGCAAAAACGGCGACGAATCCGCCACCGACTACGGCGTAAAATGGCTCACGAATTATAAGGATCAGACGATCGCGAACCCCCAGGTCGTCGCGACCGACGACGGGAAGATCGTCGTTTTATACGAAAAAACGGAATCGTATGAATACAAGGGCGTTTATTATATCGTCCTCAACGAGAAGGGGAAGGTGATCCAAAAGGCGAAGCGCTTCTCCGCCGACGCGCGGCTCAATCCCTGTGTGATGCCGGTCTATTCGGCGAAGGACGGGATCTGTTGGGCGGCGAACGCCAAGAGCGACACCGATCATATCTATGTCTATCGGTTGAAGTTGGATTAAACCCGAAAAAGCATACAAACGCCCGCCCCGAAAAACGGGGCGGGCGTTCTCGATAAACGGCTGTTTGACAGGCGTACAAATGCTCCTGCGTCTCTCGGGTCTCCCCCGAACGTCTCGGGCTTCCCCTCGACAGTCCCGGTTTCCCCTGTCAGTACCGGCGGCGTGTGGACTGTACGAAATCCTCCACCTCAAACAACCATATCTTATTGTAATTACAGTATAACACGTTTATTCCGATTTGTCAAAGGCTTTCGCCCGCTTTTCGTATAAAATTCCCGTAAAAAAAGTGAAAAAGGTCTTGTTTTTTTCCGGGAATTATTGTATAATGTAAGATGGTATAATTTCGAGCGGGGATAAAAGAGAACGCCCGCCCGTTAAAGGAGGATATACGAAGTGGCAAAAAAGACATTGAGCGAGATGGAGCTTTCGCTCACGGACAGTAAGGCGAGAGGGCGGCTCGCCGCCCTCTTTGACGAAGACAGCTTCGTCGAGACGGGGAAGTTTATCTCCGCCGAGGGCGAGGTCGCGAGCGTCGTGACCGGCTACGGGCTGATCGACGGAGCGCCCGCCTACGCGTTTTCACAGGATATTTCGATACGCGGCGGGGCGGTGGATAAGACCGCCGCGATGAAGCTGAGTAAGCTTTATGACCTCGCGGTCAAAAACGGCGCGCCCGTCGTCGGGATCTATGACAGTAAGGGCGGCGACGTCTCGGATAACGCCGCGCTCTTAAAGGCTTACGCCGAGATCGCGGACGCGAGCGCCCGCCTCTCGGGCGTCGTCCCTCAGATCGCGCTCGTCGCGGGGCTTTGCGCGGGGACGGCGGCGATGACCGCCTGTATGGCGGACTTTGTCGTTATGACCGAGGAGACGGAGTTTTTTATGACCCCGCCCTTCGTCGCCGAGGACGGCGGCTTAAACGGCGCGGGGACGGCGAAAAACGCCGCCCTGTCGGGGACGGCGGCGATCGTCGCCAAGGATGAGAAGGCGGCGATCGCCGAGGTAAAAAAGCTCGTCCGTATCCTCCCCTCGAATAATCTCGAGCTCTCGGGGAACGACTTTTACGCCGAGAACGACGCCGAGATCACCGACGCGCTCTCGGGCGCTCCGCTCGTGGCGGCGCTCGCCGATAAAGAGAGCTTGACCGAGCTTTACGCCGACTTCGGCGCGGCGGCTTATACCGCGCTCGGTAGCTTAAGCTGGCGGACGGTCGGCTTTATCGCGACCGATAAAAACGGCGAAAAGCTCACCCCCGAGGATAACGCCAAGATCGCGCGGTTTCTGTCCTTCTGCGACGCCTTCTCGATCCCGGTCGTGACCGTCCTTAACAGCGAGGGCTTTAGTGGCGGGGCGGCGAAGGAGCTGAGCGGCTCGATCCGCGACGCGGCGAAGCTCGCCCAGCTCTACGCGAGCGCGACGACCCCAAAGGTCACGCTCATCACCGCTAAGGCTTATGGGACGGCGTACTGCGCGATCGCGCCCGCGAGCGACTTTGTGATCGCGTATGAGGACGCGGTGATCTCGGCGGTCGCGCCCAAAACGGCGGTCGTCTTTTTAAAGGGAGACGAGCTCAACGGCTCTAACGAGGCGGCACTCACCGCCGAATACGCCGAGAACGAGGCTTCCGCCTTCGCGCTGATAAAAAAAGGCGGCGTAGACCGCGCGATCGAGGCGTATGAGGCGCGGGACGCGATCCTCTCCGCCGTCGAAATGCTGAGCGGGAAGCGCGTCGATTCGCCCAAGAGAAAGCATATCAATTTCGTTTATTAAATTATTTTACCCTTTAGGGCAGGACTGCCGCTCTCGCAAGCGATCATAAAGCGAGGAAGGACGATCTTCCGGCTCGACCCGACGGGGAGAGACTCCTGCCATAAAAAATCAAAAAGAATTTTATCGAAAGGAAGGAACACGGCGATGAAAAGATATAACATCACGGTAAACGGAACGGCATACGACGTCACGGTCGAGGAGACGGAGGGCGGCGCGCCCGTACAAGCCTCCGCCCCCGCGCCCAAAGCGGCGAGACCGGCGGCGAAGCCCGCGCCCTCGGGCGCGGTCGGCGGCGTAAGGATCGAGGCGCCGATGCCCGGGACGGTCATGGACGTTAAGCTAAAGGTCGGCGATAAGGTCTCTAACGGTACGCCGATCGTCATCATCGAGGCGATGAAAATGGAGAACGAGATCCCCGCGACCTGTGAGGGAACGATCGCCTCGATCAACGTCGCGAAGGGTGATTCCGTCAGCACCGGGACGCTGATCGCGACGATCAACGCGTAAGAAAGGACGGTTTTAAACAATGGCTAAGGTTAAAATCACCGAGACCGTTCTCCGCGACGCTCACCAGTCCTTGATCGCGACGCGTATGAGAATGGACGAAATGCGCCCGATCTTAAGCACGATCGATAAGGTCGGCTTTTACTCGGCGGAATGTTGGGGCGGCGCGACGTTCGACGCTTGTCTTCGCTTCCTCGACGAGGATCCTTGGGAGCGCCTTCGTATCCTGAAAAAGGAAATGCCGAACACAAAGCTCCAAATGCTCTTTCGCGGACAGAATATGCTCGGCTATCGCCACTACGCCGATGACGTGCTTGAATACTTCGTTCAGAAGTCGGTCGCCAACGGGATCGACATTATCCGTATCTTTGACGCGCTCAACGACATAAGAAACCTCAAAACGGCGGTAAAAGCGGCGAAAAAAGAGGGCGCGCATACTCAGATCGCGATCTCTTATACCCTCGGCGAAATCTTTACCACCGAATACTTCGTCAACTACGCGAAGCAGATCGAGGAGGCGGGCGCGGATTCGATCTGTATCAAGGATATGGCGGCGCTCCTCACGCCCTACGCGACGGCGGAGCTTGTCCGCGCGCTGAAGGCGGCAGTCAAGATCCCGATCCAGCTCCATACCCACTATACCTCGGGCTTAGCCTCAATGTGTCTCTTAAAGGGGATCGAGGCGGGTGTCGACGGGATCGATACGGCGATGTCGCCGCTCGCGCTCGGGACGTCTCACGCGCCGACCGAATCCATGGTCGCGGCGTTACAGGGGACGGAGTATGACACGGGTCTCGACCTAAAGCTCCTCACCGAAATTCGCGACTATTTTATGGGCTTACGTAAAAAATATATCGACAGCGGCTTACTCGACCCGAAGATGCTCGCGGTCGACGCGAACGCGCTCATCTATCAAGTCCCCGGCGGTATGCTCTCGAACCTCCTCTCTCAGCTTAAACAGGCGGGGAAGTCGGATCAGTTCGAGGAGGTCCTTCGCGAGGTTCCGCGCGTGAGAGCGGACGCGGGCTTCCCGCCGCTCGTAACGCCGACCTCCCAGATCGTCGGGACACAGGCGGTATTCAACGTCATTCTCGGCGAGCGGTATAAGACCGTCACGAAGGAGTTTAAGGGGCTCGTCAAGGGCGAATACGGGAAGACCCCCGCCCCGATCGATCCCGCCTTCCGCGCGAAGATCTTACGCGACGAGAAGCCGATCGACTGCCGCCCCGCCGACCTGATCGCGCCCGAACTCGAGAAGCTCAAAGCCGAGGCGGCGAAATGGACGGAACAAGACGAGGACGTATTAAGCTACGCCATGTTTGGTCAGGTCGCGGAGAAATTCTTTGAGAAGCGCCGCGACAAGAAAAACGGGATCGACAGCCTCCACGCCGATAAGGCGAATAAGGTGATGCCGGTCTGAGCGAATTTCCCCAAAAAAGAACGTCCGCCCCGATCGGGAAACCGCTCGGGGCGGTTCTCGGCTAAGTTACGGAGGCGGCTTATGAAAAATTTCCCACGGCGTAAGCTTTTCGCGGGCTTCGGTTTTTTCGCGATCCTCCCGATCCTTCTCGCGCTCCTCTTTTTCCTTTTGGGAAGGGATCGGCTCGTCGAGACCCGCGAGGAGGGCGACTTCGCCGATCACACGCTCTATCGTTGGGTGACCCATCGCTTTGAGAAGGGGGAGGAGCTTTCACTGAACGTCGGCGTCTCGAAATTGCCGCTCGGCGAGGGGCTGTATCAGCTCGCGATCGTCGTCAATGGGGCGGATGATCCCGATTACGGGATCGCGGCGCTGAACGCCACGCTCATCTCCCCGACGGAAACGGAGTTCTTGAACGCGCTCGTCGGGAAGGGCGACGGTCGGTACGATCTCCCGGCGCTTCGGTACGGCGAGCGGACGAAGATCCAATCCTTCGGCGGGGACTGCTATCTCTATTATTCGGCGGTCGTCCGGGACGGCTCGTCCGAGGATATGACGTTAGAGCTTCGCTATCGGATCGAGGGGAAAAACCGCTTTATCCTCAACAAATTTTACGGAAACGCCGTCTCGCTCACGATCGCTTTCCCCGAGGGGGAGAACCCTTCCTAAAAGAAAGAAGTTTGAAAAATCAAAGATTTTTCAAACCCGTTGTTTGTGCCTCGGCAAATCCTCTCGGCACAAACTGCCTCCAGAGGAAAGGAATAGTCATAAAAATAAAATGTTTAACTTACGCTTAGCGGAACACGTTTTCCGCGTTCACAACCGATTCCCCTTTACCGAGCGGCTTTGCGCCGACTATCGGACGGACAAGCCTTTTGAGGCGGAAATTTTTGTCTCGGCGGAGGACGTCGTCCGCGAAAATATCTCACAGGACGAGAACGGCGGCGGGCGGTTCGCCGACGACTATCTCGAGAGCCTCGCCGTGTACCGTAAAATTTGCGAATTGCTCCTCGACCGCGATATTCTTCTTTTTCACGCGTCCGCGCTCGCGGTCGGAGGGCGGGCTTATCTTTTCGCCGCGCCGAGCGGGACGGGGAAGTCGACCCATACCCGCCTTTGGCGCGAGCGCTATGGCGAGCGGGTCGTTATGATCAACGACGATAAGCCGCTCTTAAAGGTGACGGACAAAAACGTCACCGTCTACGGCTCGCCCTACGGCGGGAAGGACGGCATCCATACCAACACGAGCGCCGAGGTCGGCGGGATCGTCCTCCTTCACCAAAGTAAAACGAACACGATCGAGCCGATCGGGGGCGAGGAAGCCTATCCCGCCCTTTTAAACCAGACCTATCGGCGAACCGACCCCGACGGTATGGCGAAAACGCTCGATCTCGTCGATCGGCTCGCGCGGCTCCCGCTTTTTAGGATGGGGTGTAATATCTCGCCCGAGGCGGCTGAGGTCGCCTACGCCGCGCTCACGAAAGCGGGGAACGTATGAAGACGAATGAAACAAGTATCGCCGACGAGCTTAACGCGGGGCGCGCCGTCACGACCCCGACCCACGGGATCAGTATGAAGCCCCTCTTGACCGAGGGGAAGACCCTCGTCCTCGTCGAGCCGCTCGACCGCCCCTTAACGGTCGGCGAGCTCCCGATCTTTCTCCGCGAGGACGGGAAGTATGTGATCCATCGCGTGATCGGCGCGGACGCGGAGAATTATTATACGCGCGGGGATAACTGTCTGAATTATGAGACCGTCCCGAAGGGTCAAATGCTCGGGGTCGTGACCGAGATCTATCGGGGCGAAAAAACGCTCCGCGTGACCGACCGCCGCTATCGGCTCTATGTCGCCGTGTGGCGGACGCTGACCCCGTTAAGACTGGGGTGGAAGCGGCTCAGGGTACGGCTCTCGCAGGCGAAAAAAAGGATATTGAAGAAATAACGTCACACGCCGAACGAGCGATCTCGTTCGGTGTGTTTGTTTGTGCAAACAAAAATCAGTCTAAACAATTGTTAAAATTTCAACGAAGTGTTGTTTACTTTCACTATTGTAAAACGGGGGATAACGTGATATAATAATTAAGTGTAGTGATAAAAAGTTTATCCGAAAAGGAATGAGAATACAATGGAGATCAGAGAGATCCTCTCTAAGCTCTGCCGCGCCGACGGCGTTTCGGGCGCGGAGGAGGCGGCTTGCGCCGAGGCGGTCGCGCTTTTAAGAGAATTTGACCCGTCGGCGAGTGCCGACCCCTTCGGCTGTGTCCACGCCTTCATCGGCGAAAAGGGAAACGGAAAAAAAACGCTCCTTCTCGAGGCGCATATCGACGAAATCGGCTTTATCGTGACCTATATCGAGGAGGGCGGCTTTCTCCGCGTCGCGAATGTCGGCGGGACGGATCGGCGGCTCTACGCCGCCCAGACCGTGACGATCCATTCCGACCCGCCGCTAAAGGGCGTGATCGCGACGCTCCCGCCCCATGTCGACCCCGACGGTAAAAAGACGATGAAGACCGAGGCGATCGCGATCGATACGGGCTTCTCAAAGGAGGAGACCGAAAAGCGGGTAAAGCTCGGCGACCGCGTCACGATCGACGGCGGCTTCGCCGAGCTCGGCGAGAGCCGCGTCACCGCGAAGGCGCTCGACGACCGCGCGGGCGCGGCGGCGATCCTTTACGCCCTCTCGCTTTTAAAGGGGAAAAAGCTCGCCTATAACCTCTCGATCCTTTTCGCCTCCGAGGAGGAGGTCGGTAGTCGGGGCGCTAAGATCGGCGCTTACACCGCCGAAGCCGACCTCGCGGTCGCGACCGACGTAAGCTTTGGGCTTACCCCCGACGCCAAGCGGGAGAAATGCGGCGAGCTCGGGAAGGGCGCGATGCTCGGGATCGCGCCGAGCCTGTCGAAGTCGCTGACCGAGCACCTTCGCGCCCTCGCCGAGGAGGAGGATATCCCCCTCCAGCTCGAGATCATGGGCGGCGAGACGGGGACGGACGCGGACGAGATCGCCACCGCGCGAGGCGGCGTAAAGACCGCTCTCCTCTCGATCCCGCTCCGCTATATGCATACCCCCGTCGAGACGGTCGACCCAAAGGACGTCGAAGCCGTCGGGCGGCTTATGGCGGCGCTCGCGCTAAAAGGGGAAGGGGGCGAAGACAATGCTTGATCTTGAATTGATCCGCGCGCTCTCAAGCCTGAACGGCGTGAGCGGCGACGAGGACGCGGTGAGGGACTTCATCGCCGACCGCCTCCCCGCCGACTGTATCGCGACGACCGACCCGCTCGGAAATCTCATCGTCACAAAAAAGGGGAAGACCTCCCCCAAAAATAAAGTGATGCTTTGCGCCCATATGGACGAGGTCGGCTTGATCGTGACCCAAATCACGGACGAGGGGCTGTTAAAATTCGCGCCCGTCGGCGGGATCAGTCCCTCGGCGGTCTATGGGCGGCGAGTCGTTTTCTCCGACGGGGTTCGCGGCGTGATCGCCGCGAAGGCGACCCATATGGTCAAGGGCGACGAAAAGGAGAAGCAGCCGAAGCTCGACGAGCTTTGGATCGACGTCGGGGCTTCCTCACGGGAGGAGGCGGGAAAAAAGGTACGCGCGGGCGATCGCTGTACCTTTGAGAGCGAATTTTTCCTCTTCGGCGAGGATAAAATGAAGGGGAAGGCGCTCGACGACCGCGTGGGGTGCGCGATCCTTTTATCGCTCCTCGGCGAAGGCCTCCCCTATGACCTGACCGCCGTTTTTACCGTCCAAGAGGAGATCGGGACGCGCGGCGCGGCTTGCGTAGCTTATACCGTCCGCCCCGACTACGCGATCGTCCTCGAGACGACGACCGCCTGTGACCTCCCCGATATAAAGGGGGCGGATCGGGTCTGTGCCGTCGGGGGCGGCGCGGTCGTCTCGTATATGGATCGCGCGACGATCTATGATAAAGCGATCTATCGCCTCGCTCTCGACCTCGCGGCGGATAAAAAGATCGCCGCCCAGACCAAAACAAAGGTCGCGGGCGGAAACGACAGCGGCGCGATCCATAAGGCGGTCGGCGGGATCAGGACGGCGGCGATCTCCGTCCCGACGCGCTATCTCCATACCCCCGCCTGTGTGATGTCCCGCGCCGACGCGGAGGCGGTCGACGCGCTCGCCCGCGCGCTCTATGAGCGGCTCTCGGCGCTTTGATCCGCGCGGTGACGGACGAGGCGGCGCTTTTCGCCGCGCTCGACGCGCTCCCCCGCGACCTCTTTACGGGGAAGCTTTACGCCCTCGCGCGGGGCTATGGAGTAAATTATCCCTTCCTCCGATTTTATTTTTTGGGAAGGAGCGGGGTCTTCGCCCGCTACTACGGGGCGGCGACCTTCGGCGGCTCGGCGGACGGTGAAGACCCCGAGGAGATCGCCGCCTTTATCGAGATGAGCGGTCTTCACGAGCTCTTCCTCCCCGAGAGCGCCTATCTCGCCGCGTTTTCGTCATTCCCCGCCGAGCGGCTGAATATCTTAAAATATAGCGGTAAAGCCGCGCCGCTCCCGTCGGGGGAAATTCGGAAAAATCCGCCGTATGAGGCGGTCTTCGCGGTCTTACGCGAGGGCTTCCCCGCGCTGAGCTTTGAGGAATGGTATCCCGACGCGTGTCACAACGTCCGCCACGGGATCGCGGCGCTCTATCTACTCGGCGAGTCGACGGCGGAATGTGCCTTCGCGGATCGCGGGGTCGCGTTACTGACCGCCGTGGCGGCGAAAAAGGCTTCGCGCGGGACGGGGCGGACGCTCCGCCTCGTTCGGGCGGTCGCGGCGGAGTACGCCGGGGAGAACGACGTTTATGTCGTCTGTCGCGCCGATCTCGTCGGGTTTTATCAAAGGGCGGGATTTATCCCGTCGGGAAACGCCTATCTCATCGAGAAAGGGAATACGCGGCGAGAGCCGCGCCTGTCATAAAAAAATAAAAAAAGCATACACCGCAATATCCCGCTTAACGAAAGGACACGACCATGAGCTGTTACTTTAACATCGATAAGAGACTGGAGGAGATCGCGCTTACCGCCGAGAACATCGCTTCCGAGGCGTTCGCGCGGATCGAGCATACCGGGCGCTGCAACAGTGAGAAGGTACTAAAGGCGTTCATCGACCATCGCGTCGGCGAGCTTCACCTAAAGGGGACGACGGGCTATGGCTACGGCGACGACGGGCGCGATAAGCTCGACGCGGTCTTTGCCCAAGTCCTCGGCGCGGAGGACGCGCTCGTCCGCCACCAGTTCGTAAACGGAACCCACGCGATCTCGATCGCCCTCTTCGGCGTTCTCCGCCCGGGCGACCTCCTCCTCTCGCTCACGGGGAAGCCCTATGACACCCTCGAAGAGGTCATCTTCGGCGAAACGGGCGGCTCGCTGACCGAATTTGGCGTAAAATACGATCAGATCGACCTCCTCCCCGACGGGCGGGTCAACTACGGCTTGATCCGCGAACGGGCGAAAAGCTGTAAGGTCGCCTATATCCAGCGTTCGCGCGGTTATAGCCTCCGCCCCTCGATCACGATCTCGGAGATCAGCGAGATGATCGACGCGATCCGACTCGTGAACCCCGAGGCGGTCGTTTTGGTCGATAACTGTTACGGCGAGCTGGTCGAGCGGGTCGAGCCCTGTGACGTCGGCGCGGATCTGATCGCCGGGTCGCTCATTAAAAACCTCGGCGGCTCGATCGCCGCGACGGGCGGCTATATCGCGGGAAAAAAGGATCTCGTCGCCCTTTGCGCCAACCGTCTCACGACCGTCGGGACGGGGAAGGAGGTCGGCTGTTCCCTAAATCAGAACCGCGAGATGTTCCTCGGTCTCTTCCACGCGCCGAACGTCGTTATGAACGCGGTCAAAACGGCGGCGTTCGCCTCGGCTTTTTTCACCCTTCTCGGTTACGAGGTCTATCCCGCCTTTAACGAATACCGCACCGATCTCATTACGGCGATCCGCCTCGGCTCGCGGAAGGCGCTCGTCGCCTTTTGTGAAGGGATCCAGAGCGGAAGCCCCGTCGACAGCTTCGTCAGCCCCGAGCCGTGGGATATGCCCGGGTACGAGAGTCAAGTCATTATGGCGGCGGGCGCGTTCACGATGGGTTCGTCGATCGAGCTGTCCGCCGACGCGCCGCTCCGCGAGCCCTACGCCGTCTGGTTACAGGGCGGCGTGACCTATGACACGGGGAGAATGGGCGTTCTCCTCGCGGCGCAAAGAATGCTCGATAAGGGCTTACTCGTTTTGGAGGAAGCGGAGGCGGTGTAATCACCCGCTTTGGAGAAAGAAAGGAAGTATAAAATGAGACCCGACCTGTCCGCGCTCGGAAAGACTGTCCCGCTCACCCTCGCGGGAAAACACGCCGAAGGCGTGTTCACCGCCTCCGTCCGCGACGATCCCTCCGCCGAGGCGTATTTCTTCGGTGAAGGGGAGCTTTCCGCCGATCCCGACGCTTCATTTTCCGCCGCCGTGATCGGCGTTTTTGTCCGCGCGGACGGCTCGTCCGCACTCCTGTGCGTTCCCCCCGCGCTCGCGGGGACGCCGATCTGTTACGAATGTAACCTCCTTCACGCGCTTTCCCTTCTCCCGTCGGAGGATATAAAGCGCGGGAAGCTCTATCCCCTCTACGAAAAGACGAGCGGCGCTGTCCTCTACACCGAGCGGGACGGCGAACGCCGCTATCTCCTCATTAAGAGCGAGAGCGGGCATATCGGCTTCCCCAAAGGGCATATCGAGTACGGCGAGGACGAGCTTCAAAACGCCGCGCGGGAGATTTTTGAGGAGACGGGCTTGCCCTTTTCGCCCCACCCCGACTTTCGGATGGAGTATACCTATACCACCCTCGACCATACCCAAAAAACCGGCGTTTTTTTTCTCTCACACTACGACGACCACTCCCTCTCCTTCCAAAAGGAGGAGGTCTTCGCCGACTGGCTCGTCCCCTATGACCGCGCCATGGAGCTGCTCAACTTCCCCGAGGATCGCGTGATCCTCCGCGCGGCGGAATCGCTGTTACGAGAGGAAGAGACGTAAAAGAGATTTTTTGAGAGAATTTTGAGAGAGATTTAAGAGAATTTTAAGAGAGATTTAAGAGAATTTTAAGAGAGAATACATATATTTAAGCCGGGGCTTTGCCCCGGACCCCACTTCCTTTTGTGCCAAAAGGAAGCGAAAATCAATATGTCATTCAACAAGATACAGCGAAAACAAAAGTCTGTACGACTAGACAATTATTTACCGACTTGTCTAATCGTACAGATTGTTTTGTTTTATGAAATGTTTATAACGCAATACAGAAGTTTAGGTCAAGCCTTTTCAAAGGCTTGCGGACGGGTCTCGGTGAACGCTTTGTTTGCGCCGCGTCCGTGCGGCGCTTGGGGCGTTCACCTACAAGCATCCTGCTTGCGGGGCAACGCCCCCGCTATATATTACTTTTCTCTTAAAAATCTCTTAAATCTCTCAAAGATCAATCCCAAATATCCGGGAACTGGGCTTCGAGCTCCTTGATATTCTTGACGAGGGTCTCCTCCTGTTCCTTTAGCTCCTTACGGCGGGCGGGAAGGATCATCGTTTTATTCAGCTCGGCGCGTACCTCGGCTAAGGTCTTACGGAGCGGGTCGCGGCGGCGCTGGAACTGGAGCTTACGCTCCTCCTTCATCTGACGCTCGCGGCGCTGGCGCTCGATCGCTTCCTTCTCCTCGCGCTCGGCGTTTAGGCGCTGGCGCTCCTCCGAGATCCGCTTTTTCTCGTTCTCGATATTCTCGACGATCGCGCCGTTGAGGGCTTCGTACCGCGCCTTTTGTTCGGGGGTCGCGAAACGGAGCGCCTTTATGAAATTCTTATTATCCGTGACGGGCATCGGTATCCCGGGGATCTGATCGTCGCTCGTGAGCTTATATTCGGCGAGGAGCTTCCCGATATATGCGCGGGAATCCTCAATATCGATGTCGAGGATTTTATCGAAGTAAGTATCCGCCGTCTCAAATTCGCCGTCCTCGAGGAACATATAAGCGCGCTTGATGAGATTTTCCTTATTCGCGGCGGTCGCGGTCACGATCGAGTCGGGGACGACGGCGGCGTCCTCGGGCTTAAGGATCTTTTCTACCGCGTCCGAGATCTCGCGCATAAACTCGGGGTCGGAGAGGTCAAACGCCTCGTCGCCCCAAACGAGCGCCTCGGGAAGCTCTTGATACGCCACGCTCTTAGAGTTAAAGATCGGTAGGAGGATCTTCCCCTCGTCCCTCTCCGCCCCTTGGAGAAAGAGCCGTGTCGCGTAATTCATATAGCCGCTGACGGTATCGGGGATCGCCTTAAAAACGGCGAGCATAAGGCGGCTGTTGGCGATCGCGGCGGCGATCCGCGCGGGCTTTTCGCCGTCGTCCGTCTCCTTTAGCGTCTCGGGCGCGTAAAAAACGCGAAATCCCAAATTCTCGGTAAAGCGGAGATAGAGCTTTTCGCCGTCGAGGTCGTCGTCGGCGTTTTTCTTTTCGTCGGTGAGGATAAAGAGGTCATATTCCTGCGGCTCGGCGAAAACGCGGCGCGAGGCGTCGACACATTCCGCGAGCCGCTCGCCCATGGCGGTATATTGCGCCTGAGCCTCCTCGGTCGCGTAATAGAGCGTCTTTTTATAATCCTCCGCCTCGGTCGGCGCGGGGAGCGCCGAGACGTCGACCCGACAGGTCGGGAGGCGTTTCCCGCTCCGCGCGTAGCGGATCCCATACGTCGCGAGGAGACGGTTCCAGTACGCCTCGCCGTCCTCGGGGTTCTCGGCGATCAGCTCGTCGAGGATCGCCCTCGCGCGGTCAAATTCATATCGATCTCTTAAATATGTAGCGCGGTTCAGCTTTTTAACGTCCGACTTGGGGAACATCCCCTCCGCGCCGCAGCCACGACACTCACAGGTGACCCCCGCCTCGTCGGGCGCGACCTCGCCGCCGCAAATTTTACAGTTCAATCCGTTCACAAGCATGATGGATCTCTCCTTCCAAATAAAAACCATATACGTTTAGTATAAACCAAATTTTCGCTTCTGTCAAGAAAAAAGCTTCTGCTTTGTAGGAAATGCTAAAAAAGAAAACCGCTTTTGTGGATTTCGACGATTATTTTTGTGCTATTTTTTTGGGGAAGTCCTGCCTCACGGGGCGCTTTGTTCTTACCCGAGGCTAGCGGGTCGCTTTGGGCGCTTGCGTCCTTGCAAAGCTGTCCGTTTTGGGCTTCGGCATCCTTGCCGAAGCTTTGGACGGACAGCCCCCGCTTCCGTGCGGGACGCTTGGGGCGACCCGCAGACGCATCCGTGCGTCCGCCTCACGATCGCCTTCTTCTTACCCGAGCCTTAGCATCTCGTCGATACAGCGACGCGCCTTTTTTTGTATGTCATCGTCAAGGACGATCTCCTCCCCCTCGCCGTTCAGACAGTACAGTACGTCGGAGAGGGTCGTGAGCCGCATATTGTGACAGACGCAGTCCTTCGATAACGGATAAAAGCGCTTATCGGGACATTCATACTGTAAATGGGCGACGATACTGTTCTCCGTCCCGATGATAAATTCGCGGCGGTCGGAGCTTTTGGCGAATTCGATGATCCCCGTCGTACTCCCGATATAGTCCGCGCTTTTGGTGACGGCGGGGGTACATTCGGGATGGACGAGTAGGAGCGCGTCGGGGTGCGCCGCCTTCGCGCGGTCGACGTCCTCCCCCGTCATACGCGCGTGGGTGGGACAGCCGCCCTGTACGAGCTTGAAATTCTTTTCGGGGAGTCGGTCGGCGCAGTACTGCCCTAAATTTATATCGGGGATAAAGAGGATATTTTTATTCTCTACTTTTTTGAGAATTTTTACCGCCGACACGGACGTGACGCAAACGTCACACTCGGTCTTTAGCGCCGCCGTCGTATTGATATAGGCGGCGACGGTATAGTCGGGGTATTGGCGCTTTAGCCCGCGAAGGAGATCGACGTCGAGCTGTTCCGCCATGGGACAGCCCGCCTCCGCCGCGCTCAGGTAGACCGTTTTTTCGGGCGCGAGGAGCTTGACCGTCTCCGCCATAAAGCGGACGCCGCACATTAAAACGTTTTTTTGCGGCGCTTTCGCCGCCTCTTTACTGAGCCCAAAGGAGTCGCCGACATAGTCCGCGATCTCGACGATCTCTCGATTTTGATAGATATGGGCGAGGATACAAAAATCCTTCTCCTTTTTTAGCTTGACTATTTTTTCCTGCGTTTCGTGGATATTCATCGCCGTTGTCCTTTCTTTATGCCGCAAACTGACTGTTATAAAGCGTCGCGTAAAAGCCGCCGCGCGCTAAAAGCTCCTCGTGGTTTCCCTGTTCGATGATGTTCCCGTCCTTCATCACGAGGATCACGTCCGCGTCGCGGATCGTCGAGAGCCGATGGGCGACGATAAAGCTCGTCCGCCCCTTCATCAGGCGCGAAAAAGCGTCCTGTATCTTCGCCTCCGTCCGCGTGTCGATCGACGAGGTCGCCTCGTCGAGGATCAACATCGGCGGCGGACAAAGCATGATCCGCGTGATACAAAGGAGCTGTTTTTGCCCCTGTGAGAGGCTACCGCCGTCCTCGCCGATCACGGTATCATACCCCTTTGGGAGGCGTTTAATGAAGGAGTGGGAATGTGCCGCCTTCGCCGCCCGGACGACCTCCTCGTCGGTCGCGTCGGGCTTCCCCATCGTGATATTCTCGCGGATCGTCCCGCTTTTGAGCCATGTCTCCTGTAAGACCATTCCGTAGGAGGCGCGTAGGCTCGCGCGGGTCACGCCGCGAATATCCTCGCCCTCGACCGTGATCCGACCGCCGTTTACGTCATAAAAGCGCATGAGAAGGTTGATGAGCGTGGTCTTACCACAGCCCGTCGGTCCGACGATCGCGATCCGCTGTCCCGTTTTGACCGCGAGGTCGAGGTCCTCGATCAGCTTCCGCTCGGGGGTATAAGAGAACGAAACGTTCTCGAGGGCGACGTTCCCCTCTACGCCCGTCAGGGCGGGAAGTCCTTCGTCCGGTGACTGGGGCGGCTCCTCGATCAGCTCAAAGAGCCGCGCGGCGCAGGCGAGCGCGTTCTGAAGCTCGGTCACCACGCCGGAGATCTCGTTAAAGGGCTTGGTGTACTGGTTCGCGTAGCTTAAAAAACAGGAGAGCGCCCCGACGGTGAGCGTTCCGCCGATCGCCGCCATCGCGCCGGTCAGCCCGACCCCCGCGTAGACGAGACTGTTGACGAAACGGGTCGTCGGGTTCACGAGCGACGAAAAAAACGTCGCGCGGAGCGAGCATTTCTCAAGCCGCTCGTTGATCTCGTCGAAGGCGGCGAGCGCCTCGTCCTCGCGCGAAAAAGCCTTTACGACCTTCTGATTTCCGATCATTTCGTCGATGAGCGCCGTCTGTTCCCCGCGCGTCTCGCTCTGTAACCGAAACATCGAGTACGTCCGCTTGGCGATGAACCGCGCGCAAAGGAGCGAAATGGGGGTTAGGACGACGACGACGAGCGTAATGAGCGGGTCGATCGAGAGCATAAAAAACAGCGTCCCGAGGATCGTCGCGACCCCCGTAAAAAGCTGGGTAAAGCCCATTAAAAGCCCGTCGGCGAGCTGATCCGCGTCGGCGATCACGCGGCTCACGACGTCGCCCGAGGGGTGAGCGTCGAGATAGGCGAGCGGTAATACTTCGATCCGCCGAAACGCCGCGCTCCTTAAGTCGCGCACCGTCTCAAAGGTGATCCGATTATTGACGGTATTCATCAGCCACTGAAAGACCGCCGTGATACAGGCGATCAGCGCCGCGCGAAGGAGGAGCGGCGACATCGCCGCGAAGTCGACCTTCCCCGCCTCGATGATACAGTCGATCGCGTCGCCGATCACGATCGGGATATAGAGCGTCCCCGCGACGACCGCCGCCGCGAGTAGGATCGAGACCAAAAAAAGCCCCTTTTGCCGCTTCAGATAGCGGAGCGTTTTTTTGATCGTCCCGGTCTCGAGCTTTTTCATTTTTATGACCATTCCTTTCCTTTGGAGGCAGTTTGTGCCGAGAGGGTTTGCCGAGGCACAAACAACGGGTTTGAAAAATCTTCGATTTTTCAAACTTCCTTACGCTCCTTCCCTTCCTCGGTCTTATATTGCGATTCATAAATTTCCCGATAGATACCGCAGGTCTTTAAAAGCTCGTCGTGCGTCCCGATCCCCGCCGCTTCCCCGTCGTCGAGGACGAGGATCTGGTCGGCGTGGCGAATGGAGGAGGTACGCTGAGAGACGATGACGGTCGTTACGTCCGTGAGCGAGCGGAGCGCCCCTCTTAGCGCGGCGTCGGTCGCGAGGTCGAGCGCCGAGGCGCTATCGTCGAGAATGAGGATCTTTGGCTTTTTAACGAGGGCGCGGGCGATCGTGAGGCGCTGGCGCTGACCGCCGGAGAGATTACGCCCGCCCTGTTCGATCATAAAGCCGAGACCGTCCTCCTTCCCCTCGACGACCTCCGTCGCTTGGGCGAGCGCGACCGCCTCCATCAGCTCCTCGTCCGTCGCGTCCTCGTTCCCCCAGCGGAGGTTGTCGCGGATCGTCCCGTGAAAAAGCGCCGCCTTTTGAGGGACGACCCCGATCCGCGAGCGGAGCGCGTCGACCGCGTAATCCTTAACGTTTAGCCCGTCAACAAAAACACCGCCCTCGGTCGCGTCGTAAAAGCGGGGAATAAGGTTCACGACCGAGCTTTTACCCGACCCCGTCCCGCCGATGATCCCGACGGTCGAACCGCGCTCGGCGGCGAGCGAGATTTTGGTTAGGGCGTTCTCCGCCGCGCCGCGATATTTGAGCGACGCGTCGCGAAGCTCAAAGGCGTAGCGATAGCCCTCAAAGCCGTTTCTCTCCGCGCCGTCCGTCATTCCCTCGCCGCTCTCGATCGCCGCCTCAATCCGCTTGCCGCAGGCGACGGATTTCGTGATGTTGAGGATCAGGTTCGCGAGCTTGATCAGCTCGACAAGAATTTGAGACATATAGTTATAAAGGGCGACGACCGACCCTTGGGTCAAGATTCCCGCGTCGACGCGGAGCGCCCCGATATGGATCAATATCACGATCGCGATATTGACGACCGCGAGCGTGAGCGGGTTCGTGAGCGCCGAAACGCGCCCCGCCGCCTTTTGTTCGTCGGTGAGGGCGCGGTTCTCCGCATCAAAAGCCGCGATCTCGTCGGGCTCTTTACAAAAGGCGCGGATCACGCGTACGCCGGTGAGATTTTCCCGCGTCCGCCCGAGTACGCGGTCGAGCCGCTCGCGTACTTTATTATACATCGGTATCCCGACGAGCATGATCACAAAGACGATCGCCGCGAGGACGGGGATCGTCGCGACAAAAACGAGCGCCGACGAAGCGTCGATTGTAAACGCCATCACCATCGCGCCGAAGACGACGAACGGCGAACGAAGGAGGAGGCGGAGCGTCATATTGACCCCCGATTGTACTTGGTTTAGGTCGCTCGTCATACGCGTGATGAGCGTCGAGCTCCCCGCCTCGTCGAGGTCGGCGTAAGAGAGCGACTGGATATGCGAAAAAAGAGCGTGACCGACGTTTTTGGCGAAGCCCGCCGCCGCCTTCGCCGCGAAGTATTGCGCCGTGATCGAGAAGCCCAGCCCGACCAGCCCGAGCGCCCCCAGGATCAGACACATCTTTACGACATAGCCGCCGTCGGCATCGCCGATCCCGCGATCGATGATCGCCGCGACGACGATCGGTACAAAAAGCTCAAGGAGCGCCTCGAGCATCTTAAACAGCGGGCTTAGGATCGTTTCCCTTAAATAATCCCCCGTCAGGTATTTTAAAAGCTTTTTCAAGCGCTCTCCTCCTTTTCGGCGAAGCGGCTCACGGCTTCTTCGCCTCGCCGTCCTCGCCCTTTTCCTTCCCCCAAATATACCCGTACCCCCAGATCGTTCGGATATACGCGGGGTCGGAGGGATTTTCCTCGATCTTCATACGAAGCCGCCTTATATTCACGTCGACGATCTTTTCGTCACCGTAATAGCCGTCGCCCCAGATCCGCCGAAGGAGCGTTTCGCGGTCGATCGCGCTCCCGCTGTGGCGGATAAAATATTCGAGGATATGAAACTCCACTTGGGTGAGGTCGAGGATCTCTCCGTTTTTATAGATCGTATGGCTCTTAGAGTCGACGAGGAAGGGTCCGTCCTCGATATCCGCCGAGACGTCGGGGTCGGGTCGGGTGAGGCTCACCCGCCGATAGATCGCGTCGACCCGCGCGACGAGCTCCGACGGCGAAAAGGGCTTTGTCACATAATCGTCCGCCCCCATCATAAGACAGCTCACCTTATCCATCTCCTGACTTTTCGCCGAGAGCATAATGATCCCGATCGCGGCGCTATGCTGGCGAAGGTAGCGACAGACCTGTTTCCCGTCCGTCCCGGGCATCATAATATCGAGGATCGCCACGTCGAACCGCATCCCGCGCTCCCACGCCGCGATCGCGAGCTCGCCGCTCGATACGTCGAATACGTCGTAGCCCGACCGCTTTAAATGGATCACGACAAAGTCGCGGATCGTCTCCTCGTCCTCACAGACGAGTACCCTTCTCGGTTTCATCGATGCTTTCCTCCTTTATTTCATCGAATAAAGCGCCCCGCAGGGACGCGGTGGTTGTCCGCCCAGAGCTTCGGCACGGACGCCGAAGCCCACAGCGGGCAACTTTGCACGGAAGCGGGGGCGGTGTCGCCCAAAGCGACCCGCAGTAGTCCTGCCCTAAAAAATAAACACAAAAACAAAATAAACTTAATCCAAAATTTTAAAGCAGTCGCTCAGCTCCGTCTCGGTGAGCGCGAGCGAGTTACGCGTATTGTTACGGATATAAAAGCGATAGCCCGTCGTCGCGCTCTCGCCGAAGAGGGTATAGCCCTCGGGCTCGGCGTCCCCCGCGACCGCGCGGATCGAGAGAAGCTCCGCGCCCGCCGTCCGCTTACTGCTGTCATATTCGCTAAAGGTCACCGTCCCCTCCGAGATCGAGACCTTCGCCGTGACCCGCCCCTCCCAGCGCGGGGGGACAAATAAGAGATAGTCGCTTCGGATACTGATATATGAGAGCGCGTCCCGCTTGATCGACGCGCCGCGCCGCTCGACCTGATACCAAGCGGTGAGACAGACCTGCTCCGCGCGGGCGAGATTCTCATACCCCGGGAAGGCGGCGGTCGACGCGGTCTCGATGATCCCGTCGCCGTCGATGTCGCGCGAGAGGATATTCGGGGTATAGCTGTTCGTCCGTCGGCTCAAGACGTCGGGGATCGTGGGGACGGGAAAAAGCGCGAGCTCGTCGTCACAGATCAGGACGTCCGTCCCGATCGACCCGTCGGCGAGCGAGCGGTCGATAAAGATCGCCCGCGATCCCTCGTCGTCACAGACCCCGAGCGTAACGCCCTTACAGTCGGCGAAGCCGCTCAGCGGCGCGGAGGAGAGGATCTCAAACGCCCCCGCCTCGCCCCAGCCGAGGAGCGAGGCGGTCGCCGTCCCGCCGTCGAGGTCACGGCTGATCTGAAAGAGTACGCGGTGACCGTCACCGTTCACGTCCATAAGGTTGGTATAAGCGCACCGCCCCGTATAGACCTCGGTCGGCGTTTTATCGGCGTATTTTAAGACGCTCACCGCCGAATCGGCGGCGTTTTGGATCGAATAAACGATGATGATACTCGTCTCGCCGTCGCCGAGGTCGGCGAACTGAACCCGCTCGATCTCGCTCCCGAGCGCGGCGAAATCATAGACCGAGACCCATTCGCCGTCCTCGCGGTCTAGGAAGTTGATACGGAGCGACGAGCCGCTGTCCGCGATGTTTGAGGCTTCATAAAAAACGATCGCCTCGTTCGTCTCCTCGTCGTCGATATTCTCGATGACGAAGGCGCTCCGATAGCTCCCGCTCCGGGGGTATTTAAGGTGGATCTCGCCGCCGCGCCCGACGCGGAGCGCCTCATAGATCGCGACCTGTTCCTCGCTGAGCTTGGGCGGGCTTAAAAGGCTCTCGACCTGGACGGAGCAACCGCAAAGGCTCGCCGCGCCGAGGAGCGCCGCGAGACGGGCGGCTGTCTTTTTTTTAAGGCTCACGGGCGTTCCTCCTTTCGCGGGTCTAGTTGCTTTCGCCAACTTCGCTTTGGGGAAGCGCTTCGCGGTTCTCCCCGTCCGTATCCGCCGAGCGGTCGGCTTTTTTCTTTTGCTTTTTCGCTTTTTTCTCCTCGACCTCGGTCACGAGATAGACGATCGCCTTTTTTTGCTCCGTGAAGCAGAGCGAAGCGATAAAGCCGAGCGAGATCAAGAGGAGCGCCGCCGCCGTCGGGTCGGGCGCGGGAACGCCGAGCGTTTTCGCCCCGCCGAAAAGGGCGGAGAGGAGCTTGGCGAAAAGACCCGCCCCGGAAAAAAGGAGGGTAAGCCCCGCGAGGATCAGCTCGCGGAGCCGCGAATGTTTTGTTTCGATCCGCGCGTAACACCGCGCCGACGACGCGAAAAACAGCGCCCCGAATACATAGCTCAATAAGAGGAGGAGGCTGTCCGAGCGGTTCCCGATCACGAGATCGGCGTTAAAGATCTCGATCGTCTTAAAAAAGAGAAGGAGCGAGAGCGCGACCTGTAAAAGTCCCGCGACGGCGGGCGCGGCGCTGTTTTTGAGCATCATAAGCGCGACCGCCGCGAAGCCGATCGCCGCCGCTAAGGATAAGATCGAGAGACCCGCCCTCACCATCGAAAAAAGCATGACCGCCGCCGCCGCGAGATAAAACAGACCGAGCGCGAGCGTTGCCCGCGCCCCCATCCCGTCGGAGGCGACGGTAAAAGCCGTCCAGCGCCGCCGCTCCCCGACGAAACAGAGGACGGCGAAGCCGACCGCCGCCGCCAGCGTCAGCGCGCGGAAAAAAAGTCCGGCGGGCGCGCCCTCGGGGGTATAAAAGCCCGTCCGAAAGTCGATCGCCGTCAGATAGAGAAAAAATCGGATCACGCCGCACGCGAGAACGGCGGCGACCGAATAAATAAAGATCGGTATTCCTTTTTTTGTCATGCACGTAAAAGTCCTTTACTGTAAGATACTGTTATATAAAAGTATATAAAAGGCGTAACGCCCGTTTTTTATTATAGTCTATTTTTGCCCCGAAGTCAATATACATAGGAGAAGAAAAGGAAAGGAAGGGAAGAAAAAATGAGGGACAGGCTGTTTATTTTCGCGTTTTTCGCGCTCGCCGCGCTCCTTCTCCCGCCGGCGCTGAGGGGCGCGGCGGAGGGGACGCGCGTACCGCCCGGGTTACCCGAGACGTTTGAGATCCTTTTGACCGAGACGGGCGAGGTACGGACGGTCACGCCCGAGGAATATCTCGTCGGCTGTCTCGCCGCCGAGATCCCGATCGACTATGAACAGGAGGCGCTGAACGCCCAAGCGGCGGCGTCTTATACCTATGCGCTCCGCTTGGCGGCGAACCCGGAGAATACGCCCGAGGGGGCGCTCCTCTCCGACGACGGGAAGACCCACCAGCCCTTTTTTACGCCCGAGAAATGCGCCGAGCTTTACGGCGAGAGCTACGCCGCCTATCTCCCGCGCCTAAAAGAGGCGGCGGCTTACGGCGTGAGCCACCCGATCACCTATGAGGGCGAGCCGATCTACGCCGTCTATCATTCGGTGAGCGCGGGGCGTACCTCGTCCGCCTATGGGATCTGGGGGCGGGAGCTCGCCTATCTCGCGCCCGCCGAGAGCGCCGCCGACCGCGACTATCCGTATTATGAATGTACCAACGAGATGACGGTCGAGGCGGCGCGGCTCGCCCTCGTCGCGGCGAAAAGCGACATCGTCACCCCGGCGGATTACGGGAAGTGGTTCAGCGACTTTAACATCAACGAGGACGGCTACGTCCTCTCGGTCAGGATCGGGGAAAATCTCTTCTCGGGCGGGGATATATGGCGGATCTTCGGGCTTCGCTCGACGGCGTTCACGGTCGAGTACCGCGACGGGATCTTTACCTTCCGGACGAAGGGGTACGGTCACGGCGCGGGACTGAGCCAATACGGGGCGAACGAGCTGGCGAAGGCGGGTAAGACCGCCGAGGAGATCCTAACCCACTATTATACGGGCGTAACGGTCGGGTAGGTCGCGGGACTTTACGATAACACGGAGCGCGTCCGTCGGACGCGCTCCGATAGCTTTGGAAAAACTTATTCCGCGAAAATCTTCTTCTCGATGTCGGTCAGGAGATAGCCGGAATATTCCTCAATCCGCCCGCTGTCGCCGAGCTTCGTCAGCGCGGGGTCGATCGGTAGGCGCACGGTCGCGTCGATCCCAAAGCGCCTCGCCGTCTCCTCGATCCGGCTCTCGCCAAAGATCTCATGCTTTTTCCCACATTCGCCGCAGATAAAATAGCTCATATTCTCGACTAAGCCAAAGACCGGGATCTTCATCATCTCCGCCATTTTTACCGCCTTCTCGACGATCATCGAGACGAGCTCCTGAGGGCTCGTGACGACGACGATCCCGTCGACGGGGAGGGACTGGAACACCGTGAGCGGGACGTCGCCCGTCCCGGGCGGCATATCGACGAACATATAATCCACGTCGTCCCATACCACGTCCGTCCAAAATTGCTGGATCACGCCCGCGATGACGGGTCCGCGCCATACGACGGGGTCGGATTCGTTCGCGAGGAGGAGGTTCACCGACATGACCTCGATCCCACCGGCGGTCTTAGCGGGATAAAGACGCTCGTTATCCCCCTCCGCCCGACCGTGAAGCCCGAACATCTTCGGGACGGAGGGTCCCGTCACGTCCGCGTCGAATACGGCGGTCTTATAGCCCTTTTTTCTTGCGCCGACCGCGAGGAGAGAGGTGACGAGGCTCTTCCCGACCCCGCCCTTCCCCGAGACGACGGCAATGACCTTTTTAATGTTCGACAACTCATTTTGGGGCGCGAGGAGGCTCTCCGCCGTCCGCTCCGCGCAGTCCGAGCCGCAGGTCTCACAGTTATGCGTACAATCGCTCATAAGATATACCTTGACCTTTCTTTTTTGGGAAGGAGTCCTTGCGGGTCGCTTTGGGCGCTTGCGTCCTTGCAAAGCTGTCCGTTTTGGGCTTCGGCGTCCTTGCCGAAGCTTTGAACGGACAGCCCCCGCTTCCGTGCGGGGACGCTTGGGGCGACACCGCTAACGCGTCCTTGCGTTGCCGCTCGTCGGTCTTATCCAAAATTTATCTAAAACCGACCCGAAACGCAGTCCTTCCCTAAAAAATAAACATAAAAATTAAATTATTTCACTACAAAGTTGACGAGCTTATTCGGTACGACGATCTCTTTAACGACCGTCTTATCGGCGAGAGAGGCTTCTGCCGCCGCCCGCGCCGCCGCGATCGCCGCGTCCTTTTCCGCGTTCGCCGCGATCATGACCTTCGCGCGTACCTTCCCGTTGACCTGTACGACGATCTCGACCGTCTCGTCGATACAAAGCGCCTCGTCATACTTGACCCATTCCTGTTCGTTGAGGACGCCGCCGTAGCCCATCTGTTCATACAGCTCCTCGGTGATATGCGGCGCGAAGGGGTTCAAAAGGATCAAGAGCGTCCGATAATCGGCGCGGTTGAGCCCGCCCGCCTCGTCGATCTTATTGAGTAGGGTCATAAGCGCCGCGATCGCCGTGTTAAACTTGAGCGCGTCGATGTCCTCCGAGACCTTTTTGATCGTTTTATGGATTTGGGAGCGGAGCGCGTCGGAGTATTCGTCGCCGTCCGCGACCTTTTCCTTTAAATTCCATACGCGGTCGAGGAAGCGCTTACAGCCCTTTACGCTCGTTTCGCTCCAAGGAGCCGCCTGTTCATAGTCGCCCATAAAGAGGACGTAGAGGCGGAGGACGTCCGCGCCGTATTCGTCGACCACGTCGTTCGGGTCGACGACGTTCCCGCGCGTCTTACTCATTTTTTCGCCGTCCGACCCGAGGATCAGCCCCTGAGCCGTCCGCTTGGCGTAAGGCTCGGGCGTATTGACCTCGCCGATGTCGTAGAGGAAGCGGTGCCAAAAGCGCGAATAGATCATATGCCGCGTGACATGCTCCATCCCGCCGTTGTACCAGTCGACCGGCATCCAGTACTCGAGCGCCTCCTTAGACGCGAGCCGATCGGCGTTACGCGGGTCACAGTAGCGGAGGAAGTACCACGACGACCCCGCCCACTGGGGCATGGTATCCGTCTCGCGACGCGCGTCGCCGCCGCACTTGGGACACTTACAATTCACAAAGGACTCGATCCCCGCGAGTGGGCTTTCGCCGTTCTCGCCGGCGCGGAAGTTCTCGAGCGGCGGGAGCTTTAGCGGTAGCTCGTCATACGGTACGCCCACGTCGCCGCATTTGGGACAGCGGACGATCGGGATCGGCTCACCCCAATAGCGCTGGCGGTTGAAAGCCCAATCCTTCATCTTATACTGGACGCCGCGCTCGCCCACGCCTTTTTCTTCGAGGATCGCGATCATCCTCTCGATCGCGGCTTTTTTTTCGGTGAGACCGTTGAGCTCGCCCGAGTTGACCAGCTCGCCCTCGCCGGTATAGGCTTCCTTGGATATATCGCCGCCCTTGATGACCTCGACGATCTCGATCCCGAATTTTTTGGCGAATTCATAGTCGCGGGTATCGTGGGCGGGGACCGCCATGATCGCGCCCGTCCCATAGCTCATCATAACATAGTCCGAGATATAGATCGGGATCTCCTTCCCCGTGATCGGGTTCACGGCGCTAAGCCCGTCGATCTTAACGCCCGTCTTATCCTTAACGAGCTGGGTGCGCTCAAATTCGCTCTTTTTGGCGCACCGCGCCTTATATTCGTCGAGCGCGTCGATATTCGCGATCGCGCCGCGATACTTCTCGATGAGGGGATGCTCCGGCGCGATGACCATAAAGGTCACGCCATAGAGCGTATCGGGGCGGGTCGTATAGATACGGAGGGTCTCGTCCCTTCCCTTGATCGGGAAGTTCACAAAAGCGCCCGTCGACCGCCCGATCCAGTTCTCCTGTTGGAGGCGGATATTCGGGAGATAGTCGACCTCGTCGAGCCCCGCGAGGAGCTTATCGGCGTACTCCGTGATCCGTAAGTACCAGACCTCCTTTGTCTTTTGGACGATCTCGCTGTGACATTGGTCACAACGCCCCCCCTGAGAATCCTCGTTCGAGAGGATGACCTTACAGCTCGGGCAGTAATTCACGAGCGTCGTATCGCGAAACACCAGCCCATGCTCAAACATTTTTAAAAAGATCCACTGAGTCCATTTATAATATCCCTCGTCGGTCGTATCGATCACGCGGTCCCAGTCAAAGGAAAAGCCGACGCGCTTTAGCTGACCGGTGAATTTCTCGATATTCCGATCAGTGACGAGGCGGGGGTGGACGCCCGTCTTGATCGCGGTATTCTCGGTCGGTAGCCCATAGGCGTCAAAGCCGATCGGGAAGAGGACGTTATACCCCTCGAGCCGCCGCTTACGGCTCACGACCTCTAACCCCGCGTAAGCCTTGATATGCCCGACGTGCATCCCCGCGCCCGAAGGGTAGGGAAACTCGACGAGCGCGTAAAACTTCGGGCGCGAGCGATCCTCCTCCGCGCGGAAGGTCTTATGCTCATCCCAGTATTTTTGCCATTTCGGTTCTATGGCGCTGAAATCGTATTTCATCTTTTCGTCTTCCTTTCTTCGGATACTTTATATTATAGTACGGTGTGGGGAAGATGTCAAGATTTTTTTGATTTTTTTGGGAAGGCGTGCGCCGACGCGCCCTCTCAAAAAGTTGACAATCGCCGCGGGGTATGATATAATGGTTCTGTAATATGGGAACGGACAAGGAGTTTTTATGGACGAAGTAAGAGTTTGCGTCTGCGGCGAAAAAAAGTATCGATCCGCGCGAGTACGCCCGTTAAATTAAGACCCGCGAAGCGAAAGGATTTCGACGCGTTTGAGAATACATATTTCCTGTGCCCGGTCGTTTACGGCTTTTGGCGGGAATTTTGTAAGATGCTCGGCGCGGGGGATTCTTACGCCGCCGAGCGCGTGACCGAGCTGATCTTTCGGGAGCATATGCCCGAGCCGCCCATTTGCGGCGTTCCCGGCTATCGCTATTCCGACTGGCGCGATATTACCGCGCAATATACCCATAACGATCAAAATCTCGTCTATACCTATCACGCGAGCTGTTATCTCCTCGATAAAAAGGGTCGTGAGCTCTCAAAGCCCCTGAATACCCCGAACGTCTCCTTCCCCGCGCAGTTCAATTATACCAACGTCGTGAACTTTCGCTATCCGATGGGGTTTTATGACCTTCTCCGTATGGTCGAGGATCAGATCGAGAAGGAGAAAAGCAGAAAGACCCGTTCCTTTTTCGGCGAACCGATCCCGCTCTCCGAGGGGACAAAAAAGCTCCTCTTTTATCTCGAGCATAACCCCGCCAACATCCTTCCCTTAAAAAAATTCGTTGAGGAGGCGAAGGAGCGGCTCGCGCGAAACGAAAACTATCAGCGCTTTTTAAAAGCCTCTCGCAACGGTCATAACGCGCTCGTTGTCGGGACGGAGATCTTTATCGACCCCTATTGCGGCTTTAACATTCAGGATAAATACCGGGAGATATGCTCGATCATCGGCGACCTAAAAGCCCAAAAGGCGGCGGAGAGAGCCGTAAAGGCGGAGGAAAAAGCCGTCAAAGCGGCGCAGACGGAGCGCGAAAGGCTGAGCGCCGCGGAGGAGGCGGAGAGAGCCAAGCTCGACGCTCAAAAGCGTCAAAACAGTCAAAACGCCGGCGAAAAAGAGGTCGACTACGCCATAAAATGGTATCTCGCCGACTGTCCCTATCGGGTCGCGGCGATCAAAAAGACCTGTGAAAGCCCGTATCGCTATAACTGTATCCTCTTAAAGAGAGACGACTTTATCGACGAGGCGCAGGAATACGACCACATCTTAGTCAGCGGCGCGGGCGTGATCCTGATCGAGACGAAGCATTGGAAGGGACGAGCCGCGATCCGCCCCGACGGGAAGTGGGTCAAGGACGCCGCCTTTGACGGTCGTTATATCGGCGAGCGAAGCCCCCTACTCCAGTTAAAGCGCCACGAGGCGCTGATGAAAAAGATACTGCCCGAGATCCCGCTTTACAGCATCCTTTGCTTCTCAAACGCGGAATTTATCCTCGACGGCGCGGAGAATTGCCCCGACTTTCGCGTGACCTATGTCGATCAGCTCGACGACGTTTTGAATGAGATCCTTTCCTCCTCTCACGCGTATGACGATCGGATCGGCGAGATCATCGGCGCGATCGAGCGGCATAAGGTCAATATCCCCTTCCCGATCCCGATCAACTATTCGCCCCCGTACAATTACCCGATCTCGAGCGAAGAGCCGATCTCGGGCGAAGAGACGCTCGCGAACGAAGAGCCGATCGAGAATGATGACCCGATCGCGAATGAAGACCCGATCGAGAACGAAGACCGCCGCCTTTTGCTCCTGCCCTAAAATAAAAAAACACAAAAATAAACCGAAAGGAAGGTATCCCCTATGAAACGAACCAAAAAAGCCCTTTGCGCCGCCCTCGCGCTCTCGACGCTCGTTGGGTCGGGCGCTTGTTCCTCGGGCGGCGGCGAGCGAGAGACCGCCGCCGAGACGACCGCGCCCGCGCCGACGACGACCACCACGCTCGTCAACGAGCTCGACGACGTCATCGACTACGCGAATATCGCCGAGAGCGGCGAGATCAGCGCCGACCACGAGGAGGGGACGGGTCCGCTCTATGTCGCGGGTCAAAAGGCGGGTCTCGTTAAGGCGCTGAGCTATTACGACTTTACGACCGACCAGCCCGAGATCTCGGGGCTTCTCGCCGAGCGCTACGGCGGCTATCTCGAGACCGAGATCACGACGAGCGGGAGCGCCTATTTTGAGAAGCTCAACACCATGATCGCCTCGGGCGACTCGCCCGACCTCGTCCGCTATGACTGGGAGGCTTTCCCCTCGGCGATGGCGCGGAATATGTATACCGCGCTCGACGACTGGCTCGATATAAGCTCGCCGCTCTGGGCGGACGAGGCGGACATTATCGAACAGTTTTCGCTCCTCGGGAAGCACTACTACTTCCCCCAAGGCGCGATGCCGAACCTCGCGGTCGTCTATAACCGCGTCGTCCTCGAGGAGGCGGGGCTATCCGACCCGATGGATCTCTATGAGAGCGGCGAATGGGACTGGAACAAATTTGAGGAAATGATGGAGGAATGGGTCGAACAGGGGGACGACTATACCGGGCTTCGCGGGGCGCAATGGGCGGCGATGATGTTTATCAACACGACCGGGACAAAGTTTATCGGGCTCGAGAACGGCGAGCTGATCAATAATATGAAGGACGTGAACGTCCAGCGGACGATGACGTGGCTGACGGATATGTTTCGCGACGGTCTGATCGGCGACGGCTGGATCCACCCCGCCGACGCGTTCATCGACGGGAAGACGCTCTTCCTCGTCATGGGTCTGACGTGGGGCTATGAGAGCGCCCAAGAGGGAATGTGGAAAAATCAGCTCGAGGCGGACATCGCCGTCGTCCTGATCCCAAAAGACCCTCAGGCGGATCGCTATTACCTCCCCTGTGACAGCGTCGGGTATTTAGTCCCCGCCGGCGCGAAGAATATCCAAGGCGGCGTGGACTGGATCTTATGCAGCCGTATTTTTAACACAGACCCCGAGTTTATCGCGGCGGATCGGGCGGAGAAGCTCGACACGCGCCCCTCTTACTACGCGAAATGCGCGAATTGTAAATACAGCTTTACCGAGAACGGGACGGACGAGCTCGATACCTGTCCCGAATGTGACACCCCGCGCCGCGAAAAATTTAAGGCGACGTACAGCGAGCGCCAGCTGAACCTGATCGACGATATGCTCGACCCCGATAAATTTGAACTCGTCTATGACGGGGCGCTCGGGCTGGGCGACGATTTCGCCGACCTGATCGTCAATAACGGCGAGGAGGCGATCCTCGACGGACTGCTCTATCACGGGACGTCGTATACGACCCTCCGCGATACGTATTATACCGTGATCGAGTCGTATCTCGACCCGTATCGGAAAATTTTAGCCGGGGAAAAGGAATAGAACAGATCGTTCTAAAAAGACCGCTCTTTCTGACCGAGAGCGGTCTTTTTTATTTGTAAAAAATATTTACTTCCGTGTCTTGACAAATCGGCGAGTATTCGGTATAATTGTAGAAAACGGGATCGTTCTGTAAATTTTATTTACAGGACGATAGAAAGGATCGCCCCATGAAAAAGACACGCTTTATAAAATTCGCCGCTTTCCCGCTGATAGTCACCCTGCTCTGCTCCTGCGGGAATACGCCCGCGCCCGCCGAAACGACCGTGGCGACCCGCGAGCGGGAGCTGATCGCCGTGGATACCGTCGAATTTGTCGAGATCGGCGGCGAGACCTTCTCCGCCGACCTGACACAGCTCGACCTGAGCGGAATGGGTCTTACCGACGAAGATCTCGCGCCGCTCGCCTATCTGACCTCGCTCCAAGTCCTCGATTTAAGCGCGAATCGGATCGGCGATCTCTCGGCGCTCGCGCCCCTAGCCGATTTAAGGATATTATACCTGAACGCGAACGAGATCAGCGACCTCTCGACCCTCCCCGCGCTCCCCGAGCTTCGTACCCTCGAGATACGGGCAAATCGAATAAGCGATCTTACCCCGCTCGCGGACGCGAAGGCGCTCCGGCGGCTTTACGCCTCGTCGAATTTGATCGACGATCTTTCGCCGCTCGCGGGGCTTCCCGATCTCGAGGAGCTGGACGTGAGTTTAAACGAGATCTCCGACCTTTCGCCGATCGCGACGCTCCCGTCGCTGACGGAACTGAATGTATTCGGAAATCCCGTCTCCGACCTGTCGCCGCTGGCGGGAAGGAAGCTTTACAAGCTGAACCTCGCGAATACGGCGGTAAGCGATCTTTCACCGCTCGCGGAGACGACCGCGCTTTCGTCGCTCGACATAAGGGGGACGGCGGTAAGCGATCTTTCGCCGCTCCTGTCGATCAGCGAGGACTTATATCGGGTCAGCGCCGAGAACGCCCCCGTGACCGCCGAGAGTATTCAGGCGCTCGAGGCGGAGGGGATCGGCGTTTCCTACGACGAGGAGGACGACGCGGCGGGCGAAACGATCCTGATCGGCGCGGAGCGCTTCCCCGTCGACGAAACGTGGCTCTGGTTTCACGAAGAAAACCTCTCGAACGCGGACATAGCGGCGATCGCCTCGCTCCCCGCGCTCGAACAGCTCACACTCATGAGCGAGGAGAACGTCACCGACCTTTCGCCGCTCGCCGCGCTCTCGTCGCTCGAGAGCCTTTATATCAGCTTCTCGAGCTGCGGGGATTATTCCTTTACCGCCGAGCTTCCGCGCCTTCGTACCCTCGATCTTTTTGATTGTCCCGTCTCCGATTTTTCCTTTTTGGGGAAGCTGGACGAGCTTAGCGAGCTTTCGATCTCGGATTGCCGCTTTTCCGACCCGTCGCCGCTCGCGTCGATGACCGAGCTGAGAAGTCTCGAGCTGTCGGACGTTCCCGCGGACGATCTTTCGCCGCTCGCGGCGCTCCCCGCCCTCTCCGCCCTTTCGCTCGACGGTTTGGGGGAGGACGTATTCCCGACCCTCTCGGGGATCGCGGGGCTGTCCTATCTTTCCCTCTCGTATATGGACATAAGCGACCTCTCGCCGCTCGCGGCGCTGACCGAGCTGGAGACGCTCTCGCTCAGCTCCTGTCCGTCCGCCGATCTCTCGACCCTCCCCGTCCTCCCGTCGCTGACGACGCTCGGGGTATCGTGGACGGAGATGAGCGCCCTCCCCGCCCTCCCCGAGGGTTTAGCCCTCCGAAGCCTGAACCTTTGTTGGAACGAGACGCTCTCCGACCTGAGCGGGATCGGCGAACTGACCGAGCTCGAGTCGCTCTATCTCGCCAACACCGCCGTCGCCGATCTGTCGCCGCTCGCCGCGCTCAAAAACCTTCGCACGCTCGACCTCAATAACACGGCGGTCACGTCGCTCGCGCCGCTTTTGGAGCTGGACGCGCTCGAGAGCCTCTCGATCGACAATTGTGAAATTTCGGCGGAGGAGATCGGCGCGTTCCGCGAAAAATTCCCCGATTGTCGGATCTATGGGGCGGAGACGGGGGAGTGAAAACGGTTGACAAACCGCCGTCGCCGTGATATAATACTAATAACCATTAAAAAAGCAAAAGCTTGCTTTTTTAATGCCTTGCCGCTAAGCGGCAAGGCGTAGGAGCGCGCTCCTGCGGTTATTCGTATAATAAGGCTATACTTTTTAAGCGAAGCCGCCCGGTCGCACGCCTTCACAAAATAAAAAAACGGGCGAAAAACGCAAGCACGGAAAGGAACGGTAGATTATGAAAATCACATTAAAGGACGGAGCGGTTCGCGAATTTAACGACGGACTGAGTGTATTCGACATCGCGAAGGAGCTGGGGCTGGCGAAGGTCGCCTGTGCCGCGAGGCTCAACGGAGCGCTTTGTGACCTGCGAACTACCGCGCCCGACGGGGCGACGCTCGAGATCCTGACCTTTGAGGACGAGGACGGACGAAAGGCGTTTCGCCATACCGCGTCGCATATTTTAGCCCAGGCGGTCAAGCGTCTCTTCCCCGACGTTAAGCTCGCGATCGGTCCCGCGATCGATAACGGATTTTATTACGATTTCGATAAAGAGACCCCCTTTACCCCCGAGGACTTAACGAGGCTCGAGGCGGAGATGAAAAAGATCGTAAAAGAGGGGCTGAGGCTCGAGCAGTACGAGCTTCCGCCCGAGGAGGCGGTCGAGTCGCTCAAAAAGGCGGACGAGCCGTATAAGGTCGAGCTCTGTGAGGAACACGCGGGGAAGAACGAACCCATTTCCTTTTATAAACAAGGGGAATTTACCGATCTTTGTGCGGGTCCTCACCTCATGTCCACCTCGTCGGTCAAGGCGTTTAAGCTGACCTCGATCGCGGGCGCGTACTGGCGCGGATCGGAGAAAAATAAAATGCTCACCCGTATCTACGGGACGGCTTTCCCGACCAAGGAAGCCCTCGCCGAACACCTCGAACGGATCGAGGAGGCGAAAAAACGCGATCATCGGAAGCTCGGGAAGGAGCTGGGCTTATTCGCCCTCCTCGACGAGGGACCGGGCTTCCCCTTCTTCCTCCCGAAGGGAATGATCCTCAAAAACGAGCTTTTAAAATACTGGCACGAGATCCACGAGCGCGAGGGGTATCAGGAGATCAGCACCCCGATCATGCTCAACCGCTCGCTTTGGGAGCGCTCGGGACACTGGGATCACTATAAGGACAATATGTATACGACGACGATCGACGAGACGGATTTCGCCGTAAAGCCGATGAACTGCCCCGGCGGGATCCTCGTCTATAAGCTCGAGCCGCGCTCGTATAAAGACCTACCGATGAAGCTCGGCGAACTCGGCTTAGTCCATCGCCACGAAAAATCGGGTCAGCTCCACGGCTTAATGCGAGTACGATGCTTCACCCAGGACGACGCGCATATCTTTATGACCCGCGATCAGATCACCGATCAGATCAAGGGCGTTGTCCGCCTCATCGACGAGGTCTATACCCTTTTCGGCTTTAAATATCATATCGAGCTCTCGACGATGCCCGAGGATCACCTCGGGGCGCTCGAGGATTGGGAAATGGCGACGAACGGACTAAAGGCGGCGCTCGACGACCTCGGTACACCCTATGTGATCAACGAGGGCGACGGCGCTTTCTACGGACCCAAGATCGACTTTCACCTCGAGGACTCGATCGGGCGCACTTGGCAATGCGGGACGATCCAGCTCGATTTCCAGCTCCCGATGCGCTTTGAGCTTGAGTACACGGGCGCGGACGGTCAAAAGCATCAGCCGATCATGATCCACCGCGTCGCCTTCGGCTCGATCGAGCGCTTTATCGGTATCCTGACCGAGCATTACGCGGGGAAATTCCCGCTCTGGCTCGCGCCGGTACAGGTGAGCGTCCTCCCAATCGCCGACCGCCACAACGAATTTTGCGAAAAGGTGATGGCGGCGTTACGGGCGGCGAACGTCCGCGCGGAAATGGATACCCGGAGCGAAAAGATCGGCTTTAAAATTCGCGAGGCGACGCTCCAAAAAGTGCCGTATATGCTCGTCGTCGGCGACAACGAAGCGGAGAGCGGTAAAATTTCGGTTCGCGCCCGCTCGGGGAAGGATCTCGGCGCGATGACGATCGAGGAGCTTTGCGGACTGCTCCGCGAGGAGATCGACAAAAAGCTTTCGGTTCAATAATTTATTTATTTGTTTATTTTTTAGGGCAGGACTGCCGCGCGGCAATTTTACGTAAAACGGGGGATTTTTCGGGAAGGAAAGATCCCCGTTTTTGTAGGAGCGCATAGGCGGCGGCTCGCGCCCGATCTAAGAGAAAGGAAGAAACACGGTTATGAAAAGCGAGATCGGCGAATACAAAACGGCGCTCAAAAACTCACTCGACGCGGGGGACGAGCTCACCCCGGTCGCGCTCAAAATGCTCGAAAAGCGGATCGCCTTTTATCAGCATGAGCGGCTCGTTCACCTAATCGTGACGATGACCTTCGCGGTCATGACCGTCCTCTCCTTTTTTATGCTCGCCCTCTCGGGCGGACTGCCCGCCCTTCTCCTCTCGCTCCTCTTCCTCGGGCTGACGATCCCCTATGTCGGGCATTACTACTTCCTCGAAAACAGCGTCCAAGAGCTTTATACCCTCTATTACCGCGCCGTTGAACAGAAAAACGAACGAGAGAATTTTTTGAGAGATTTATAAGAGATTTATTGAGATTTATTGAGAGAATTTTAAGAGAAATTAGAGAATGATAATATTTAGCGGGGGACTCTGTCCCCCGAACCCCCCTGCAACCCTTTGAAAAGGGTTGACCTAAACTTTAATATTGCTTTTGATAGGTTGATCAAATAAAAACAAAGTGATCTCCGACAAGTTTGGGCGCAACTTGCGTGGTAGAACCATCATCGGTGTTCTTCTCTTCTTTTTGAAGCAATAAAATCGATAGAGCGAAGAAAAATTGTTTTTTCGCAAAACTTGTTGAAAGTTTATAAAAGTTTAGGTCAAGCCTTTTCAAAGGCTTGTGGGGTACGGGGCGAAGCCCCGACTAAATATATTTTCTCTTTAAATTCTCTTTAAATTCTCTCAAAAAGTCTCAAAAAATCTCTCAAAAAGTCTCAAAAAAATCTCTCAATAAAAACAAAAACAGAAAGGGGAACGGGTATGGAAGATCGGACGAAAGACCAAATCACGCGGCTTGGAAATCCCGCGAAGCCGCAAGGCGAAGCGGGGGAAGAGATGCTACTTCGCATGAACGAGAGCCACGCCGCCGTCACGGGCTGGGCGCTCAGGCTTTGGTCGGTCGGGGCGGAGGACGTGATCCTCGACGTGGGCTGCGGCGGGGGCGCGGCGCTGAAGCGCCTCTCCGAGTGTGCCCCGGCGGGTCGGCTATACGGCGTGGACTATTCGCCCGTCTCGGTCGCGCTCTCAAAAAAGACGAACGCGGCGGATATATCGAGCGGAAAGATGACGATCCTCGAGGGCTCGGTCGACGCGCTCCCCTTCGCGGAAAGCACCTTTGACAAAGCGCTCACGGTCGAGAGCTTTTACTTTTGGGAAGACCCGCTCGCCGGGCTAAAGGAGATCCTACGCGTATTGAAGCCGGGCGGGAAGCTCCTCCTCGTCGCGGATATTTACGAGAAGGAGGGACTATCCGAACACGCGCGGGAAAATGTAAAAAGCTACCGTATGCGAAATCCCTCCCTCGCCGAGTTCCGCGCCTTCTTCGAGAGCGCCGGCTTCGCCGAGGTCGCCCTCCATACCCGTACCGGTACGGACTGGATCGGCGTATTGGGAACGAAAGAAGAGTGAGAGATTTTAAAGAGAATTTAAAGAGAAGAAAATATATTTCCGAGGGCTCTGCCCTCGGACTCCCGCAAGCCTTTGAAAAGGCTTGACCTAAACTTTTATAAGCTTTCAACAGGTTTTGTAAAAAAGACAATTCTGTGCGCTCTTGTGATTTTTGCGATTTAAAAGGAAGAACATCGATCGCCCATCCATTGTGTGATTTGATCCCAAAATCGCCGAAAATCAACACACTTTCTTTTTGAGTGACCTAGCAAAAGCAATATTAAAGTTTAGGTCAACCCTTTTCAAATAACCGCTTTCTGCTATTCGACAATCTTGTAACGCGGATTTTGCAGTAACACATAAATATTGCCGCTATGTTATAAATCTACTGAAGTTATGATAAAGCAATATAGATTTTTGCTTCTTTTTGGCACAAAAAGAAGTGGGGGCCGGGGCAACGCCCCGGCTAAATATATTTTCTCTTAAAATTCTCTTTTATCTCTCTTTAAATTCTCTTTAAATTCTCTCAAAAAGTCTCAATATATCTCTCAAACAATCTCAAAAACAATCTCAAAAAATCTCTCACAAAGAAAGGAATTTGTTATGACCTGTACGGCGATACTTTTAGCGGCGGGGAGCGCTACGCGCATGAACGGCGCGAACAAGCAGCTTCTTTGTCTCGGGGGCGTTCCCGTTCTGATCCGCGCGGCGCTCGCCTTTGAAAAATGCGCGGAGATCGCGGAGATCGTCATCTCCGCGCGGGAGGCGGATCGGGAAGAGATCACCGCGCTCTGTCGGGAATACGGGATCACGAAGCTGACAAAGCTTATCGCGGGCGGGGCGACCCGCGCCGAATCGGCGGCGCGGGCTTTTCGCGAGATCGGCGAAGGCGCGGAGTTTGTCGCGATCCACGACGGGGCGCGACCCTTCGTAACGTCGGAGCTGATCCGCGCGGTGATCCGCGCGGCGGAGGAGACGGGCGCGGCGATCCCCGCGCTCGCCGTAAAGGACACGATCAAGCGGGCGGAGAACGGGACGGTCGCCGAGACGCCCGACCGCGCGGCGCTTTACGCGGCGCAAACGCCGCAGGTCTTTCGCCGTTCGCTGTACGAAAAAATGCTCACGCTCGGCGACGGCGCGGTCACGGACGATTCCGCCCTCGCCGAAAGGCTCGGGGTCAAGGTAAAGCTCGCCGAGGGCGACCCTCGGAACATCAAGCTCACGACCCCCGACGATCTCACCGTCGGGGAAGCACTCCTTCCCCCAAAAAAAGAACAAGAACAACAAAAAAAAAAGCCGCCCCTACGGATCGGTCACGGCTACGACGTTCATCGGCTCGTCGCGAGGCGGCGGCTTGTCCTCGGGGGGGTCGCGATCCCGTATGAGCGGGGACTTCTCGGTCACTCGGACGCGGACGTTTTAGCGCACGCGGTCATGGACGCGCTCCTCGGGGCGCTCGCGCTCGGGGACATCGGGAAGCACTTCCCCGACACCGACCCCGCCTATGAGGGGGCGGACAGTCTCGCGCTTTTACGGCGTGTCGCCGCGCTCGTCCGCGCGGAGGGGTATCGGCTCTCGAACCTCGACGCGACGGTCTCCGCCGAACAGCCGAAGCTCGCCCCCCACATCGCGGAGATGCGCGAAAATCTCGCCGCCGCCTGCGGCGTTTCCCCCGATCGGGTCAGCGTAAAGGCGACGACCGAGGAGGGTCTCGGGCTAAAGGGCGAGGGGATCGGCGCAACGTGTGTGTGCTTACTGGAAGCGGAGGAATCGCAATGAAAACCCTAGCGTATTATATGACTTTACCCTATAAAATGGAGATCGTACCCGACGCTGACGAAGGCGGGTACGCCGTGTCCTTTCCCGAACTGCCCGGTTGCGTTACCTGTGCTGACACGTTAGAGCAGGCTTTAAAAAACGCCGAGGACGCGAAAAGAGAGTGGCTGAACGCCGCTTTGAAGGACGGTGTTCGGATTTTTGAAAATCCTTTTTAAAGCTGTTCCGTTCAAGAAGCTTTCAAAAACGCCCTCTCCGCAAGACCTTCGACCTGACAGCCGCAAGGTTGAAATTCGGAGGAGTTATAATGGGTATAAAGGATTCCAAAGGGAATTCCGACAGGAGGTCGGGAGCGAAAACCCCAAGGCGCAGCACGGATGCCGCGCAAGACAAGGTTTTCGCAATTCCCTTTGGTAGAGGGTTCGGGCGAACGCTTTGCCTACGATGCGTCCGTGCGCCGCTTTGGGCGTTCGCCTGCAAACATCCTGTTTGCGGGGACAGCGTCCCCGCCTCTGTTTTTGGTCTCTCAATACGCCCCGATCAGCCCCTTGATCTGCTCCTTTCCGACCGCGCCGACGAGGGTATCGGTGATCTTACCGTCGCGAAAGACCATAAGCGTCGGGACGCTCCGTACCTGATAGCGGTCGGCGAGCTCCGGCTCGTCGCCGACGTCGACCTTCGCGAATTTTACCCGCCCGTCGAGCTCGGCGCTCAGCGACTCGAGGACGGGCGCTAACATCCGACAGGGCATACACCAGCTCGCGTAAAAATCGACCAGCACCGGTACGCTCGCGCCGCCGACCTCCTCGTTAAAATTTTTTTCGTTGACCTCGATCGTCGCCATCGTGAAACGCTCCTTTCCAAAAAACCGAAGTACGCAAAGTGAAAAGGGGATCAAGCCCCGCCGCCCTTACGTCCTGCCATAAAAATTAAATCAATAAAAAAATAAAATGATCCTTACGATAGTATTGCCCGCTGCGCGGGAATTATTCGAGGAAATACGTCGCTTCCATATCGGCGGTCGAGAGCGCGAAGGCGAGCGGGAATTTCTCAAGCGCGCGCCCGACGAGGTTTTTATCCTCCGTCCCCGAGAAGCCCATATGCCAGCGGATCGCCATCGCCTCCTCGCGCGAGAGACGCATAAAGCCGCCGATCATATAGACCGACTTTTCGCCGTGACCATAGGGGAGGTCGTCCTCGGTCTTATAGGTCGGGACTTTTTCCCAAACGCCTTGATCGTTTTTGACGTTCCGAAAGTCGCGCTTATAGGTGTCGACCTTACAGAGGTCGTGGAGGAGGGCGACGACGGCGACCTGTTCCTCGGTATAACGGGCGAGGCGATAGACCTCGCGAACGCGGGGGCGCTCGAGATAATCCTTTAAACAGCGATAGACGTTGATCGAGTGTTGAGCCAGTCCGCCGTCATAGGCGCTATGATAGCGGGTACTCGCGGGCGCGGTAAAAAAATCGCATTTATTCGTTAAATAGTCGAGTAGCTTATCCGCCCCCTCGCGGGTAATGTTTTCGGTATAAATCTGCGTAAATTCCGTTCTGATCTCTTCGACGGTCATAATGTTCCTCCCTTTCCCGTTGTGCTTCCTTCCACCAAAAGTATAACAAAAAAAGGCGACCGTGTCAAGAGAAAGCCCACCCGAAGCTGTCCTGTTTTTTGGACTGTTTCGGGCGGGGCTTTTATCTGTTTTTATTTTTGGGAAGGCGTGCCGCTCGGCGCGTCTCGCGGGAGGGGGAGGCTTTCGTCGCGTTAATCCAAATTATCGTATTCTTCGTCCGAGACAGCCTCGAGCCACTCAGTCGCGCCGCCTTCCCCGGGGATCTCGACCGCCAAGTGGGAAAACCAGCTGTCGCGCGCCGCGCCGTGCCAGTGCTTTACGCCGGCGGGGATATTGACGACGTCGCCCGCCCTCAGCTTTTGCGCGGGCTTGCCCCATTCCTGATAATAGCCTTCGCCGGCGAGACAGATCAGAATTTGACCTCCGCCATTATCCGCCTTGTGGATGTGCCAGTTGTTGCGACAGCGCGGCTCAAAGGTCACGTTAAAGATACCGACCTGTTCCGTTGAGACGGGCGCGAGATAGCTTTGACCGACGAAGTACTTCGCGAAGCCGTCGTTCGGCGCGCCGATCGGGAAGATCATTTTCGCGGCATGCGCTTCCTTCGCGTCGCGGGCGGGGTCGTCACTTTTCCAAACGTCCTTCGCGAGGCGAAAGACCGCCCAAGCCTTAGGCCAGCCGACGTAAAATCCCGCGTGGGTAATGATCTCCGCCGCCTCCTCGCGCGTTACGCCGTGCGCCCTCGCGTTCTCGAGATGATACACGAGCGAGCTGTCGGTGATCCCCGACGACATCAGCGCGACCATCGTCACGATACAGCGCGTTTTTAGGTCAATGTCGCCGTTGTTCCAGTTTTCGCCGAACAACACGTCGTCGTTGAAGTGGGCGAAGTCCGGCGCGAAATCGCCGAGCTGATCCCTGCCCGCGGTCTGTACGATCTTTTTACTCATTTTGATTACCTCCGTTAATTAAAATATTTTTTTGAAATACAGATCGATCTCGTCCATTCGCGACATCTGATCGACCTTAAACGGACAGCGCTCGTTACAATGACCGCATTTCATACAGGCGTCCGCCTTGAGCGCGAGATGATCGTAATGGCTTTTCGCGAGCGCGTCCCCCGCCCTCGCGAGGTCGTAATATTTATTGATCAGCCCGACGTCGAGTCCCGCCGGACAGGGTCGACAATGGTTACAATAAACACATTTCCCCGCCGCCTCGCTCGGCGCGAACGTCCCGATCACCGAGTAGTCCTTCTCCTTGTCGGGGGCGGCGAAAAACCCGAGGACGCGTAAAAGGTCGGTCTTGTTTCGTATCCCCGGGAGGACGGTCAGTACCCCCGGCTTATCGAGCGCATATCGGATACATTGATATTCCGTCAGCGCCCGCCCAAAGGGCGAGGTCTTGGCGTTTAAGAGCTGTCCGCCGCCGAACGGCTTCATAACGGAGATCCCCACGCCCTCGGCTTCACATCGGCGATATAAGCGAACGCGCTCGTCTACGCCGCCGATGGCGTATTCCCCGTGGCGATAATCATAGCCGGGGTTGATACTGAACATCAGCATATCGATGATCCCCTTATCGAGGACACGTTCCGCGAGCCTCGGCGTATGGGTGGACAGTCCGATATGCCGTACCGCCCCCTGAGCCTTTAATCCCTCTATGTAGCGGATCACGCCCGATCTCTCGATCTCGCGAAGGTCGGCTTCCTCGTCGATACAATGGATAAAGCCGAAATCGATATAGTCGGTCTTTAACGCGCGGAGCTGGCGGTCGACGGAGCGCTTGATCGTGTCGAGCTCCGTCGTCCAGCCGTAAACGCCGCTCTCATAATCCGCGCCGAAGTGGATCTGAAAATACACCTTATCCCGAACGTCCGCGACCGCGCGACCGTAGGCGGGGAAGGGCTTCGCCTCGGAGGAGGCCATATCAAAGAAATTTACGCCGCGCTCGATCGCGAGCGAGACCGTCTCCTCGATCTCCTTCTCGCTCGAGACCTGTATCGAGCTTGTCCCGAGCCCGATCACGCCGATCCGCTCGTCGCCCCTCGGGAGCTTACGATATTCCATACGATCATTCCTTTCGTTTACGGTTTGGGTCGCACCATTATAACACAGACCCGAGCGCCGTAGGCGCGTAAAGCGGCTTTTTTGCGATGCAAAAAGGGGGCCTGTGTTTCAATGAAAAGGGCGGTCGGCGGTCATAAAGAGGTCGACCGCCGTTTTGATCTTTTGCCTCATCTCTCCTCCGCCGTGATCATTCTAACGGGATATCCAGCCCGAGACCGCCGATCCAGCGAGCGATCTCGGCGCTCGATACGCCGCCGTCGAACCGCGTCCCGTCGAGCCAGTTCGCGCCGCTCGCCGAACGCGCGAGGTCACGGGCGCTCGAGCCGACCCCGCTCCCGCCCGAGGTACAAAATGGGACAACGGTCTTCCCCGAGAGGTCATAGCTCTCGACGAACGTATTGAGTATCCTCGGCGCTTTGCCCCACCAGATCGGATAGCCGATAAATACAATATCATACTGTCCCATATCCGCCACCGATCCCGAGATCGCCGGACGCGCGTCCAGGTCGTTCATCTCGATCGTCGAGCGGCTGTCGTCGCTGTAATAATCGAGGTCGGCGGCGGTATACGGGATCTCGGGCGCGATCTCATAGAGATCCGCGCCGATCGCCTCGGCGATCCGCTCGGCGACGCCCTCGGTCGTGTTGGTCGCGGAGAAATACGCCACCAAGACCTTGGCGGTCTCGGGTTCGGGTTCGGTCGCGGCGGTGGTCGTCGTTTCCGAGGCGGTCACGGTCAAAGTCGTTGCCGCCGCTGTAAGCGCCGCTTGAGATACGGTCGTGACGACGACGGACGTTTCGGTCGTCTCGGACGTTTCGGACACTTTCTCGGTCGCGGCGGTCTCGGGGAGCGCCGTGGTGCGCTCGCCGCTCTCCGAGGTCGTCTCCTCGCGATCCGTTTCGGCGGTGGTCTCCGCCGTTGTCGTCCGTGAGGCGTTCGCGGAAAGCTCCGCCGCCTCGCTCTCGCTTCCCTCCGTCGAAACGGTCGGCGCGGCGACCGACCCTTCTTCCCCGCCCGAGGCGTTACAGCCCGCGAGCGAAAGCGCCATAGCGCCCGCTAAAAATAAAGTGTAAAATTTCTTCATGACCGTCCTCCTGTCTGTCAAATATCGTTTCATTTCCCGGCTTGGCGGATCATATAATCGAGCTCGTCCAAGAGCCGCTGTTTCTCGTGGATCTCGTCCAAAAGCCCGTATCGCCGTTTTTTGAGCATTCTGATCTGTTCGTCCGTGTTTCCTTCGTCGACGAAGGTCAGATAGCTTTTGAGCGCCTCGCGCTCAAAGCCCGCCTTTCTCAGAAATCCGATCAGTCCGATCCGCCGAAGGTCCGCCTCGGTCGATCCGAGCGCTTCCCCGCCGAAACGGTCATGCCCCAAAAGTCCGCTTTCCTCATATTCCCTGAGCGTTTCCTCCCCGATATGAGAGTACTCGCTCGCCTCGCTTAAGGTCACGTCCGCGCCTCCGTTTCACAAAAAGATCAAGCGCGGGAAGGTTTCTTTTCCCCGCGCTTTTATTGTATCACGTTCTTTTATTTATGTCAAATACTTAAATTTTATGGTTTATCTATGCCTAAAAAGCATTTTATATGCTCGATAAACTTCGTGGTCGCGGGGCTAAAGGGCTGACCCCGCCGCCAAGCGAGGACGCTCGTCGCGGTCAGCGGCGGGTCGAGCGGACGATAGACGATCTTTGAGGGGTCCCAAAAAGGGAGCGACGCCTCGATCACGATCGAGTACGCCAAGCCCCGATCCACCATAACGGCGGCGTTAGAGGCGAGATTACTCGTAAAGAGGACGTTCAGCTCGTCATAATAGCCGCCGAACCAGCTCGCGAGCTCGCTTTGTACCTTCAGGCGGCGCGGTAGGATCAGGGGAAGCTCGGACAGCTCTCTCGCGGTCACGCCTTCTTTCTCCGCGAGGGGGCTGTCGGGGCGCATAACGACGACCCACCGCTCTTTTATGTCGAGACGGATAAAGTCATATCTCTCGATGTCGATCGGCTCGAGTAAAAGCCCGACGTCCGCCAGCCCGCGCTCCATTTGCTCCTTCACATGGTCGGCGGTCGCGGTATAAAGATCAAACGTCACGCGCGGGTATTTTTGGTGAAAGCGCTCAAACAGGTCGGGAAGGAGCTGTACCGAGGCGATCTCGCCGCACCCGACGGTGATCCTCCCCTCGATCTGTTCGTCCTGTTCGTTCAGCTCCCGCTCGGTCTTATCGACGAGCTGTAAGATCTCCTCCGCGCGGCGGCGAAGTAAGACCCCCTCGTTCGTCAGGGCGATCCTACGATTCCCGCGCTCAAAGAGGCGAACGCCGATCTCGTCCTCAAGCTGAGAGAGCTGGCGGCTGAGGGTCGGCTGGGTAATATGGAGGACGTCCGCCGCCTTGGTGATGCTCTGTTCGCGTACCACGGTCAGGAAATATTTCAATACTCTGAGTTCCATCGTCTTATCTCCGACGTAACAGCGGTCTTTGAGAGCGCCGTCAATCTCTCAAAAGCCACTCGATCCCGGCGGCGGTCCGCTCCGCCGCGTTTTGATAATGATTGCCCTCGTTTAGCCGAAAGACGGTCTCGACGCCCCTCGCGCGATAAAACGCCTCGATCTCCTCGGTGTTGTCGCGTACCGTTTTTAGGAAGGGATTACGCGTTTTGTGTTCCTTATCCCCCAAGGAAAAATAAATTTTTTTAGGGAAGGAGCGCGGCTCGCGCGCGTACACAAATTCCTTAAAATCGGGGAACCACAGCGACCCCGACATACTCCCCGCCCGCGCGAAAAGGTCGGTCTCATAAAGCGACCAGAGCGCGAAAAGACCCGCGAGCGAATAGCCCGCGATCCCCCGCCATGATACGCTTTTCAGCTCCTTGTCGACGCTCGGGACTATTTCGTTTATCAGTAGCTCGAGGTACGCGTCCGCGCCGCCCGTACAGGGCGTATCCTTCGGCGAGATCGGCGGGATCGCCCACGGCGACATATCGTGATCCCAGTTAAGCCCGCCGATCGTCACGAGCGTGAACGAGGCGCAGTCCTTCTCCGTTAAAATTTGGCGGACTCGCTCTCCTTCGTCGGCGAAGGTATTCAGATAGATCACGGGTCGATTTTCGGCGGCGCATGGGTAGACCGTGACTTTTTTCCCGCCGATCGTCCTATTTTCGGGCATATTTTCATTCTCCTTTTCTGCGGTGCTTCGAGCTTGGCGAACGGCGGGCAAGACCGCCGCCTTCACCCCGCCGCCGCAATACACGGTACGGCGAAGATCGCCGCCGACAGCGCGGCGCAAAGGATCTGGGAGCGAATTTTACGCGAGAGGAAAAGCATGACCCCGCACGCGGCGAGCGAAGCAGTCAGGAGGAGCGCGTAATGCGCGACCATATAGCCGAGGATCGTCATATCGAGCGGAAAGGCGCGTAAGACCGCGATACTCCTCACGCTCGCCGATAATCCGCCGAAGCGGTAGATCTCGCCGATCACGAGAAGCACGGGGAGGTGTACGCCTGCAAAAAAATATACGGTACAAAAAAGACAGATCGACGCGCGGATTAGGGTATCTCTCCCGCGCCCCTTTTTCGTCGAGCGGATCAGCGGGAGCATTTTATCGGCGCTGTAAACGGGGGTGAACATCAGGCTCATCAAAAGGAAGGTCTGCGCCAGCTGAGAAAAGACGAGCGAACGGTCAAAAAGCCGACGATAGCCCGTGTCATAAACGATCTCGACCCCCTCGTTTTCCCGCGCGTACTCGTAGCGTTCCTCAAAGATCTCAAACCCGCCGCGCAAAAAATCGGCAGATAGCCGAGAATATCGACCGGGAGGACGCACCCGAGAAAGCCGCTGACCGATTGGATCGGGAGACGAAGGTCGCAAAAGCCGAACTTAGACCCGTATACGACCAAATCCCCGCCGAAAAGAAGCAAAGTGCAAATAAAAATAAACAGAAGGAGGGCGGCGGCTTTACTCAAAATGACCTGTTTCCACCCGCGCTTGAGCGTTCTTAAAAGCGTGACCGCGCCGCTCTCGCGTTCGCCGCCGATCAGATTGATTGCGGCGAAAACCGAGAGGAGCAGGAGGTCGGTCGTCCCGTTCTCCGACGCCTCGCTCACGGAATAGGTGATCTCAAACGGGAAGGCGCGGCTCTCCAGCTTCGCGTATGCCCGCGCCGTTTTTTCGGCGTTTTGTTTTACATACGAACTTCCTCCGAAGATCGCCGAAAGCCCTGCCCGATTCGCCTTATTCTGAATTTCCGCCAGATACTCGGGATAGCCGTTTACGCTTTCCCATTCCGAATAAGCGATCTGGTAAATCCGCGCGGAATAGGGATCGCTCTCGCCGCCCCGCGCGGTTTTTTCGAGGTAGGGCTTCGCCCTCTCCTCGGACAGGATCGGTAGCTCGATCCCAAAATCAGCCGCCGCCGACATCGCGGAATAAACCTCTTTTTCATAGAGCTTTTCTTCGAGAAATTCTCCTCGCTCGTCGGCGGGGGATCGTCGACAGCGCCGCGTTCAGCGCCTTAAAGTCGCCGTCGGAAACGTCGAAAAACTTGTTCCCGACGAGCGCCGCGGCGAGATTGACCGCGAAAACGGCAAACAAAAGGAGAAAGACCGACTTTTTGGAAAACAGCTTAAAAAGCTCATATCAAATCGTCATTTTTTATAGTAAGCATAGTAAGACTATAGCTCAATTACAGGTTTGTCACGCGGAATTGATTTCGCTCACGACGGTTTTAGAGATCACTTAAGATAATCTTCTGCAAATTCATCTATATTTTTAAAGCATCTCGGTTCTATTCCGAGCTTTTCATACAGGCGTCTGTAATTTTCCAGTGCGTTATCAAAAGCCGCCGCGTTATTCTCGAGATCATCGGGATCAAATTTATCCATTATATTCCATTTGGAAAGCGCCGTCTCATCCGATAATTCCGTAAACATCACTTGAAGAGAAGCCATATTCATAAACGACGAAAATACGTCTCCTCTGTCTGCCGCCTCCGACATTTTATTTCTCCAATTGGAAAACATTTCTTCATATGTGCCGCTCAACGCCTCTTTTGACGGCGGAATTCTGTTTTCGTTTCGCTTTGTAAAAGAAATAACGGATCGAAGAAGGTTTGTAAGTATTTGCTTTGTATCCCCTGTTTCCCGGGAATAAATGATTTTGTCGATATTCTCTTTAAAATCGCGTGGGAGCCGCTTCCCCTCCAATTCTTCAAACGTTCTCTTTGTACCCCTTTTAAAATACTCCGAATTCCATATCATAACCATATCCAAACTCAGATAGATCACGCGTGCCGAGTATTCGCGCAATTTCCCGATATGATCGGTCGTCATCGCATAGGCATACAGCTTATAAATCTGATCTTGGATCTCATTCACCCGCTGAAATCTTTTTTCGGTTCTCAATATATCGCTCGCTTTTTCTTTAAGCTTATCTAATCGCTCTGTTACGGCTTTATTGGCGGTATATACGATCTCGGCGTCCATGAGCTTACCGATATGCGCGTGATGACATTCGGCGTCTTCTTCAAGCATTTGCCACGATGTACAGTAAATATCATATCCTATTTGTTCATCTTCCAAAATAAAGCAGTCGGATAATTGCCACCCTTCGTCATCGTTTATTAAGATCAACAGATCCAGATCGGACTTTTTGTATGTGTCTTTTGTCTGCACCGAGCCGTATATCCCTATGAGCGCTAGTGATTTCGGACATTTTGATTTCGCCTTCTCAATTACGGCGTTTATTATTTTTTTGTGAACTTCTTTCATATTCCTCTCCCCCAAAATTAAGTTCTCTTTGTAATAAGCCCATTATAGCACAAAAGGATCTGGGCTGTCAAGCGTTCGGTGAAGGATCGGTCGAACGGCACGCCGGAACTTTATCGTGACACCGGGTCTTCGTGAGAGCCGAGTCGATCGCGACGCGGAGAGCCGCAAAAAACAAACCCGCATCACACAGTCAACAAATGACTTTGTAATGCGGGTTTTAAGTGTTGTCGAGATAACGGAGCTTGGCATGGATTTGCCCCTAACCCTTGTGGTTTCAACTTCCGATCTCGTCGGCGGAGAAAACACTCGCCGCGAATGGCTTTTTATAACGGTTTCCGCTCCACGGAAAATGCTCTTTGGCGGTCTTGTATCCGTTGTTTCCGTGTGCACCGAGCGTGTCTATGGTCAAAGATGTGGTCAAGAAAACAACTCGGAAAAGATGACGGGCGAACTTCAACTTATCATAATACCATTATAGTATAAGTTAAGAATAAAATCAGGTCAAAAAATGAGTCGCATAAGACAAAGAATAGGACACAAACCGAATCCGCAAAATTTACAAACTCTTTACAAAACACCGATAACAAATTTTACATTCTTACGCTAAAATACAATTGTATTCAACGGATACGACTATAATTATGCGGAGGAACGACTATGAACAAAATCAAAAAAGCCACTATGGGATTTTTGGCGGCAACGTTGACAGCGTCCATGGCAGTCACGGCTTACGCGGCTACGGAGCATTGGAACGATGCTTCGACGGTATCTCAATGGACGGAATGGAAACAGTAGTGGGAAACGATAAGATCCGATTACGAGCAGGTCTCCCTTACCCCGGGCGCGAACGAAACGCAGCTTAATTTTGCGTGGTATTCCAAGACAGCCGAAACGCCCGCAGTGCAGATCGCGAGATCGGCGGATATGGGCGGCGCGGTCGAGTTCAAGGGAACACAAACCGAAAATACGGACGAGAACGCTCTCGGATATTATTCCAACAAGGTGACCGTGACGGGTCTTGAAGAGAATACGCAGTACTACTACCGCGTATTCAAAAACGGCGAGTGGAGCGATGCTGCAAAATATTCTGCAAAAGGTTTCGGCAGTTACTCGGTGTTGTATGTCGGCGACCCGCAGATCGGCGCTTGCAAGGGGCAGACAAGCTCCGAAGGCGATGAGATGTCGGGCGAGATCGCCGCGAGAAACGACGCGTTTAATTGGAATACTACTCTCGAAAACGCGCTTTCCGCTCACCCGAACGTCAGCTTTATGCTGTCTGCGGGCGATCAGGTAAACACGGCTACCAACGAATACGAGTACGCGGGTTATCTTTTTCCGGGCGTGTTGGATTCGCTGCCTGTGTCAACGACTATCGGCAACCACGACAGCGGCTCATATCAATACTCGGCGCATTTCAACAATCCGAACAGCTTTGACTTGAATGACGAGGTTTACGCGCTCGGTCACACCAACGCCGGCACGGATTACTATTACACTTACGGCAATGTTTTGTTTGTCGTCGTTGATACGAACAATTACAACTGTGCCGCTCACAAGGCGGTAATTGACAAGGCAGTCAAGGAAAATCCCGCCGCGAAATGGCGCGTGGTTATGTTCCATCAGGACATTTACGGTTCGGGGCTCGACCATTCCGATTCGGACGGTATCGTACTGAGAACGCAGCTCACTCCGATATTCGATGAATACGATATTGATGTTGTTTTGCAGGGTCACGATCACACCTATTCGAGAACCTATCAGTTAAGCGACGACGGCAAGGCTCACGCTGCGTATGACGGCAAAAATTACAAGGACGCGGATGATTTTTCGGCGGAAAACAATTGCTACAATATCCTGTCGAGCGCCAACGACGGCGGCAAGGTGATCGATCCCGAAGGTGCGGTTTATATGGAAGCGAATTCCTCTACCGGCTCGAAATTCTACGAGCTGACTCCCGTTCGGCAGGATTACATAGCCGAGCGTAGCCAGACGTGGACTCCGAGCTATTCGGTAATTGACTTCACCGAAACGACCGTCACGATCAGCACCTACGATGCGCTGACGAACAAAATACTCGAGGGCTCCTCGCCTTACACTATCGTTAAAAAAGCAGACCGCGCTTCGCTTGAAAACGCCGTAAATTCCGCAAAAGCAAAGCTTTCCGACACGTCAAAATATTCCGAAAAATCGCTGCAAAATCTGAGATCGGTGTTAGAAGCGGCTCAAAAAATAATTGACGATCCCGAGGCGACTTCCGAGAAAATAGCCTCCGCAGAAGCGGATATCACCAACGCCGCAGCCGCATTAACGGAAAATAACGGCGAAACAGGCGATTCAAATACTCCATCGGGGAATAACCCGAATACAGGCGTAACGGATCACGCTCCCGTTGTGGCGATGCTTTCCTTTGCGGGTCTGGCGTTGATCGTTGGTAGCGAGCTCAAAAAGCGTCGCAAAAACGGATAAAACAGCAAGTTTTCTTTTTCATTAGCTTGGACGGGGAGAGCGCAACGCGTTTTCCCTATCCCTATGCGGGGTATAAACGTGTTAAAAAAGTTTTTTCACAGTAAAATTTTTCGGCTCTCGGCAATAGTAACGGCGGCGGTATTTTTAATAATCGGGATAATCGAGCTTAATTCCTTTGAAAAAACGCCGCTCGTTTCCACCGAAGGACGAACCTTCGAGCGAGCGGTCGTCACGGAAATAATCACCGACAATTTGCAGGAGGACGGCAACCGTTACGGAAATCAAACGGTGATGCTGTACATAAAAAGCGGCTCGCTGAAAGGAAAAAACGTCCAAGCGGTAAGCCCGAACGGAACGCTTTTCGGCGCGGTCTGCAAAAAGGGAATGCCGGTGATCGCTATCGTCAGCGTAAGCGGAGAAAACGTCGTTTGTACCGTTTACAGTGCCGACAGAACGCTCGTGATATTCGGATTTGTACTGATCTTTATTCTTTGCCTGTGGTTCGTCGGCGGGAAAAAGGGCTTGAGATCGGCGCTGTGCTTGGGTGTTTCTTTGGTGCTGATATTTTTCGTGTTTTTTCCGCTCGTTTACAGAGGATTTTCGCCGTTTTTCGGAGCGATGACGGTCGCAGCCGCGTCAACGCTTATAACGATCCTCGCTGTCGGCGGCTTTAACCGAAAATCCGTTTCAGCGATACTCGGCACGGTTTTCGGAGTGTGCGCCGCGGGAGCCGCCGCAATGCTTTTCGGCGCGGCTGCGGGGATAAGCGGCTATAACGTCTCGGAAATAGAATCGCTGCTGTTCGTCGCGCAGCACAGCAAGGTGAAGATCGGCGGTTTGCTGTTCGCGGGAATACTTATTTCCTCGCTCGGCGCGGTGATGGACGTGGCTATGTCGATCTCTTCCACGTTGAACGAGATACGCGAAAAGCGCCCCGAATTGCCAGCGGCGGAATTGTTCAAATCGGGAATAAAAGTCGGGCGCGATATGATGGGAACGATGTCCAACACGCTTATACTTGCGTTCGCGGGCGGCTCGCTGATAACGCTCGTCATAAATTACGCCTACGATCTGCCGCTTTTGCAGATACTCAATTCCTACAATATCGGCATCGAGATAATGCAAGGGATCTCGGGCAGCTTGGGCGTGATCCTCACTGTGCCGTTTACGTCGTTCGCGGCGGCGAAACTATTGACGCGAAAATAAATTTTACAAAAACTTTACAATTCCATGATAACAAATTTGATATTCGCGCTGTATTATATGATCGTAAGCAATTACAAAACATCTGTAAAGGAGAATTTATTATGAACACAATGAAAAAGGCATTCGCAATTTTAGCGGCGGGAATTATGGCGGTTTCGCTTGCGGGCTGCTCAAAAAGCCTTTCGGGAACCGTATCGACCGACGGCTCCACCTCTATGGAAAAGGTCATCGGCATACTCGGCGAGGCTTTTGAAGCGGAAAACAGCGGCGTTACGTTCACCTACAATCCTACGGGTTCGGGTTCGGGCATACAAGCCGTTTCCGAGGGGCGCTGCGACATTGGACTTTCAAGCCGCCGCCTCAAGGATGAGGAAAAAGCGAACGGTCTGACCGAAACGGTTCTCGCTTATGACGGTATCGCGATCATCGTCAACACGGAAAATACCGTATCCGATCTGTCTCTTGAAAACATTGCCAAAATCTACACGGGCGAAATTACGAACTGGAAGGATGTCGGCGGCAGTGACAGTAAGATAGTCCTTATCGGCAGAGAGGCGGGTTCCGGAACGCGCGACGGCTTTGAGAGCATTACCAAGACCGAGGGAAATTGTAAATATCGTCAAGAACTGACCTCAACGGGTGCGGTAATAACCACCGTTTCGGGCAACCCGAACGCTATCGGCTATGCCTCGCTCGCCTCGGTGAACGACAGTATCAAGGCGGTAAACGTGGACGGCGTTGCTCCCTCGGAAGCGACCGTAAAGGACGGTACTTACAAAGTACAGCGCCCGTTCGTGTTCGTGACGAAAAACGGCGCGGAATTGTCCGAAACGGCTAAGGCATTCTACGATTTCGCGCTCTCCGAAAAGGCGCACGAATACATTACAAGCGCGGGCGTAGTTCCCGCGAATTAACGGGTGAGATATGAAAAGTAAAAAATTCTCGGAGAATGTTGTCCACGGCGTTTTCCTTATACTTGGACTGATAACGGTCGGCTTCGTGCTGTTGATAACCGTTTACTTGATAATTTCGGGGATACCCGCTATCAAAGAGATCGGTCTTGCGGAATTTCTGTTCGGACAGGCGTGGGAATCGACCGCCGCCGAACCGAAATTCGGGATACTGCCGTTTATCCTCACAAGCGTTTACGGCACGGCGGGCGCGATATTGCTTGGCGTTCCCGCGGGATTTTTGACGGCGGTTTTTATAGCGAAATTCGCGCCGCCGAAGCTTAAAACGGTGATTTCATCGGCAGTAAGCCTGCTCGCGGGTATTCCCTCGGTAGTGTACGGATTTGTCGGTATGCTGATACTTGTTCCCGCAATACGGAAGATATTCAACGTTCCCGACGGAGCGAGCCTGTTAGCGGCGATAATCGTCCTCGCGGTGATGATCTTACCGTCGATAATAAAAGTCTCGGTGACGGCTCTGGAAGCCGTTCCGCGCGAATACGAGGACGCGTCATTGGCACTTGGAGCGACCCCGACCGAAACCTATTTCCGAGTATCGGTAAGGGCGACAAAAAGCGGCATAGCGGCGGCGGTCGTACTCGGTGTTGGCAGAGCTATCGGCGAAGCAATGGCGGTGATGATGGTCTCGGGAAACGCGCCGAATATGCCGTCGCTGTTCCAAAGCGTGCGGTTTCTCACAACGGCGGTCGCGAGCGAAATGTCCTATTCAAGCGGCTTGCAGCGGCAGGCATTGTTCTCGATAGCGTTGGTGCTGTTCCTGTTCATTATGCTGATAAACGCCGCGCTGAACTTCTTTCTCAAGCGCGATAAGGGGGAGTGAAAATGCAGATCGAACAAGCATCTTTTAAAGGAAAAGTGCGTGCAAGCGAAAAGACGCAAAGCGGACAAATTTCCCGAAAACGAAAAGCCTATATCGCGGCGGCGAAAATTCTGATGACGGCGGCGGTCACGATAACGTGCGCGCTCACGCTCTTTCTGATAATTTTCGTTCTTGCCAAAGGCTTGCCGAATTTAACTTGGGAGCTTCTGACCTCAAAGCCGAGCTACATTGCGGGAACAGTCGGCATTTTGCCCGATATTCTGAACACGCTCTACATAATAATCACAACGCTTGTTATCGTAATACCTCTCGGCACGGGCGCGGCGGTCTATCTCACGGAATATGCGAAAAACAAACGGCTCGTTGCGGTCATTGAATATGCCGCCGAAATTTTATCGGGCATACCGTCGATAATTTACGGACTTGTGGGAATGCTGTTTTTCTGTCAATTTCTGAACCTGCAAACCTCCGTTTTGGCGGGCGCTCTGACGCTCGTGATAATGAACCTTCCAACGGTAATGCGAACCACGCAGGAGAGCCTGAAAACCGTTCCGCAAAGCTATCGCGAGGGCGCATTCGGCTTGGGCGCAGGCAAATGGCGCGTTATCCGCACGGTGGTTTTGCCCTGTTGCGTTGACGGAGTGATCACGGGCTGCATTTTAGCGGTCGGACGAATTCTCGGCGAATCGGCGGCGCTGCTGTTCACGGCGGGATTGGCGCACTCGCTGAACAGGTTTATCGACGCTTTGGGCAGCTCGGGCGCAACGCTCTCGGTGGCGCTGTACGTCTACGCGAACGAGCGCGCGGACTCGGGGGTAACGTTCGCGATAGCCGCCGTGTTAATGATACTCACGCTGATAATAAATCTTACGGCGGAATTTGTTGCTCAGTATTTCAGAAAACGGAGGGAACGTTAAAATGGCGAACATTATCTCGGTCAAGGATATGTGCCTTTGGTACGGCGATACCGAGGCGCTGAAAAACATAAACATCGAAATTCCCGAACACAGCATAACGGCGCTTATCGGTCCGTCGGGCTGCGGAAAATCCACGTTTTTGAAATCGCTCAATCGAATGAACGATCTGATAACGGGCGTTAAAATAACGGGTGAACTGCTCTACGGCAACACGGATATTTATTCTCCGAAAACGGACGTAAATCTGCTCCGAAAGGAGATCGGAATGGTGTTTCAAAAGCCGAACCCGTTCCCGATGAGCGTCTATGACAACATAGCCTACGGTCTGCGGACGCACGGAATAAAAAGCAAAGCCAAACTCGATGATATTGTAGAGCGTTCGCTGAAGGGCGCGGCGATATGGGACGAAATAAAGGACAGGCTCAAAAAGAGCGCACTCGGACTGTCGGGCGGTCAACAACAAAGACTTTGCATCGCGCGGGCGCTTGCAGTAGAGCCGAAGGTGCTTTTAATGGACGAGCCGACAAGCGCGCTCGACCCTATTTCCACGTCGAAAATAGAGGAATTGTGCGGCGAACTGAAAAAAAGTTACACAATAATTATGGTCACTCACAATATGCAGCAGGCGGTGAGAATTTCCGATAAGACGGCGTTTTTTCTGCTCGGCGAGCTTATCGAGTACGGCGATACGGAGGCGCTGTTTTCAAACCCGCGCGACAAGCGCACCGAGGATTATATTACGGGGAGGTTTGGATAATGAGAAGTGCGTTTGACGAGCAGTTGGCGCTCTTGAATAACGAGTTGATAGCAATGGGTTCACTCTGCGAGGAAGCTATAGCGATAGCCGCGAAAGCTCTCTCCGAGGGCAGCGAGACGTTGGCAAAAAAGGTATCGGCTATCGAAAAGGAAATCGACCGCAAGGAGCGTGATATTGAGTCGCTGTGTCTGAAACTGCTGCTTCACCAGCAGCCCGTGGCGCGTGATCTGCGGCAAATTTCCGCCGCCCTGAAAATGATAACGGATATGGAACGCATAGGCGACCAGGCGGAGGACGTTGCGGAAATAATCGTTTTCTTGAACGGACGCGTACCGCCGAAAACGCTCCCGATTTACCAAATGGAAACGGCGACGATAAAAATGGTAACGGACAGCATTGACGCGTATGTAAAGCGCGACACAGAACTTGCGAAAGCCGTGATACGGCACGACGATATTGTGGACGAATGCTTCCTCAAGATAAAATCCGAGTTAATACGCGAGACAGCCGCAAATCCGAACGACGGAGAATTTATGCTTGACTTGCTGATGATTGCGAAATATTTCGAGAGAATAGGCGACCACGCGGTCAACATCGCCGAGTGGGTGATTTTCTCGATTTGCGGAACGCACGATAGTCAAATTTCTTGAAATACCTGTTGAAAATCGCGGAAAATTGTTGTATAATGAACGTGTAAGAATGATTTTATAACGGGGTGAGAAAATGATCTACTGTGTTGAGGACGAAAACTCCATACGTGAGTTGATGATATACACGCTGAACGCGTCGGGGTTTGAGGCTCGCGGCTTTACGGACGGCGCGGCACTTTTCGACGCGATGAAAACCAAGCTGCCCGAACTGATATTGCTCGATATTATGCTCCCGGGCGAGGACGGTATAACAATATTGAAAAGACTGAAAAGCAGTACCAAGATCGCCGATATTCCCGTAATTATGGCAACCGCAAAGGGCACGGAATTTGACAAGGTAACGGGTCTTGACGAAGGCGCGGACGATTATCTTGCGAAGCCGTTCGGAATGATGGAAATGGTCTCGCGCGTCAAAGCGGTGCTTCGGAGAACCAAGCGCGTCGAAAAGAGCAGCGTTCTCAAAATAGGGAATTTGATTTTGAACGCCGCCGAACATTCCGTGTTCGCGGACGGAACGGAGGTAAAACTCACGCTCAAGGAATTTGAAATTTTAAAGCTGTTTATGGAAAATCCCGGGCTTGTTTTTACAAGAGAACATTTGCTGCAAAGCGTTTGGGGCGCGGATTTTCTCGGCGAAACACGCACGGTGGACGTTCACATCGGCACATTGCGCACTAAGCTCGGCGGTTGCGGCGACTGCATTGAAACAGTACGCGGCGTCGGCTACCGAATGGGGGCTAAACTATGACGGGGCGGATCTTCCGTTCGATTTTCTTTACGGCACTGGCGGTTTTTCTCGCGTCGGTAGTGCATTTTATGTGGGTGCTGTACGACCATTTTTCGGGAGTTCAACAAGAGCAGCTCCGTATGCAGACCGCGCTTGCGGCTCACGGCGCGGCGAACGAGGGCGCGGGATTTTTTAACGAACTCGAAACGGACGGCTTTCGAGTGACGTGGATAGGCGCGGACGGCACGGTCCTTTTCGACAGCGAGACAAATTCCGCCGATATGGAAAATCACCTTGAACGCGAGGAAATAAAGCAGGCGTTGGAAAGCGGTTACGGCGAAAGCTCACGCTACTCGGCAACGCTGACGGAACGGCTGTTTTACTGCGCGGAAAGACTGCCCGACGGCACGGTGATACGGCTCTCCGTCACGCAAAATTCTCTGCTGACGCTGATTTTGGCAATGACGCAGCCGATACTCATCATCTTCGCGGCGGCGTTTGTTTTATCGCTTGCGTTCGCATCGCGGCTTTCAAAGAAAATCGTGAAGCCGCTGAACGAGTTGAATTTGGACGAACCGCTTAACAACGACAGTTACGACGAAATTGCGCCGCTGCTCACACGATTGAACTCACAGCAGCAGCGGATAAAAAAACAAAGCGGCGAACTCGAACAAAAGCGCCGCGAATTCGAGACAGTGACGACGGGAATGTCCGAGGGAATAGTGCTGCTGAATGCCAAACACGAGATACTAAGCATAAATTCCTCGGCGAAAAAAATCCTCGGTGTGGAGAATGCTTCGATAGGTCATACAATTCTTTCGTTGAACCGCAGTATTGAAATTCAAGACGTTCTTGCGAAAGCGGATAACGGCAACCGTTCGGAAAAGATCACACAGCTTGTCGACGGCAGTTATGAAATATCCGCAAGCCCGATAATCTCGGACGGCGAGGTGTGCGGAACGGCTCTCTTGTTTTTGGACGTTACCGAAAAGGAGCGCGCTGAGCAGCTCCGCCGCGAGTTTACGGCAAACGTTTCTCATGAACTGAAAACGCCGTTGCAAACCATTTCGGGCTATGCGGAGCTTATGGCGAACGGTATGGTAAAGCCCGCCGATATGACCGATTTTTCGGGGAAAATTTACGCGGAGAGCCGCCGAATGATACGCTTGGTGGACGATATAATCAAGCTATCGAGACTTGATGAGGGCGCGGGAGATATGCAATTTGAGAACGTCGATCTGTACGCTCTTGCCAAAGAAACGGCATTGGAGCTTCTTCCACAAGCGGAAAGCGCGAATGTGAGCATTACCGTAAACGGCGAGCCTACTGTGATAAACGGAATTCCCCGATTGCTGCGCGAGATTGCATTCAATCTGTGTGATAACGCGATAAAGTACAATCGTCCGGGCGGCTCTGTCACAATCACCGTAGATGAAACGGACGGTGCGGCAAGATTCTGTGTTTCCGATACGGGCATCGGCGTTCCGAGTGAGCATATAGGACGGATCTTCGAGCGTTTCTATCGAGTGGATAAAAGCCGTTCAAAAGCCGTTTCGGGAACGGGGTTGGGGCTGTCTATCGTGAAGCACGCGGCGCTGGCGCACGGGGCAACCATAGAAACGCAGAGCAAACAGGGCGTGGGAACGGAGATCACGGTAAGATTTTCCCATGTAACTTAAAATGTGTATTGTGCGACAGCTGGATATATATCCTAATAATACCCACAGCGATAACAGTATAAATCATCCCGCCATCGCTTTTTGCTTTCAAAAATTGAACCGTATAAAACAAAGAATAGATGAAAAAGCCGAGGCGGCAGGACGTCGCCTCGGCTTTTTCACCTGCTAATATCCGCATAACAGAAAGCTTTCGCCGATACCGCCGCAGAAAACGGCGCGGACTATTTATATTTTATGGGTCTCAGCACCTGATACCCCAGCACCTCGGGATAATGCCGCTGATAGCATTGGCAGACGTCCTCGTTCCATTCGTACTTTCCGCCGCCGAATTTGCTTATGTTGTAATTCCACGCGAGATTTTCCACCCTTCCCATGACCTCGCCGTTGTCCTTCAGATAGTCATACGCGGGGTGATAGAAAACAAGATAATGGCTCTCGGGGAACTCCTTTAATTCAAAGCCCTCGGGAATTTTCCCGCTGTAATCGAGCGGCACGCCCGTGCCGTAAAAATATCCGCGCCCGCTGTTTGTTTTAAACCAGCCCGCCGTGTGCGCGGTAACAATGAGGTCGGACGCATTGCTCAAGCTGTCGATTATACCGCAGACCTTGCCGCAGTCATGGTACTTCCACATTTCACCGTAGTGCCCCGCTCTGTCCTCCCAAATGCCGAGATATTTGTGCGCGGGGATAAATTCGACCCTCGTATGCGCCTCGGTCAAAACTGTTGTGCTCATGGTTTTCTCTCCTTTTCGGTTTTGATAATATTCGGGACTGAGAACGACCTGCCGCACGGAAAGCGGTATGGGAACGGGTTCTCTCCGATAGGACGCGGGCGTGCACCCGAACGCCTCCCGAAACGCTCTCGTCAGAGCCTCCTGCGAAGAATAACCGCATCTCACGGCAATATCAATGATACGCTCGTCGGTATCGCGTATAGCCTGAGCCGCAAGCCTGAGCCGTCTGCCCACCATATAGCTTTTAATGGTCATACCCGTTATCTCGTGAAACCGAACCGAGCAGTAATACGGCGAGTAACCTATCTGCTTCGCCATTTGCGGCAGCGACGGATTTTCGCACAGATTATCCTCTATCCAGTCTATCATTTTCTGTATTGCCTCGTTCCATTCGTACAAGCCGTTCGCCTCCCTGTAATAAATATACCGCATATGCGGGGAGAAAATCTTGATTTAAGTTGCGAAATTTCAGATTGATTTTAAATATAAATACAACAGAAATCAAACATCAAGATAATGAAAAAATAAAAACAGAGAACCGCAATTAATTATAACATATCTATTGAAATTTTGCAAGAGGTATGCTAAAATAAATCAGACGGTCAAAGGCAAAAAGAAAAAATATTTTGCCATTGACCGTCGTAAAAATTTTATCGGAGGTCAAAAATTTGAAAGAAGTAGCATATACAAGTTTCGAGGAACTGCCGCTGTTCCTAAACGCGGAAACCATCGCGAAACTGCTTGGCATTTCGGTATCGAGCAGCTATGAGCTTATGCACGAGAAAGATTTCCCCGCTATCCGTATCGGCTCAAGGCTTGTAGTGCCAAAGGAAAAGTTACAGCTTTGGATAGACTCAAAAACACGGAAATGAGGCGCAGATGAGGAAGAATAAATATCCGAAACGCGACCCGATCAAAGACTATTTTCCTCTTCCGAATGAGATATTCTGCCTCAATCTTTCCTACGGCGAGATAGCGGTTTACTCGTACTTACTCTACCGTGAAAACAGGAAAACATTCCAATGTTATCCGAGCTACAGGAGTATTGGAAAAGCGCTTAATATGTCGCGGAACACGGTCTGCAAATACGTTCGGCAGCTAGAGGAAAAGGAACTCATAGCAACCGAGCCGACCAATGTTTTCACCAAAGACGGCAAGAAACTCAACGGGAATCTGCTCTACACGATACTGCCTATCGAGCAAGCAAAAAGATATTTTTATGACCGCCAACTCGAAAATGCCGACCGAATTGTTGCTGAGGAAAAGCGTAAACAACAGATAAAAAAACTCTGTTTAAAGCCCGATAGACAAGCGGTTTGACGGACGAGAGGGAGAAATATGGCATATATTATTTGAAAGCAGAACAAAGCGAGGGGTCGGCAAGCCGTCCCCTTACGGGTCACATCGGACGGCAGAGCCGACCGTTGGGAAATATTATCGGAAAAAGAACCGTTGTAAAAAGGCGGTCTCTTGGGAAAGGAGAAAAATGGAGAAAACAGCAATACGCTTTGAACCCGAACTCAAAGCAGAAATACAAAATATGTTGAGCGAAGCCAACGCAACCTCGATGGCGGATTTTGTACGGCAGGCTACGGAATTTTATATCGCTTACTTGCGGCAAAAGAAAAGCATAGATTTTCTCGCACCTCTGCTTGCGCAGACGATAAAGAACGAAATCGAAAGCGTGGAGCGGAACGTCTCGCAAATGATTTACAAACTCGCCGTCGAGCAAGCGATCTCAAATAATATTGTCGCTTGCTATAACGGAGTGAGCGATGAAACCGTCAGGGAGCTTCGTGAGATGTGCTCCAAAGATGTCGCGGAGAATAAACGGGATCATAACATTTGAGGAAGCGTTGCGCTTTCAAAATTCGGAGGACAAATAATGCCGAAACTTATATGCACAAGCCGTTTTATCAAGAACCCAAAAGCAAGCGGCGCGGGAGATTTTATAAAATATATGGGAACGCGCGAGGGCGTGGAAAAATTATCAAACGGATATGACAACAAACCTGCCACCCAAAAGTAGCACACTCTAATTTGCGATTTGCTAAAAGCATATTCGCCCGCTTGGGAATATCCCGAATTGCAAAAGTATATTTCCGAGCATACAAAAGGCGCGACAACCGAATGCATAAGTGCGTTCATAGAGCGTAACGCCGACCAAATCAAAGGCGTGAAAAAGTTGGTCTCGTATATGGCTGAACGTCCCGACGTTGAGAAACTCGGAAAACATGGTTTGTTTTCGCAGACCGATGATAAAATCGACTTAGACAAGGTATGCAATGAGGTCGCGAACCACAAAGGGATAATCTGGACTCACGTCATCAGCTTGACACGCGAAGATGCGGAACGGCTCGGCTACAACAATGCTAATGCGTGGAAAAATCTTGTTCGCAGGAACGCAATGCAGATTGCGGAAGCGCATAAAATTCCTATTTCGGAAATGAGATGGTATGCGGCGTTTCATAATACCGCTCATCACCCGCATATTCATCTGGTTGTCTACTCCGAAAATATAAAGCACGGCTACTTGACGAAAAAGGAAATCGATTCTCTCCATAGCATTTTCGCAAACGATATTTTCCGCAATGAGATGTATCATCTTTTCTCGCTCCAAACTCAAATGAGGAACGAGGTAAAGCAGGAGACGCAGAGAAAAATTGATGAACTTATAAAGCGTTCTTCAGAAAGCATTCCTTGTAGCGAGAATTTTAATAACCTCATATTCCAACTTGCAGTGCAACTGAAAAAGCATAAAGGCAAAAAGTTGTACGGATACTTACAAAAGAGTGACAAAATCGTAGTCGACGCCATAGTTAAGGAACTCGCTAAAGATAGCCGAATCGCGGATTTTTACGCTGAATGGAATAATATCAATCGGCAGAAATTATCAATTTATCATAACAAGCCCGATCCCGACATTCCGCTTGAAGATAACAAAGAGTTCCGCAGCATTAAAAACGCGATCATAAAAGCAGTGGTCGAGTTGGATAGCAATATTGATATTACGAACTCCAATTCTAAGGTCACCGATTTGGTCACCTTGTGGGTTAGGTCTTGTCTGAAAAATAAAAGTTGCACAAAAAGACAAAATATGATATAATA
>JAMPCH010000060.1 GCA_023666265.1 Roseburia sp.
AAGCTGATTGCCGCGGGCAGGGCAACCCCGCTTACGGGCATACCTTTTTCGCTTTAAGACAACATAGCGACGGACGGCTTGCCCACGACCTGTTGCTCTAAAATTTTAGAAAATTTCAAGCCCTACTACGACGCGACCGTGTGGTCTAAGCTTAAAAGCTGCGGCGCGGTTTTGCTCGGCAAAACGAACATGGACGAGTTTGCAATGGGCTCTACAAGCGAAACCTCCGTATACGGCGCGCCCAAAAATCCCCGCGATTTATCGCGCGTTACGGGCGGCTCGTCGGGCGGCGCGGCGGCGGCTGTCGCGGCGGGAATTTCCGCTTACGCGCTCGGCTCGGATACCGGCGGCTCGATCCGCCAGCCCGCGTCCTTTTGCGGCGCGGTCGGGCTAAAGCCGACCTATGGGCGCGTCTCGCGCTACGGCTTGGTCGCCTTCGCGAGCTCGCTCGATCAGATCGGTCCGATCGCGCGGACGGCGGAGGACTGCGGTATCCTATTAAACGCGATCGCGGGTCACGATCCGCGCGACGCGACCTCGGCGACCCGAGACGTTCCCGATTTTAACGCCGATCTTGGGAAGGGGGTTAAGGGCGTCAGGATCGCCCTCCCCCGCGAGTTTTACGGCGAGGCGATCGACGATGAGGTAAAAACGTCCGTCCTCGCCGCCGCGAAGGAGTACGAGCGGCTCGGCGCTGTGCTTGTCGACTGCTCGTTCTCGACGCTGAAGTACGCCGTACCCGCCTATTACCTGATCTCCTCGGCGGAGGCGGCGTCGAACCTCTCGCGCTATGACGGCGTGAAATACGGACTGCGCGGCGAGGGGCGGAGCTTTGAGGAGATGCTCCGCGACAGCCGAAGCCGAGGCTTTGGCGCGGAGGTAAAGCGGCGGATCCTCCTCGGGAATTACGCGCTCTCGAGCGGCTATTACGACGCGTATTATCGGAAGGCGCTCGCCCTCAAACAAGAGATCATTAAGGAGTATAACGAGGTATTCGAGCGGGCGGACGTGATCCTCACCCCGACCGCCCCGAGCGTCGCCTATAAGATCGGCGCACAGGATAACGACCCCGTTAAAATGTATACGGCGGATATTTGTACCGTTACCGTCAATATCGCCGCCCTCCCCGCGATCAGCGTCCCTTGCGGCTTTGACCGCGACGGATTACCGATCGGGATGAGCCTCGTCGGGAAGCGCTTTGACGAACCCACCCTCTTACGGATCGCCGACGCTTATGAGAAGAGAGATTAAAAAGAGATTTTTTTGAGATTTTATAAGAGAAGTTTAAAAAGAAGGTAATATTAAAGCGGGGGCTTCGCCCCCGAAACCCCCACAAGCCTTTGAAAAGGCTTGACCTAAACTTTTAATAATCTTTAGAAAAGCTTTTCGGAGAATAACCGTTTTTCTGCAATTCGACAATTTATGATTTGATTTTTGCGCGATAACCTAAAAAATATTACAGTCTTACGGATTTGCTGAAAGTATAATAATACAATATTGATTTTCGCTTCCTTTTGGCACAAAAGGAAGTGGGGTCCGGGGTGCGACAGGATGTCGCATAGCAAGCGCCCCAAGCGCCGCACGGACGCGGCGCAAAATAAAGCGCTTGCAACAGAGCGCCCCGGCTAAAGTTAATCATTCTTTTATTCTCTTATAATTCTCTTAATAAATCTCGCGTTCCCCCACAAAAGAAAGGAAACAGAAAAATGTCAGCTTATTATCCTACGATCGGGCTTGAGATCCACGCGGAGCTTCTTACGCAGTCGAAGGTATTCTGCACCTGTTCGGCGGCGTTCGGCGGCGAGCCGAACAGCCGCTGTTGTCCCGTCTGCTCGGGACTCCCGGGGACGCTCCCCGTTCTCAACAAGACAGCGGTCGAATACATCGTCAAGGCGGGGTACGTTACGAACTGCGCGATCTCGCGTTTCACGAAATGGGATCGGAAGAACTACTTCTACCCCGACCTCCCGAAGGCTTATCAAATTTCCCAAATGCCGCGTCCCGTCTGTCTGGACGGTCACGTCGACATCACGACCTCGGAGGGGGAAAAGACGATCAGGATCAACCGTATCCACCTCGAGGAGGACGCGGGGAAGCTCGTCCATGACGACGCCGCGCGGGTGAGCCTCGCGGACTATAACCGATGCGGTATCCCGCTCATCGAGACGGTGACCGAGCCGGACTTTCACAGCGCGGAGGAGGTCGTCGCCTTCGTCGAGAAGCTCCGCCTCCTCTTTAAATACGCGGGGATCTGTGACGGGCGAATGGAGCAGGGCTCGCTTCGGTGCGACGTGAATATTTCGCTCGCGGAGAAGGGATCGGACACGCTCGGGACAAGAGCGGAGCTTAAAAACCTCAACTCGACCCGCGCCATTACCCGCGCGATCGAATACGAAATTTACCGCCAGACGGAGATCCTCGAATCGGGCGGGAAGGTCGAGCAGGAGACAAGGCGCTTCTCGGACGCGACGGGCGAGACCTCGACCCTCCGCTCAAAGGAGGACGCCCACGACTACCGCTACTTCCCCGACCCGGACATCCCCCCGATCATTTTTACCGAGGAGGAGCTGGAGGCGATCCGCGAGAGTATCCCCGAGCTTCCCGAGGCGCGGAAAAAGCGCTATATGACCGAACACGGTATGAAGGAGGCGGACGCGGACACGCTCATCGCCGATAAGGACATCTGTGACTTTTATGAGGAAGTCCTTAAAACCTATAACAACCCCAAGTCGGTTCTGAGCTTTATGCTCGGCGAGTTTTTACGGCGGATCAACCTCGGCGAAATGTCGATGGAGACCCTAAGCGTTAAGCCCGACGAGGTCGCGCGGCTCTTAAAATACGGCGACACCGATAAGATCAATAAGAATAACTATAAAAACATTTTTAAGACGATGCTCGAGACGGGGAAAACGCCGGAGGCGATCGCGGACGAAGAAAATTACTGGGTCAAGGAGGACAGCGACCTGTTGGAAAAAGTGATCGCCGAGCTGATCGCGAATAACCCGAAGCCCGCCGAACAGTACCGCGCGGGCGAGCAGAAGGTCTTCGGCTTTTTTATGGGACAGGCGAATAAGGCGCTCAAGGGTCAGGCGACCCCGAACGCGATCCGCGAAATGCTCGAGAAGAAGCTGAAGGAGTAGGGATAAAACCAAAGCGGGCGAGACGCACGCCTTCCCCAAATAAAATAAAACAAAAACGGCGAAAAGCGCCGGAAAGGAACAAAAGAAAATGAGCTTCAGAGAAAACAAGTACCGCGACCATACGACCGCCATGCTCTCGGAGGCGGACATCGGGAAGACCGTCCGCGTATCGGGCTGGGTCGAGAATATCCGCGACCACGGCGGGATCCAGTTTATCGACCTACGCGACCATTACGGCGTTTTACAGGTCACGCTCCAAGAGAACGAAGCCCTCCTCGAGGGGGTCAAAAAAGAGGCCGCCGTCTCGATCGACGGGACGATCATTCGCCGCGACGAAAGCACCTTTAACGACAAGATCGCGACCGGGACGATCGAGCTCGCGGCGAAAACGCTCGAAACCCTCGGGAAGGTCTCGGCGGCGCTCCCCTTTGAGATCCCGTCGTCGAGAGAGAGCGGCGAGGATATCCGCTTACGCTACCGCTTCCTCGATATGCGGAATCGGAAGGTACACGAAAATATCGTCTTTCGCTCCCGCGTGATGAGCTTTATGCGTGAGAAGATGACGGAAATGGGCTTTTTAGAGCTCCAGACCCCGATCCTCTCGACCTCGTCGCCCGAGGGGGCGCGGGACTATCTCATCCCGAGCCGTAAGCACCACGGGCGCTTTTACGCGCTCCCCCAAGCGCCGCAAATTTTTAAACAGCTCTATATGGTCTCGGGCTTTGATAAATACTTCCAGCTCGCGCCGTGCTTCCGCGACGAGGATGCGCGCGCCGACCGTACCCCCGGCGAGTTTTATCAGCTCGACCTCGAGATGTCCTTCGCCGAACAGGAGGACGTTTTCGCCGCCGCGGAGGAAATTTTTCCCGCAATTCTCGAAAAATTCGGAAAAAAATCCTTTACGAAAGCCCCCTTCCCGCGTATCCCGTATGAGGAGGCGATGTTAAAATACGGCTCGGATAAGCCCGACCTCCGTAATCCGCTCTTTATCGTGGACGTTTCCGACCGCTTTGTCGACAGCGGCTTTAAACCCTTCTGTAACAAGACCGTCCGCGCGATCCGCGTCCCGAAGATGGCGGAGAAGTCCAAGACCTTCTTTAAAAGCATGGAGGAATACGCGCTCTCGATCGGCATGAAGGGACTCGGCTATTTTAAGGTAGAAGCCGACCTCTCGTTTAACGGACCGATCGATAAATTCCTCCGCGAGGGAGACCGCGAGGAGCTGATCGCCCGCTGTTCGCTCGAGGCGGGGGACGTTCTCTACTTCATCGCGGACAATAAAAAGAACGCGGAAAAATTCGCGGGACAGATCCGTACCGAGGTCGCGAACCGTATGGGGCTGATCGACAACGACCGCTTTGAGATTTGTTGGATCGTCGACTTCCCGATGTATGAGGAGGACGAGGAGACGGGGAAGCCGATCTTTACCCATAACCCCTTCTCCATGCCACAGGGCGAGCTCGAGGCGCTGGAGACCAAAGACCCCCAAGACGTGCTGGCGTATCAGTACGACGTGGTATGTAACGGGGTCGAGCTCGCCTCGGGCGCGGTCAGAAATCACGACATCGACGTGATGGTGAAGGCTTTTGAGATCGCGGGCTATACCGAGGCGGACGTGGCTGAGAAATTCGGCGCGCTGTACAGCGCGTTTAAGTTCGGCGCACCGCCGCACGCGGGTATGGCGTTCGGGATCGACCGCCTGATCATGCTCCTCCTCGATGAGGAGAGTATCCGCGAGGTGATCGCCTTCCCGCTCAACTCCAACGCCCAAGACCTTCTCCTCGGCGCGCCGACCGAGGTCACCGAGCAGCAGCTCCGCGAGGTGCATATCAAGGTTCGCCAAAAGCCGCAGGGTTAAGGCAACACCGCACAATTGACCGCCGGACTTCGCGAGCGAAGTCCCCGCCCCCACCTTCGCTTGAGGTTAAATACCGATAGCGGGCGGTGGGGGCGGGTGTTCTTTTGGGGAAGGAGTGGGAGAGGGGAGCTATCGTTTCTTTTTAGAGCAAAGTGTAGGTTTGATAGATTGCAGGGGTTGTTTCTTTTGTCGATTGAGACGAGAAGGTCTTTTGGGCAAGGTTAAAACGGGAAGGTTTGCGTCCCTTTTTCCAACAAGTGCGGTTTTGGTAAACTGCGGCAATTTTTTTGTTCCTTTGGCTGACCAAAGGAACCGAAAGTCACCCTCGCGGAAATGTCCTCAGCCCGTTTAAGGGCTTTTCGAACTTGTATGCCCTTAAACGGGGTCGGACGGTTTCCGCTCGGGGGATTTAGCTAGACGGCGCATTTTGTTTGCCTGTCCTCGCTTACGGTTTTTCGTCAGCGGAGATTAAGGAATTTCCCGTACAACCACTACTGATCGGGCATAAATTTTATAGCGATACCCTCTTGGGATGTTCCTTCTGCGCCCTCTACATCAAGCCCATAGTGTTTTTACACAAACCACATTATCGAACCGGTATCAATTCGGTTCTCAAGACATTTCCTCTCATTTTTACTTCAGATTTCTTTAAACTCCTCCCAGCCCCTGTTCCCGGGTATTAAGTGGGCAGGCTATCGTTCCTTTTTCCAACAAGTGCAATTTTCGATCGTTAAAAAAGGAACGATCGCGGGGCGGGGAAAATTCCCCGCGTTTTTTTGCGAGGTTTCGGCGTTTTGACGAAAAGAGCGCGGGGGAAAAGGAATTTTTTGCCGCTTTTCCCTTAAATTACCGTGAAAATGCAAGAAAAATTGCGGAAAAGAATTGACTTTTGAGGGAATTTTGTGTATAATGGATTTGGTATCACCAATACCGCTTTATTTCAATGGAAAAATTCCGCGTAAAGCCGTCGGCTTTGTCGGTTTTTTGAGAAGGCGTAAAGCGGGCGGATTTTTCCGCGTATCGGCGATACCGCGACAATCGAACAGAAAGGAGGTGCAGTGTGTTGAAAACGACCATGAGCACGGCCACCGTAAGCGTCGCTTCGGTGCGTCAGGGCTCGTCCGCTGTCGCTTCCGGCGGCGGAGACTCGGGATTTTCCCGGGTATTGTCGGGTGTGTACGCGGCGCAAGGCGCGACGCAGGGGGCGACCCCGAAGGCGCAGAGCGAAACGCGGGTCGGCTCACAAGCGGAGCGATCCGGGGCGCGGGACGCGTTATCCAAGACGCGCGAGGCGCAAGGCGCGACCCCGACGACCGAACCTGTTCGTAAGGAAGAAGTTGGCTTTAGCGACCCGTCGGGAGCGGCGGCGATCACGGAGAGCGCGGGCGGCGAGGCGAACGTCACAACGCTTGGGGCGGAGAAAGCTCCGGGTGAAGCGGCGGGAGCGCTCGTCGGGACGGACGAGACGGCGGTCAAGCCGGAGGACGCGGCGCTCGGCGATCTTTTCCTCTCCCTCTCGTCGAAGGAGTACGGAGCGGTCGGCGTCCGAATGGAGGCACAGCTTCGCGAGTTGATCGTTACCCTGTCAAACGGGAACGACGACGACGAGGAAGGGAAGATCATCGACGCGCTCTTAAGGTTCTTAAAGGAACGGCAGGAGGCGGAGGACGGCGACGCGGCGATCAGTCTCGCCATGCAGCTTTTAACGGTGATGCTCGGCGGACAGGCGGAACAGTCGACTATGCGGCTCTCGGTACGGGATATTTCCGTCGAGATGAGCGCGATCAGCGGCGTATACCGCGAGGAAACGGCACAGACTTCGGCGGAGGACTTCCCGACCGACCCCGCTTTTAGCGAAGGCGCAAGGGGCGAAGATTCCGAAGTCGGGGAGATCGGCGATGAGACCGCTTCCCCCGAGATCGGCGCGAGCTTCGCCGAGGCGGCGAAGGATCAGCCCGAGCCGACCGACGAAGGAGCAAAACCCGAGACGAAGGAGCTTGAGCCGGCGCAAACGCCCGAAGAGGCGATCCCGAACGGGAGAGCGGACGAGAACCTACCCGAGGTGAAACCGCTCGGCGAAGCGGTAACCCCGACGACGGAGACGACCGCGAGCGAGACCGTTATACGGGAAGCGCAGATCGAAGCCCCGATCGCATACGCGGCGGAGAGCGCGACCCCGCAGCAGCGCGGACAAACGCGCGCTTCGGAACAGGCGATCCCTGGGACGGCGGAGGAGCGGTTAAACGAAATCTTAGACCGCGCGAGAGAAGAGCTGGGCTTGACCAAGGCGGAGCTAACGCAAGTACCCGAGAAGAGGGAGGAGCGGACGCGATCGATCCTTCCCAAAGCACAAACGCAAAGCCCGGAGGGGAAGGAAGCCGAAAACGGCGCGGAGGAAGCCCCGACCCGAGCCATGAACCCGACCGCGAGAGAGCTCGCGCTATCGCCGAACCACAAGGACGGACGCGGAGAACTCGACCGTATCTTAAACGGCGGCGAGACGGACGAGCGGAAGGAGCAATTCACGGGCGCGGAGACGAACGCGGCGGCGACCCCGCAGAGAGCGGAGATCGGCGAGATCGAGCTCCCGAAGGAGTCGGAGGCGCGGGCGGAGACCCTATCGCCCGAGAGACAGCTCACCGACGAGCTTTTAGCGCGGAGCGAGACATTCGAGGGCGGGCGGAGCGAATTTACCATGGTATTAAACCCCGAGAGCCTCGGTAAGATCACCGTTAGGCTCATCAGTACGGGCGGACGGGTACAGGTAAATATCGCGGCGGAGAACGACGCGACCCGCCAGCTTTTAGCGGCGCGCGAGGATCAGATCGGTTCGGCGCTGAAGTCGAACGGCGTAGAGCTCGAACGGTATCAAGTCGTGAGCGGACGCGAGGAAGCTCAGCTGATGCAGGACAGCTATGACGGGAGCAGTAAAAATCCTTACGGACAACAGGACGAGCGCTCGGAGGAGCGCGAGGACGACGGGGAAGATTTCCTTGAGATCTTACAACAGCTATAATGTAATAGGAAGGAGTGAAGTTTGAAAAATCGAAGATTTTTCAAACCCGTTGTTTGTGCCTCGGCAAATCCTCTCGGCACAAACTGCCTCCAGAGGAAAGGAATGATCATAATAATTTATGCTGACATCACCATTAGACGGTATCGCGACCGGCGCGAGCAACTATGAGAAATATAAGGATCTTTTTACCGACGATCGGAACGATCTCACGATGGACTCGTTTTATAAGCTCTTGGTCGCCGAGATGTCGAACCAAGACCCGTTAGAGCCGACCTCAAACACGGAATTTATCTCCCAGCTCGCCTCGTTCTCGGCGATGCAGGCGCAGCAGGACAACTTCGCCCTACAAAAACAGAACTACGCCAACAGCTTAGTCGGACAGACGGTGACCGTCCAGGGGAGCGTAAAGGACGACCTCATAACGGGCGTTGTCGAGTCGGTCAACTACGGCGACGAAACGATGATCGTCGTAAACGGGAAGAGCTATAAGCTCAGCGCGATCAAGCAATTCCACGGAAACACGGGCGCGGTCGGCGACACAACAGTCGGCGGTACGAACACCTCTCTCGGGAATTACGGCGCTTTCGCGGCAAGTATCCTCGGGAAGACCGTTATGGTACAGGCGACCGACGAAAACGGCGAGATCGTACTCGATCGCGGAACGGTCGATTCGCTCGAGATCGAGAACGGCGACGTGCGCGTGATCGTGAACGGATACGCTTATGACGTGACCGAGATCGTACAGGTAACGGACGATTCGGGTATCCTGACGAAGCTCCCGGTAGACGAGGATTATGACGAAGAAGAGATCGCTTCGGCGGTAACGACGGGAAGTACTGCGGTACAGACGACCGAGACGACCGAAACGGATAACACGACGGCGGCGGAGCTCGCGGGGTCGAACGTCGATCGGACGGACGACGCGGATATCCCCGACTTAGTCGAGGACGACGACGAGACCGGGATCGAGGCGGTTCAGCCCGAGAACCCCGAGACCACGACCACCACGACCGAACAAGGAAACGGCGACGGTACTTGGGTAAGCGAACAAGAGCCTTGGGTCACCGAGCAGGAAGCGAGCGAGCTTTACAGCCTCTTCGGAGAAAATTAAGCGCCAAAATGGGAAAACGGGAATTTTTTCAAACCCGTTGTGATTTCGTAGGAAGCACAATTCCCCAAGGGAAAGGACTTGTTTGAAAAATCGAAGATTTTTCAAACCCGTCGTGTTTTCGGAGAAAACACAATCCTCCCATAGGAAAGGAGATTTCAAAAAAATGCTTATCAGCGAATATTTAGCGCAGAGAAACGCGTCGGCGATAAGCGTTACGACGGGCGGCGCTCCCCGCGTAAGAGAGACGAACGAAACGACTGCGGAGAACAGCTTCGCGCACGCGCTCGGCGAAGAACTGTCGCGCAGACAGGTCGACTTTTCGGCGCACGCGATCCGTAGGCTCGAGAGCCGCAGGATCGACGTATCGGAGAACGAAAAGATCGAGCGGTTAAACCGAGGGGTAGAGCTCGCCGCCGAAAAGGGCAGCGAAGAGAGCCTAATCCTCGTGGACAGTACGGCTTTTGTCGTAAGCGTAAAAAACAATAAGGTCATTACGACGCTATCGACCGACGACTTAAAAGGAAACATTTTCACAAACATTGATTCCGCCGTTATCATCTAAATCGGACTGAGGAGAAAAAATCTCCAAAGAGATTTCATACCGTCTCGAACGACTGAGAGACGGAAACAAGGCGACGGCACGAAAGGACTAAAACGCTATGATGAAATCACTCTATTCCGGCGTGGCCGGGATGAAGACCCACAATCAGAGAATGGACGTAGTAGGCAACAATATCTCGAACGTAAACACCGTCGGTTATAAGGCGGGGACGGTCACCTTTAAAGACGTATACTATCAGACGAAGGCGGGCGCGACCTCGGGCGACGCGACCTCGGGCGGTAAAAACCCGACTCAGATCGGTTACGGCGTTCGCCTCGGTACGGTCAACCAGGTCATGGGTCAGTCGGGCTTTAACTATACCGATAACGTCTTTGACGTGGCGATCGAGGGCGAGGGATTTTTCCAGGTCATGGACGACGCGGGGAACGTCTTTTACTCGCGTAACGGGGCTTTCTCGGTCGACAGCTATGGGAACCTCGTCGACCCGAACGGTTATATCGTCCTCGGCGTATCGGGCGATCCGTCAAACGTTCAGACGGGTCAGTCTCAGCGGATCAATTTAAGTATCCCCCCCGTCGACAACAACATCGCGAGCGCGTCTAAAACCGTAAACGGCTATGGCGTAACGGTCTCGGCGAGTACATACGGCGAGGAGGGAAATCTCTCCTTTACGATCGTGGACTCCGATACCCCCTTCGCGACAAGAAGCGGCTCGAACATCGTCATCTATATGGATCTTTCTCAGGACTTCGGTCATCAGGCGATGGAGGATCTTTACACTAACTACGCCGACACGATCGCGGCGGTCGAGGCTTATGAGCTCGGCGCGGGCGATCCGCCCGATAACGAGACGCTCCAAAATCTCCAGCTCGCGACCGAGGCGGCGTTTAACGTCGCGCTCGAGGAATTTCAGAACGCGGTCAACAACGCGATCGAACAGGGCGGTATCGGCTTAGAGGAGGGCGTCCTTCCCCTCAATTTTGAGATGGACTCCGTCCCGAGCTATGACGAGATCATGGCGACCCAAGCGTCGAATATCGTCGAGCTGACCCAAGCGATCCTCGACGACGACGGGAACGAGACGGGTGAATTTCTCGCCTACGACCTTCGCTTTGAGGCGGATACGCCCGGCGCGTTCGGGAATAAATTTGAGGTCGACCTAAAGACTCAAAGCGGTCAAGGGACCGTGACCGCGAAGTGGCGCGGCGACGTTTTAACGATCACGATCCCCGAGACGGGCGCGACTCTCGAGGAGATCCAGGCGCAGATCACGCTCGCGGCGGGCGGCGACTCGAATAAGAGTATCACCGTAAGCGCGCGCGCGGCGACGGTCACGTATGAAGAGGTAGCGGACGTAGACGGGATCGAGCGCGGCGTTACGACCCGGACGGCGGAGGGCGAATTCGCGACGGAGGGCGACTTCGGCGACTTTGACTTCGGCGCGGCGTTAAACGGCTCGACGGCGCGGACGACGCTCGACGGCGGTCAGGATAACTTCTTCTCCGACCTCGCGATCGCGCTCAGTACGGTCACGATGACCGACGGACGCGTCGCGGCGGAACAGCAGATCGACGACTGTACCAACGTCTCGATCGACAGCGACGGCGTGATCTACGCCCGTCACGCGGTACACGGGCTACTCCTCCTCGGGCGGATCGACCTCGCGACCTTCGTCAACCCGATGGGTCTTAACCAGGTCGGTACGTCGCTTTGGCAGGAATCGCTCGCCTCGGGCGAGGCGCAGGTCAAGATCCCGACCGAGGACGGCGCGGGGAGCGTCGTATCCAACGCGCTCGAGATGTCTAACGTCGACCTCGCTCAGGAATTCTCGGATATGATCATTACCCAAAGAGGCTATCAGGCGAACTCGCGAGTTATCACGGTCTCCGACTCGATGCTCGAGGAGCTTGTGAACCTCAAGCGGTAATATATATTCCTTTCTGCATTTCCCCCGGGAGGGCGCTTAGCCCTCCCCGCGCGGGGAAATATCGGGGAATTTTGTAGGATCTTGTCTTATATTATTATTTAATGGAAGGACTGCGGTCTCCGCAGGCATGGTTTAAGGAGGACGGTTATGGTCGTTTTAACGAGATTAAACGGGAAACAGCTCATGCTCAACGAGAATTTCTTTGAAATGGTAAAGGAAACGCCGGATACCGTCATCACCATGACGAACGGGAACACCTATATCGTACAGGAAAATATGGAGGAGATCTTACAAAAGATCGCCGCCTTCAGCCGCTATTGCCGCCAGCGGACGAGAGAGCCGGGCGGACGCGAGAGCTGAAAAATTCCGAAAAAGCTCAAAAAAGTAAAAGCCAAGACGGCAGGAAATCTTTACGTTTTCGCCGTCTTAGAGAAATCCCGCGCCATATAGCCATATATAGGGGTACGGGGCTTCTCTAAGCCGACGGGAACGGCGTTATTTCAAAAAATTAGGAGGGAACCTCTCTTGAATCTAACAATTATCATCGGTTGGGTCCTCGCGCTCGGGATGGTCGTATTCGGGATCATGAACGGCGGTGAGTTTAGCCAGTTTATCGACGTACCGTCACTCGCGATCGTTATCGGCGGTACGCTCGGCGTATTGATCGCGGTCTCGCCGCTATCCTTTTTAAAGCGGATCCCAAAGCTTTTTAAGATCGCGATCGCGCCGCCGAAGTACGACCCCCATAAATACATAGACCAGATCGTCGAATACGCCAAGGTCGCGCGGAGTAAGGGGCTTTTAGCCCTCGAGGACAGCGCGAATAAATGCGAGGACGCGTTTATGAAACAGGGGCTTATGCTCATCGTCGACGCCAACGACCCGGGGAAGGTCCGCCAGATGCTCGAGGACTCGCTCGACTTTATGTCCGAGCGTCACGCCGAGGGGAGCGAATTTTTTGGGAAGGGCGTTTCGCTCGCGCCGGCTTTCGGTATGTTAGGTACGCTCGTCGGTCTCGTAATCATGCTTAATAACATGGATAACGGCGACCTCGGTAGCGCGATGGCGACGGCGCTTATTACGACGTTTTACGGCTCGCTGATCTCTAACGTTATCTTTACTCCGCTCGAGGCGGCGCTAAAAAACACTCATAACGCCGAGATCCTCTGTATGGAGATCGTCATCGAGGGCGTGATCGCGATCGCGGCGGGCTCTAACCCGCGCGTGATCCAAGAGAAGCTCGAGTTTATGCTCCCCAAGAGCGAGGCGACCTCGGGCTCGGGTTCGGAATAACCGGCGCATAGAGTAAATTCAGCTGAAAATTTCGGGAAAATTTTGTCATTTTTAAAAAAAGAATTGCAAAAAGGGACGAAATGTGGTAAAATAAAAGAGCGGTTCATATTCCCCGCTCTTTTGTCCCGGGTTTGTCGAAACTTACTCGAATTTTAGCCGAGGATAAAAAATAAAATAAGTAAAGACCGACCCGGACGAAACGCCCGGTCGGCGAAAAGAGCAAAGGGGGCGAGAGCATGGCGAAAAAGAAACAGGAAGCGAAAAAGGGCTTGGACGAATGGATGGCGACATATTCGGACATGGTTACGCTCCTGCTCTGCTTCTTCGTTCTGCTGTATAACGCTTCTACTCCGAATGAGACGAAGTTCCAGTACATATTCCAGTCGTTTAATTCACAAGGGAAATATATCAACCCCTTCGTCATGGAGGATATCGGCGACACGACCGATAGCGTCACCGACGAAGAAGGGAACTCCGACGCCCCGGCGAACGCGGGTGAGGGGACGCAGGAAAATCCGAACGAGGACGGGATCGGCTTACCGAATAACTATGACGAGCTTTTTGTCTGGGCGACGATGACCGCCGCGTCGAGTAACTACTCCGACGCGATCCAGGTCTCTCAAAGCTCGTCGAACCGGATCACGATCCGCTTTAATAACTCGATCATGTTCGAGGGCGACAGCGCCGTCCTCCTCCCGTCGGGTCGCGCGGCGCTCCGCGAATTTATGCCGGGGCTAAAGGCGATCCGCGACTATATTAAAAATATCCGCGTACAGGGACATACCGCCGAGGGACTGTCCGCCGTCAACGACTGGGATCTGTCGGCGGCGAGAGCCTGTTCCGTCGTGAAGTATATGGACTTCCAAGTCATTATGGAGAGCGAGAAGTATATCCCCGAGGGGCGAGCCTGTTATGACCCGATCGCGGACAACAGTACCCCCGAGGGGCGGCAACAAAATCGCCGCGTCGAGCTTGTCATCATCCGTAACGACGCGAAGGTGAGCGACACCGCGATCCTCCAGGATATCCTCATGTATGACTACGGTATCCTCCACTCCGAGTCGACCCAGATCGACCGCTTAGAGGCGACCGGCGGCGTAAGCTCCGATACCGTTCAACAGATCATCAGCGGTCTCGACGATAAGTATAACGGCGAGATCCCCTATGAGCCGGAGGTCGACGCGGATTACGCGGGGCCGACCTTCTCCGACCCGATCACGGAGATCCCCGAGGATATTTTACAGCCGATCGAGGTCGAGGAAGAAGCCTCGGAGGACGAAGCGGCGGAGGAGGGGTGATCCTCCTTCCCCAAAAATAAAAACACATCATTATAATAGGACATAAAACCAAAAGCAAAGATCGAAAGAGAGGTGAACAGGATTTGGCGGAAACCCTGACGCAGGAGCAGATCGACGCGCTTTTAAACAGCGCGATGTCCGGCGAGGTCGTAGAGAGTAAGGACGAAAAAAAGTCCGAGGCGAAGGAATACGACTTCCGTTCGCCGAAAAAGTTCACAAAAGAGAGGATCAAGGTTCTCGACAGTATTTTCGACAACTATGCGCGGCTTCTTTCCTCATATTTAACGGGACTGCTTCGACTGTACTGTAAGGTCAGTCTCGAGTCGATCGAGGAACAGCGATATTTTGAGTTTAATAACGGGCTGCCCGATTACGTCATGATGGGGACGGTCGACCTCGGGGTCAACGACGACGAGATCGATAATACCCCGACGATCATCCAGCTGTCTAACTCACTCACCTATATCCTGATCGACCGCCTACTCGGCGGACGCGGGGAGTATAAGGACGCGGATCGCGATTTCACCGAGATCGAGGTAAGTATCGTCCAAAAGATCATCAATAATCTCGCGAGCCTCCTCCGCGAGCCTTGGGAGCCTTATGTTGAGGTCACGCCGACGGTACTCAATATCGAGACCAATTCGCGTGTATTCTCGGCGGTCGACTATGACGACACGATGATCATCGTTTGTCTCGAGGTCGCCGTCAACGACACAAAGACGATCGTGACGATCTCGATGCCGGTACTTAATCTCGACGAGGTCATGCAAAAATACGTCTCCAAGACGGTACGGAGCGTGAGACGGCTCGACGCGAGCCGCGAACAGGAGCGCCGCGAGACGATCATGCGGGCGCTTAACGAGTCGTCGCTCGACGTAACGGCGGTACTCGGCGAGATCACCCTCGACGTCGCGGATATTCTTAACCTCCAGGTGGACGATATTATCCCCCTCGATAAGAATATCAACAGTAACGTCGTCTTAAAGATCGACAATAAACCGTGGTTTGACGGTAAAATGGGTACTTTAAATCAGAATAAGGCCGTAAAAATCGAAACTGTGTACAGAAGTGAGGTTTAACGAATGGACAAAATTGTTCTTTCCGATGTTGAAAAGGACGCGCTCGGCGAAGTGATGAATATCAGCATGGGAAGCGCCGCGACCGCCGCGTCCGAGCTTCTCAGCGCTAAGGTATGGATCACGACGCCGAGGGTCCAGCTAACGCACCTGCGGGATCTCAAAACGGAAAAGTTAGAGCCTGCGGTCTGTGTAAAGATCGAGTATATTAAGGGGCTGTCCGGCTCAAACTTGATGGTTTTAAGACAGGACGACGTCCAGCTCATTTTAAACCAGCTGATGGGTATGCCGCTCGTCGTCACGCCCGACTTTGAGTTTGACGAACTCAATATCAGCGCCGTCTCCGAGGTCATGAATCAGATGATGGGCGCGAGCGCGACCGCCCTCTCCGACTTCCTCGGCGTGAGCGTCGATATATCGACCCCGACGCCCTATGTCATGGAGAGCGTTAATCTCGCCGAGGTCCAGAATATCGACCCCGACGACGAGATCGTGACGATCGACTTTGACCTCACGATCGACGGGGTCATCAAATCGGAATTTGAATCCGTCATAAGCCTCGAGCTTGCGAAATATATTTCGGGTAAGGTCATCGGTAAAACGGAGGAGACGGTCGAGGTCGAGACGCCCGCGCCGAGCGCGCCCGAGCCGGCGCAAAGC